>NZ_CP196388.1:0-458274 GCF_058509245.1 Nicoliella sp. ESL1113 | reverse complement strand
CGAATCCCGTTAAATTCGTCAATTGCAAGGGGGGTAACAATGATCCCAGGAGCAATGTCGTTAATCCGCGCACCACGCTTGCCCCATTTAACGGCTTCTGCCATGACCCGTTTTTCGTTACAACGCTTGGCCAGTTGATAAGCCTTAAGGGTATTTTCAATATTATCGGGTTGTAGTAAGGCTAAATCCAATAGTTGTTCAGTTGGGGTACAAGCAAGTTGTTGATCTTCTTCAGCAGTAAGGGCGGGCATTCTAAATCCAGATTGACTAGAAATGGTGACCCCAGTTCCGCCCTTGGCAATAACCTTACCGACTTCTTCTAATAAAACTGCCGTTCCGTATAGATCGACCTTTAAAATCGCTTCGATCGATGCTTGGCTAGGTGATAGTCCCGCCCCGTTAACGAGTTGTTTAATTTCACCATATTGTTGAGCAGTCTGGATCATTTCCTGAATTGATGCCCGTGACGATAGATCCATTTCTACGGCCTCGACATCAAAGCCCGCATTCGTCATCGTTTCAGCAATTCGGTTAGCATTATTAGGGTTCTTATCCCCTAGGATAATCTTTTTATCGGCACCCATCCGTCTAGCAATCGCCATACTTAATTGACCAGCACCCGTTACAATCATTACATCTTTTGCCAAAATATTCATCTACTTTCTTGATTTGATGTTATTAGCTTACAGCTTAAAGTTGGGTTTAAGTCAACGTTTTTTATTTATTAATTTAGGATTCACTATTAAAATACGTTCAATTGACTTTAGTTTTTGATAATACTAGCATTTAAGTATAGTAGTAAATTATCATAAGGGTGGAATTAAGATGAAAGCAATTGAATACAATGAATATGGTAATAATTCAGTTCTAAAGTTAGCAGACAAAGTTACTAGGAACCCTGTTGAACATGAAATCATCGTTAAAACTAAGGCGGTCAGCATTAATCCAATGGACTGGAAGTTAATGATGGGATATATGCAACAGATGATGTCCATGCAATTTCCAGCAACGCCTGGGATCGATGTCACTGGGGTGGTTGAATCCGTTGGATCATCTGTTACCAAATTCAAACCAGGTGATCGGGTCGTATCATTTGTTAATACCTATAAGGGAACGCTTCAAGAAGAAACTGTTACTTTAGATAGTTTAACCGTGATTCTGCCGAGTTCAGTATCATTTGAAGATGGGGCGACGATTCCAGTGGCTGGTTTAACTGCCTATCAATCATTATTCGATAAATTGCACCTTCAAGCAGGTGAACGGTTATTGATCCAAGGTGGCGCAGGAGCAGTGGGGATGTTTGCAATTCAATTTGCTAAAAATGCTGGAGCCAATGTCTCAGTGACCGCTAGTCCTGATCATAATGATTTTTTGCAGGGGTTAGGAGTTGATAAGGTAATTGATTATCACAATTCCGATGCATTTAAAGACGTTGATAAGTTTGATAAAATTTTAGATTTGATTGGTGGCAAGACGCTGGCGGTTAGTTATTCGCTGATTAAAGTCGGTGGAGCAATCGTTTCAACTAGTGGGATGCCTGACCAGGATATTTGTAAGCAACTATCCATTAATGGTGATTTCATTCAGACTGAAGTTAAGCCGAATCAATTAGCTGCAATTGCAGAACAAATTGCTGATAATAAAGTCAAGGTGACCATTTCAAAGCAATATGATTTTAGCTTGGTGAATGTTAAGCAGGCGTTCGAAGAAAGTGAATCAGGGCATACAACGGGTAAGATTGTAGTTATATTTTAATTAATCAATTTTTAAGATAATAATTATGAAACGATTTAAATGATTGTTATAATCATTTAATCACAATAATTGATTAAATATATTTATTAAATTATAATATTTATGAGGTGAATATTATGAAAAAAATAAAAACTTTATTGATTTCCACAATTCTGGCTAGTGGGACTGTCTTCGGACTTACATATTCAAATCCTACGAACGTCTCTGCTGCTAAACACGTAGAGCACGTTCAAAAAGATTACGTCCCCCTTGTTAAGGAAATGATTTTAGATGATGCTAACGAAGCAAAATATATTAATATTCGTGGTGCCAAACAAATGAAATTTGATAAGAAATTAAACAAGGAAGCACAGACATATGCCAGCAAAGCAATGAAGTATATCTTTGGTGGTAAACATAGAGCATTTAATGATAAAGCATTCAATAAAATTGCAGGTAAGTACTATGCTAAAAACCACAATAAATCTATTTTTACTTCTAGAGCTTGGAACAATAAACGTTTAAATGCTGCTCAGACAGCAAGTTGGGTAGAACAACCATTATTTAACGCTGGTAGTAGTGGTAAAGTTGGTAAGAATTATAATAAATTCATTAAGACTAAGGGCTTTAAGCGTCTCGGAGTTGGGTTCGTTTATGGATACAATCCAAATAATAGTAAATTCCCCCACGAAAGCATCGCCATTGTGGTTGCTAAAAAATAATCATTAAAAATGAAAGTTTAAATAACCCCTGAATGATGGTTCTTCATCCAGAGGTTATTTTTTAATTATTAGCTAGTTTAAGCGTAAAAAGACTAAATTAGATAATGTATTGAAGGAGATGGGGAATTCATGATTAAAAAAATCACGACCACTATGTTGTTATCTGCAACATTATTTCTACTGGTAACAAATGAAGTTCATGCCGAAGTCAAAAATGAAGATGGAATCATCGTATCTAATGACCAGGTTCCAGCATCGATTAAATTTTATTGGGACTACTGGCGTGAAATTAAATTGACCCAACCAGTTCAAGCAAAACTAGTTCATTACCCAAGTGATTCTTCAGGGAAAAAGATCGTCACTAAAACAAAAATCATTCCAGCAAATACAATCATCTATGCCAAGGGGATGCGTTCCTATAGTCCGCCTAGCAATTCGTATTTTGCAATTACGAAAAGCAAAAATTACGAAAAGCAAAAATGATCTAATTTATGGAAAAAACATTTTTTCGGTCATAAAGCCATATTGGACGATTAATTATAATGATATTGTCCACTTTGAATTAACTAGTAACAACGATCAGATTAGTAAAATTAACGTTAAAACATTAACCAGTAATTCATTTACTAATGATAAATGGCAATCAGGATATCTTTCATTAGCTAATTTAACAGATGGTCTTGGGAATAACAGCATTTTTTCTCAATCATATTCTGGGTTAAAACGCTATGAAAAATTAATGAATCAAGATAATGATACTGATACCGACAGTTCGAAAGATAAAAAACTTACTACCCAAATTAAGCGGGTCTTAAAAAATAATTTTATTAATTATAAGGGAAAAGATATTACTAAGGTATTTAAAGTCCGTGCATATAAAGATAAAACAGTTCAAGTAAAAATTGGTAACCATATTTATTATGCAAGTAATTCAAATATTTTACCTTACAACACCACTAGTAATAATGGGATCACATCGTTAGAAAAGCCAACCACAAGCGGGATTCAGAAAGTGGTGTTAAGGGCTGGTGATACCATATACAATACTAATTACCAATCTTGGAATATTGGATTGTCCGCTAAAAATGGTGATTTTAGTAAAACTAGATATTATAGTTATGAATTTAATGGTCAAAATTGGTATCATAATAGCTATGATGGTCAAAAATGGCACCATAAGTTATTAAAATAAATATTTGAAAATATGGAATAAAAAAACTAGTCCAGCTGGACTAGTTTTTTTATTTAGTAAGCTTACCCTTATGGACCCAATCTAAAAATGCGTTGACCCATGGCATTAATTCTTTAACTGTCTTAGCTGGGGTCATTTCGGGCTTGTCATCATACCAGATACTAGAGGCAGATCCAATGATATTCTTGGAAGCTTTTACCTTTGTATAAAAATTTTTTTCGTTAAAAATATTTTCACCAAAATAGGTGTCTAGATCCTTTAAGTAGTACTTGTAATTTTCCTTGGTAACAAAACTCTTTTCAGGTAGTAAATATAGAAAGTATGAATTAATGTTGACTAATTTATACCCATTACTAAGTAATTGGGAAGCAGAAGCATTGTTGGCCAAGTTATCCTTCGTATATGACTTAACATCTTGGTCACCAGTTTGACTCCAGTATTCAATTACAATATCTAAGTTTAGCTTTTTGAACGTTAATTTTTGAGCACTATCATTATACATCCACATTTGATAACCTTTGAGGCTTTCATCTAGTTCATTATCGAACTTGAGCAATGCTTGCTTATGCTTTGCACTCGCTACGGATAGTTCATCACCACCAGTGCCAATCGGGCTACCTGCTGGAATCAACGGTAAATATTCCTGAAAAATAGCTTTCACAAGGTCTTTAGTTGCCGTTTTACCATAACTAAGTTGTTCATACGCCGTATCATATACTTCTTTATCCAACTTCGGATTAGTTACCTTTAAAACATTATGTAACCCAACCGTATGCGAAGGAACATCAATTTCAGGAATCACAGTAATATGTTTTTTTAAACCATATTTAACCAACTCTTTAAATTGTGCTTTGCTCATAAATAGTTTTTTGGTATCAGAATTATAGTAAAGCCCACCCTTCATTTTAGGGTATTTTTTAACTGTTTGACCAATTGTATCATTTTCAATTGCAAAATCCGTATCGTCAGTCAGATGCAATTTAAGGTAATTGCCCTTGTGTTTAGCTACATTATTAATCATGATTTTGATCTGCTTAACATTAGTGGGGTTCCTTGCATCATCATAATCAAGGCCGTGCCACCTAGTACTGGAAGCGCTGGCACTTGTAAAACTCATCCCTAATCCCAAGCCCCCGATTAGGCACACGATAAAAACCATCATCAATGATTTGAATCCGGATTTATTCATATATCATCATCTCTCTTTATGGATAATTATATCACTAACTTATTCATAACATATTTTAATATATATATATTTATATTAAAAGTGGGTTACATTATAAATCATTTTCTTTACCGATCTTTTATGATGATGATAGTTAATAATTAATATATATACATGTAATAGCGAGTTATGTTATTTTTTATTACATTAATCCTTGACATATGAATAAAATTAGAATAATATTAGTAAAAATTAGATATTTATAATTTAATTTTAATTCAACTTTTATATTTCATGGGGTGATATTAATGGATATCTTTAGGAAAAAAGATTTAACAAAAATAACTGCCAATGCATCCCCATTAAAGCGAAGCCTTAAGACCATGGACTTAACTTTATTAGGAATTGGTGAAATTATTGGGACAGGGATTTTTGTATTGACAGGGAAGGCCTCCCTAACTGCTGGTCCTTCGATTATCGTATCGTTCATTATTGCTGCGATTTGTTGTGGGTTTGCTGGACTATGTTACGGTGAATTCGCATCGTTCGCACCAATTTCTGGATCAGCTTATACGTATTCTTACCTAGCATTTGGTGAGATCATTGCATTCATTATTGGATGGGATCTAATTTTGGAATATGCATTAGGTGCTTCCGCCGTTGCTGTAGGTTGGTCAGGGTATTTAACGAGCTTACTACATAGTTTTGGGATTAATATTCCACCATCGTTAGCAAGCGCTGCTGGTACGACTCCTGGAGTAACTTCATACTTCAATGTCCCTGCTTTTCTTTTGATCATTGTTCTTACGTTCATCATCTCACAGGGGATTAACCAAACCAAGCGAATTAATGACATCATGGTGTTCGTAAAAATTGGGGTGATTGTATTATTTATTGTTTCGACCTTCTGGGCGATCAAGAGTTACAATTGGAAACCATTTGCTCCTTATGGATGGTATTCATTCAACCATGGTGTTGCTTCAGGAATTATTCCAGGGGCTTCGATCGTATTCTTCTCATTTATCGGTTTTGATGCCGTTTCGTCTAGTGCTGAAGAAACCGTTAATCCAAGCAAGACCCTTCCAAGAGGAATTATGCTATCGTTGATCATTTCAACTGTTTTATATATCCTAATGACATTAATCATGACTGGGGTAGTTAAATACACTGCATTTGCTAACTACTTGAACGATCCAGTAATTGCCGTATTAAGATCGACTGGTCAAACATGGCTATCAGTAATCGTAAGTGTCGGGGCCATCCTCGGAATGACGACCGTTACACTGGTTTCCCTATACGGCCAAACTAGAATTAGTTACTCAATGGGGCGGGACGGCTTATTCCCTAAATTCTTTGGTGAAGTTAATAAGAAGAAACAAGTGCCAGTAAAGGGAACGTGGTTCTTTGGAATTATCACTGCACTAGTTGCTGGAGCCGTTAACTTAAATGTCCTCTCAGAAATGGTTAATATCGGAACATTAGTCGCATTTATCCTTGTATCAGCTGGAATTATTTGGATGCGCAAAAAACACCCAGAAATTCACAGAGGCTTCAAGGTTCCAGGTGTTCCTTTCGTTCCATTGATTTCAATTGCATTTTGTATCCTGTTGATCTTAGGATTGAATTGGGAAACATGGGTCAGATTCGTCGTTTGGTTCGCAATTGGGATGGTCGTATATGTCCTATATGGCAAGCATCACTCCAAGCTAGAAAAGCAAAGTTAGAATAAAATGAAAATAAATTAAAATAAAATGTCAAAAAGTGTTGACTTTATAATTTTAGGGTATATACTTGTAAACAATCAGATAAACAAATAGCGATTATAAGAAAAAACGAATTAATCGATCTTTCAGAAAGCATTGGGTTGATGTGACAATGCATTGAGATTATGAGTAGTTATCATTCTTTAGTTAGTAGACTGAACTTAAAGTAAGTCCTACCGGAAGCACCCGTTATCATGCCAGCGTATCGTTGATTTTTAAATTAACCGTACGTCGAGGTCAAGCGATTCTTGCTTGGCGAATTAAGGTGGTAACGCGCGTGAGCGCCCTTAGGATCCCAATTAATTTGGGAGGCTAAGGGCGCTTTTTGCTTTTCTGAAATAATAATAAGAAAGAAGTGGTTCGTATGAAATCAGACATTAGCAACAACTCAGATGACAGCGATATTCAGATTAAAAATTACATTAGGATGATAGTACGAATCATTTCAATTGATTCGTTCTAAAAATTAAGGAGCGATTTATTATGACAAACACTAACACTAACCAAGAAAACTTAACTGTAGTAGAATTAAATGACGCTGAAGAAAAATTAGCACAAGCACTTTTCAATGCTTATACTAACCGCGAAGCTCTTAAGATGGATGAATGGGCAAACTTACTTAGTGATGAAGATGCATCATATCGAGTACAACGTCGATTAATGGAACTTAAGTCACAACCATTAGGTGGTTACAAAGTTAGTCTAACTAGCAAGCAAACCCAAGACATGTTCGATTCTACCGAACCACTATATGGAGCTCAAGTTCAAGAACATTTCGTTAAGTCACCAGCAACATTATCATTAAGTAGTGATTTAATGGATCCACTTGCTGAAGTTGAATTAGTTTTCAAGGCCAAAGAAGACCTATCAGTTAACGATTCACTTGAAGATTTAGCTCGTAAGACGACCGTTGCTTCAGGAGTTGAAGTTCCTGATTGCCGCTTCTCTGACTGGTTCCCATCATTATCTAAATACTTAGTCATGGCAGATGCCGCTGTTGGTGGATACGTAGTCTACGGTGAAGAACGAGATACCAGCGAATTCAGTTTGAAGGACTTAGAAAACGTCCATACCAAACTTTATCATGATGGTAAAGAAGAAGTCGATGGGGTTTCATCTGAAGTATTAGGCAACCCATTAAATTCACTTCAATGGCTTGTGAAGAAATTACACGAACAAGGCCAATCATTTAAAGCTGGTCAACGTGTATCATCAGGTACTTTCTTATTACCACCACGCTTAACTGCTGGTGATTGGACTGCTAAGTTCGATAATGGATTTAGCGATGTTACCGTTAACGTTAAGGAATAATCAATTTTAAGCCAATAAATAAAAATAAAAAGCGGATTAATTTCACGATCAAGAAATTAATCCGCTTTTTATTTTTCAATAAGTTAATCTAAATTAACATCACTTGAAAATAATTTGAAAATGATTATAATATAATTAGAAAAATAAAATATTTGCATAAACAATTTGAGCAGGAGAGTAATTAAGTGACACTACTAAGAAAGTCCATGGTCGATGTAAATGGATTAGCTGTTGGTTAATGAAAATGACCTGTGATTTGGTATTATCAATATTAGATAATAATGACTTGGCACCCCATTAACGGTGCACACGTTTTTGAATCTTTCAAAAACGTTAATAAGTTGACTCATAATATAACGAGTCTAAATTAGAATGGTACCACGGAGCCTCCGTTTCTAGACAGTGTAGAAATGGGGGCTTTGTTTATCTGTAAATTAAATCATTTAGATAGTGAGGCGTTGAAAATGGACCTATCAAGTAAAATTAACAATACGGTAAAACAAATGAAGTCAAACGAGATTGTCGAATTTAATTTAAAAATTGCCGACATCCCTGGTTTAATTTCATTGACATATGGAGAACCTGATTTTGCCACTCCTCGACACATCAAGGATGCTGCTATTAAAGCAATTGAGGATGATGAAAGTCACTATACTGACCCCAGGGGAATCAAACCGCTGCGCCAGAACGCAGTTAAATTTTTAAAAGATAAATATGGTCTAAATTATGATCCAGATACTCAAATCACCACCACTGTTGGCTTAGCAGAAGGGATTCACGATGTTTTTACGACCATTTTAAATCCAGGAGACGAGGTGTTAATTCCGACCCCTACCTATCCATTATATGCTGCTAACGTAAAGTTTAATAAGGCCACTCCTGTATTCATTGATACCTCTGATAATGACTTTATTTTATCACCAGAAAAACTCAAAAATGCTTTTCAAGAACATCCCAATGCAAAGGCAATTATTATTAATTACCCTAATAATCCAGTTGGTAATACATATACCAAAGATCAATTAGTTGCATTAGCTAATGTTATTAAGCAACACGAGGTCTTTTTGATTAGTGATGAAATCTATAGTGAGCTAACGTATGATGAACCGCATACTTCTTTTGGAAAGCTACTCCCTGACCAAACGATCGTTATGAACGGAGCCTCCAAAACATTCGCAATGACTGGCTGGAGAATCGGAATCGTTTGCGGACCTGCAAATATTATTAGTAAAATCAACGCCGTTCATACCTTGATTAATACTAATGCAACCGATAATGCCCAATACGCTGCTAGTGAAGCATTTAAAAATGGGCAAAATGACGGGATCGAAATGAAAAAGACCTATTTAAAACGGCGAAAGTTACTTCGTGATGGTTTAACGCGTGCTGGATTTACCAGCCCTGAACCGAGTGGGGGGTTTTATATTTTTGCCAAAATTCCAGAACAATTTGAACAAGACAGCTATAAATTCGGTTATCAACTTGCAAAAGAGGCATTGGTTGGAATCATGCCAGGTGCAATCTTTGGCCCTGGTGGCGATGGCTATGTCAGATTTAGCTATGCCGCTAGTACTGAAGACCTAACTGAAGTTGTGAATCGCGTTCAAAAGTTTGTTGATGAACACTAATTTCATAACGACTAAAATGATAAATCTATTAATAAGGTTTATCATTTTCTTTTCCAGCCCAATTGTTGATTGGACCGAATTCATGACCAACAATAATTTCGTTTTTGATTGCTAAATCAACGTAGCTTTTAGCATCACGAACTGATTTTTCAATTGAGTGTCCCCTTGCTAATCCAGCAGCAATGGCAGCAGAAAGCGCATCCCCAGTCCCATTTTTACGATTCGTTTTAAAGTAGGGGCCATTTAGCCATACTTGTTTGCCAGATGCTAATAATAAAAGATCACTCACGGTTTCTTGTTGTTGACCATTACGATCATGACGTCCCTTGATCATTACATTTTCACACCCTAGCTCCAATAGTTGATTGGCGACCTTAACCATATCTGATTTTTTTTGAATTTTAGAACCAGTCAACACCTCTGCTTCATAGTAGTTAGGAGTAATAATGGTGGCGATTGAGATTAATGCTTCCTTTAAGGTGTCAATCGCAATTTGATCCAATAACACCTCACCGGTTTTGGCTAATATGACTGGATCTACAACCAGAGGACCGAAGTCATGCTGATGATAATTATTAACCACTAATTTAATTAATTCAGCATTTTCTAATAATCCAGTTTTACAAGCCTTAATATCGTAGTCAGCACTTAAGGCTTTAAATTCATTTTGAATGAATGACATCGGTAGCATATGACTATCTAAAATCCCGTATGAATTAGCTGCGACAGTGGTGGTCACTACTGAAAGACCATATACCTTCATTGCCATCATCGTCTTAAGATCGATCGGCATGCCACCACCACCGTCACTATCGATCCCAGCAATCGTTAGGGCTTCTGGAAATTGTTGCATTCGAATGCACCTCGTTTCTAAATTCAGTTCTAAATTCAGTTAACATTAGTATTAATTATATCAAAATTGAAGGGGGGCGTTAATTTAAAAATAAGTTGGCACCAAGTAACTACATACCTAGGAGGATTTTAATATGAAAATTAAAGCAACTGATGAATTAAGATATTTAGAACAAGTTTTTAATAAGAAGGGGTTTTCGGAAACAGACAGTAAACTATTGGCAGATACACTTGTGGATGCTGATTTAAGGGGAATCTCATCCCATGGAATCCAGCGGTTAGCATGGTACTTAAAAATGGTGGATGATGGGACAATCCAACCGCAAAATCAGGTTAAGATTCTTAAAGAGGCTCCGACCAGTATGTTAGTGGACGCAAATCAAAATATGGGCCAAATTGCATGTAATGTTGCAATGAATAAACTAATTCAAAAAGCAAAGGAAACGGTAATTTCGATGGCCGTCATCCGCAATTCCAACCACTTTGGAACTGCTGGCTATTGGGCAAGAAAGGCAGTGGCAGAAGGATTAATCGGCATTGCGTTCACGAATACAAGGCCATTGGTCGTGCCAACAAATGCATTAGAAGCTTTTCTAGGTTCGAATGCATTCGCATTTACTTTCCCAGCTGAACCACATCCATTTGTATTTGATGGAGCAACTTCGGTCGTTTCTGGTGGAAAGATTCAAGTTTTAGACAAGAAAAAACAACCCCTTCCTGGTGAGTGGGCGGTTGACAAGCAACGCAACGTCGTCTCAGATGCGAAACAAGCGGAAGATATTTTAGCCACTGCAGCATTAACGCCAACTCAAAAGGGGGGCGGTGTTTTAACACTTGGTGGTGCAAACGAACACAATTCTAACTATAAGGGGTTCGGCAACTCACTAGTTGTTGAAATTTTAACTGGAATCTTAGCACAAGGGTCAATTTCTGCTGATACTAATGTTGGAAAACATGATTTTAGTCAATGTTTAATTACAATTGATCCCTCGTTTTTTGGCAACTTAGCTGATCTAAGAACTAAGGCGACCGATATGTTTAACCGTATTAGAAACTTAGATCACCTCCCAGAAACTGAAATTAAGATTCCTGGTGATCGTGAATATAAAAACTATGCGCATAATCAAAAACATGGGGTATCAATCGATGATGTAACGTCAGCACAAATTCAACAAATTGCTACGGAACTATCAATCCCAGCACCACAGGCACTTTAATCTGAAATCGGGATATAATTATCTACTGGTAAGCAGAGTAATTATGTCCCGATTTTTTATGCTTTAATCATTTTCCAAACATAAAAACACCGCTAAACTTAGCCTTCAGTTTAGCGGTGTTTTTATTAAAAGAATTGTGGTTAATAATTTGATCGATTTAAACTAGGTCGATGTGCATATCGTCCTTCTTGATCTTCTTAGCAGCCCGTAGGAACTTACCAAGAACGTAAGCGATAACTGCGGGAACAACAACACCGAGAACCAAGTACATAACGAACATTCCCATGTTTTGGGATGCTAGCGTAATTGGGGCAATCAGTGAGTTCAAACCAAGCCCAGCTAACTTAAATGAAACTGAGAAGTGGAAGAAAAGCGTCCCAATTGGAGCAACAACTGCTGCTGAAACCATTCCTGGAATTGCAATGTAAGGGTTCTCAGTGATGTTACCAAATTGAACCTTTGGAGTGATCAAGCCTTGGGCGATGTTTGCACCAGGCTTGTTTTCTCTAAATGACATTACAGTGTAACTGACAAATTGAGCAGTCGTTCCTAACAACGCAGCCCCTGACGAAAGGGGATCAAGCATAACTGCGATGGCAAGGGCTGCAGAAGATGCAGGGGTCATCATGAAGACTGACCAAACAATTGAGATTACTACTGAACCCAAGAATGGGTTGATCGTCATTGTTTTAGCAATTACTCCGGAAAGCCAAACCAGGGTGGGAGTAGTAACAGCAGCCATTCCTAATGCTGAAACCGTTCCTACTAAGGTAGCTGCGAATGGAACTAAGAACATATCCAATGGGGTTTTCCCGGTTAAGTATTTACCAACAAGTGTTGCAACAACTGCTCCACCCAAGGCACTAACTGGTTGACCAATCATGAAGATCGCAGAGCCAGCTGGTTGAGCTAATAAATGTCCGGTTGCAGTCGTCGCATTCATTGGACCGCTAGTGAAGAAGACATTGTTCGCACCAATAGTAGCAGCAACCATTGCACTAAAAAGAACCAACGTATTCGTCTTTAACTGTGAGGCCACCGCCGCACCAATTGCTGGTGCTAATAAGTATTGACAAATCAAGCCGATTTGCCCAAGTGCTTGCCAATGAACAAAGTTCGAAATGGCACCAAGTAATAATCCAACTCCCAAGGTGACTAAAATTGCATTGGACACCCCATTAAAAACTAGATAAGCACTTTCTTTGAAACTAGACTTTGCTTTAACATCTGACATGTTAGCAGCATTCATCTGTGGTGAATCTTTTTCTGTCGAATTCATCATATTGAATCAACTCCTTTACTATGAAATATATATTATGTATCGATTAGAAATATTAGAATTAGATTAAATTTCTTTTCGATGTTTATAATTAAAACATAATCTTTTTAATTCGTCAAGCAAAATTTTAGATTTCATAAATAAATCAGTGTATAATTATTTAGTTTACTAATAATAAAGGAGTGTTCATCTTGAATATTTTAGTTGGTGCACCTAATGAAAACTTTGATATCGAACAAATGAAACAAAAAATGGTTAAACATCCTGGTTTGATGAAAGAAAACCTCTTTTTTGCTGATCAACAATTATCTGAAATGGATTTAAATTCAATTGACGTCATCATTGGTTACGATCATAAATTGGTTCCAGCAATTATTAATAATCCGAAAAGTCAATTAAAATGGATCCAAGCCCTTTCAGTCGGGGTAGATTATTTCCCACTTGCAAAAATGAGGGAACGGGGGATTAGATTAGCTACGGTCAAGGGAATTCATTCTGAACCGATTGCTGAAACGATCATGGGGATGATTTTTAATCAATATCGGAACTTAGAGCGGATCACCAAAATGAACCGATGGGAAAAACCGACGCATCCATTCAAGATCCTAGAAGATCGCAGTGTGGTAATTTATGGGACTGGTGCAATTGGGATGCGGTTAGCAGAAATTTTACATGTGTTTAACGTTAAAACTATTGGAATCAATCGCAATGGACATCAAGCTAAGTTCTTTGATGAAACATTCACCATGACGGACTTTAATGCGGACGTAGTGAATGCGGATATTATTATTAATTCACTCCCCTTGATTCCAGCCACCGATAAGTTCTTTGACCAATCCTTTTTCAACCGTTTAACTAATCATCCCATATTCATCAATGTGGGACGCGGTGGCAGCGTCGTTACAAATGATTTGATCGATGCATTGAATCAACAAATTGTAAGTGCAGCATCCTTAGACGTAGTGGATCAAGAGCCATTACTAGATAACAGCCCGCTTTGGCAAATGGAAAATGTATTTATTTCTCCGCACATTGCTAGTTTGTTCGATCAGTATGGCGAACAATCGTTAGAAATTTTCTCAGAAAATCTTCGCGAGTATGAATATGACGGTGCATTATTGGTCAATGAGGTTAATTTGAACAAATAAAATAAAAGGGTCCCATTTTTAACTGGAAAATGGGACCCTTTTGGGACTATAATTGAATAATATTACATAAAAAGGTAGTGAAAAAATGCATTTTAGTATTAGTCAACTCCTACTACTTTTTCCGTTCGGCTTTCTTGCGGGAATCGTAAGTAGTACGGTCGGCATGGCTTCACTAGTGTCTTATCCAGCGTTATTATACGTTGCTGGATTACCACCAGTCTATGCGAATGTCACCAATAGTTCATCAGTTATTTTTAACGGGATCGGTTCTGGATTGTCATCAATGCCGGAATTGAAGGGACACGTAAAGCAGTTAATTACCACCTCCATCTTTATTTTTGGTGGTAGTATCATGGGAACGTTCCTATTACTTCATTTTTCAAGTGCTTCTTTTACCAAGTTAGTACCATTCTTCATCTTATTTGCTGCACTTACGATGATATGGCCAAAGAAAAAGGGAGCAGAGCTTCAGAAACGTGAAGTTGGTAAATTAGGACAGATCCTATACTCAGTTGCCATCTTTTTAACGGGAGCCTATGTTGGTTACTTTGGGGCCGCTTCTGGAATTATCGTTAATGCAATCTTATCAAAAATCACTAATGAGAAATACGCTGTTTACAACGCGATTAGAAACGTTTCATCATTCTTCGGTAATTTGGTTGCCATGATTATTTATGCATTTCAATCCCATGTTTACTGGATTTTAGTGTTACCACTGGGATCTGGATTGTTGATCGGTAGTTACATTGGCCCTAAGATCGTACGGATCATCCCTGAAAAGGTAATCAAATGGATCGTGGCCATCTTAGCATTCGGCCTTGCAATCCAATTATTTATTCAAGCATATTAAAATAAAAAGCGTCTTACCTGATGGTAGGGCGCTTTTGTGTGTCGTAATCAAAAATTGTAAATTATAATTGATGGATTTTCATTCGCGTGTCGATTTCATTATCATTGATCGTTGCTAGTTGGTTATATAATTCAACGAAAAATGATGCTGGTTGGTTAGGGTATTTTTCCCCCGCAATTTCACCAGCGATACTAAAGGTAGCAGTTGCTCGAACTAACGATTTAAGATCATTTTCAACTGCAATTGCGGTAGCTAAGATCCCATCTAGCATGTCACCAGAACCAACGTTTGTTTGAAAATATGGATGGCCGTTATCGACTGAGTAGGTTGTATTGCCATCGGTAACGATATCTCTTTCTCCAGATAAGACGACCCAACAATCGTATTTTTGAGCCACTTTTTGGGCAATTGACGCAACATCTGCATCGCCATTTCCAGCATCGATCCCATTTGCAGTCCAGTTAACGTTTGCAAGATAGGCGATTTCACCAGCATTACCACGGATCACATTGAACTTGACTTCCTTAGCAGCACGGAAAAAATTATCCTGACGTAGTTCAGTCGCACCAATGGCAACTGGATCGATCACAACGGGAATTCCACGTTTATTTGCGACCTTTCCACTTGCGATTACATTTTTCAACGTATCTTCATTAGTGGATCCCATGTTGAAAACAGCTGCTGATGCAATGTTAGTTAGGGCAGCTGCCTCGCGTTCATCCGTGAACATGATGGGTGAGCCTCCGTAAAAATTGATTGCATCCGCTACGTGTTGGGGGGTCACCATGTTGGCAACGTTTAAAATCACTGGATTAAGCTTATGAATTGATTCAATCGTTAACATTATGCTTCTCCTTTCAATACCTGAATCGTATGGGCAACGTCTTTACTTTGCATAATATCAGAAATAACGGCAACACCACTAACGGAATGCTTTAGAACTGATGCTACATTATTTTCATGGATTCCACCGATGGCAACAATGGGCTTCAATGTCGCTTGATTCATCTGAAATAGGCCATCTAAACCAATCGGTTCCTTAGCATTATCCTTACTGTGAGTTGAAAAGACTGGGCCGACACCTAAGTAATCAACGCCCGTTAAGTCACCGCTAGCAACTAATTCATCAATATTATGAACTGATAGACCAACAATCATCCCATTTGCTTCAGCTACGACGTCTTGAATTGGTGTGTCACTTTGGCCAACGTGAATTCCATCAGCATCAATTTGGCGCGCTAACTCAAAATCATCATCCACAATTAATGGAATCGAGTACTTACTAGTAATCTGACGAACTTGTTTTCCTAATGCTAAGCGATCATCACCGCTCAAGGATCCATGGTCTTTTTCACGGTATTGGAACATAGTAATTCCATTTTGACAAGCCAGCGTTAATTGCTCAATAAATTTATCCTTATCTCCATTAATGTTTTGGGTACCACCAATAAAGTAGACCTTCAACATATCCGTATTAAATTTTAACATCTGTTCCTTCAGCTCCCCAATGATTTAGTGGTCCGTGTCCTTGACCAACATGAATTTCATGTTGCAAGATCTCATTCATGTAGGCTTTAGCACACTTAATTGCTTTTTCAACATGACAACCCTTGGCAAGTTCTGCCACCATTACTGATGAAAGGGTATCACCAGTACCGTGCTTACGCTTAGAGTCAACATGTTTACCAGTCATCCAAAAATCGGTGCCATCGGCCAATAGTACATAATCAGCGTTCTCGGGACCATCGCTATGGCCACCCTTAATAACGACATTCCTAGCGCCCAATCTTTGAATTTCTCGAGCAGCATCTTTAATTGCCTCTTTACCTTCGATCTTATGTTTAACGATCGTTTCAGCTTCAGGCATATTAGGCGTAATAATGTCAGCTAGCGGGATGAGATCTGAAATCACAGTATCGATCGCATCATCGCTCAGTAGTTTCGCACCACCTTTAGCAACCATAACTGGGTCCACCACTAAGCTGCCGAACGAGTATTTCTTAATATTTTTAGCAACGCATGCAACGTGTTCAGCGTCAAATAGCGCCCCTGTCTTAGCCGCCTTAATCACAAAATCATCAGCGATTGAAGCAAACTGAGCATCCACCATCTCGAGGGGAAGGGGATATACCTTTTGAACATCCAATGTATTTTGAGCGGTTACTCCGACCACCACGCTAGTGCTAAACACATGACATTCCTGCATGGTTTTAATATCAGCCATCATCCCAGCACCGCCACCAGAATCAGTTCCAGCAATCGTTAACGTTTCAGGAAATTCTTTCATTACTTATATTCCTCCTTAGCAGCTTCTAGAGATTCCTTAAATTGCCAGTCTTGTTGATAAAACGCCTGTTCCCAGAACTGCCATTCTAGTTCACAACTCTTTAAGAAGTATTGACTTGCTTCTGCTAGTTCTTCATTAGAAGCATGTTCAGCAAATCGATCAACAAATTCAAACACAGTATCACTCATGGTCTTATCGTTTTCCTTACTAGCATAGAACATAATCCAATCATAATAGGGATTATCCTTAGTAGCATACCCTTCACTAACCAAGTGATCAGCGATTTCTGAATAGGTCCAAGGACATGGTTGAAAAGCGGCTAAAATATTCAGTAACGAACCCGTTTCTCCTGCCCGATGCATATGTGATTCATATAAATATGCCTTAGGCGATGGGGTAGCGTGTTGTTGACTTTCATATGTGACCCCCGCAATGTCACAGAAAATATGATGGGGATGAATTTCACTATTTAAGATAAAACTAATTTGACCATTAAAGAAATTCATTAATTCACGGTCATTACATTTAGCAATCGCATTACCATAAATTTTAATGAATTCACTAAGGTATTGATAATCTTGTTGAACATAGAATTTCAATGCCTTGGCAGGGACCTCACCATTAGCAATCCCCTTGATGAAGGGATGTTCGAAAATTTCCTTTAGAATTGGTTGTGCTTGTTGTTTCAATTGATCTGAAAACATGTTGAATCCTCCTAATTAATAACCATCCTGGGAAATAAAAAAAGCTTCCTGAGCAATTCAGAAAGCGCCTATTAATCGTTTTTATTTCGACTTCAGCCACGTTCCTACGCTAGTATTATCTAGAATCAGGTTCAATGGGTATTATCTCAGCCATACGGCACCCCAGTGGACAGTTAGATTATTTAATTACAAAACTAATATACCATATCTACTATTTAGTGTCTATTCACAAACACATAATGGAGTTAAGATTGACATTCTTTAATGGTTAGATTAGAATTCAATTAAAATAATATTAAGTAGGTGATCATTTGACTTATAAAATTGCATTAGCCCAAGCATATTCCGATATTGACCAAAATGTTAATCAAGTTAAATTTAATGACTTTGTTAATCAAGCTGCGGAACACGGCGCTGAATTAGTTGTCTTTCCAGAAATGTTCATGAGCACCATATCACCAACGGCTGGATTGGATGAAATTAATCAACATTCTGAAGCCCTGGATGGCCCATTTGTAACCAATGCAAGACAAACAGCGATGACAAAGCATGTCTGGATCATATTCGGGATGCGTGAAACTAATGATGATAATAATGATAAACGGGTCTATAACACGATCGTTGTCATCAATGATAAGGGTAACATTGTTAGCACCTATCATAAAACGCATCTCTACGATGCATTTGGGACTAAGGAGTCTGATCAGATTAAGCCTGGTAATAAATTATTTGAACCGATTGATACGCCATTCGGTAAAATTGGCTTATTTGTTTGTTATGAGCTTCGGTTCCCAGAAGTAGCGCGTTATGAAGCAATTCATGGCGCTGATATTATTATCATTCCAACAGCTTGGGTTAGCGGGCCACTAAAAGAATATCACTGGAGTTCCTTATTGAAAGCTCGTGCAATTGAAAACACGACCTTCATTGTGGGATGCGATAAACCCGATAGTGACAACCGAGTTGGATTGAGTCAAGTAGTCGATCCAATGGGAATCGTCGCTGCCCAAGCAGGAACTAACGAAACCATCTTGTATGCTGATATTGATTTAGATGTGATTAAGAAGGTGCGCCAAAAATTACCATCTGCTGCACAACGGATGCCAGAACTATATGATTAGAATAAATTATCCAATAATAAAAACGGTAGCTCCATTTCACTATGGAACTACCGTTTTTTTATTATTGATTGTTATTTGAGAATGCACCAATAACTCCTAATACCACTAAGATGATTGCTCCCCAGAAAAACACTTTCAACATCCAGATGATAGCTGCAAATAATAGGATCCACCAAAGCCAACTACTGAAAAACTTCCATACTAACCAGAGCATCAAAATCGTTATTAATAATACGATAATCACTTCACACCATCCCTTTAAATTAGTCAATTCATTTTAGCACATGAGCAATTTAAATCAACAATCATGTAATAACTTAATTTTAAATTGTGAATCAATTCACTAAGTGTAGAATAAGTAATCTACTATTATTTTGAATGGTTTTCTATATCACTATTAGATAGTAACTATTATCCATAGTTTCTAAAAGGCTCTTAAACCAGTGATTATGCCTGCTCAGCTAGCTTTTCAAGAAGCGGTGAGCGTCCTTTTGACTATCCTTTGCTCAGAAATCGGCAAATTTGGCGAACTTATCAGCAGCTTTTTCACTCTGCTTGTCAGTAACATGCGTGTAGACCTGCAGAGTAGTGGTGGCGTTGGAGTGTCCTAACCGTAGCTGAGCTTCCTTGATGGAGACCCCAGCTTCGAAGAGCATGCTAGCATGTGTGTGTCGAAAGCCGTGAACCGTGATATGGTCGATATGCTGACCCTTGTAGGCTAGTCGCAACCAGTTGTTCGGGACGTTGGCTGAGTAGTGGTGCGTGCCATCTGGTGAGAAGACGATAGCGTCCTTCAGCTTGCCGATGCCTTCCCGCATCAGTTGTCTTACTTGGTCCAGCTTAAGCTGCCTTAGCATAGATAAGGTCCTAGTGTCCAAGATGACCGTCCTGTGGCTGTTCTTAGTCTTAGGAACGTTGACGGTCCCACGGCCATGATCATCGATCGAGATGGTCTTGCTGATACTGACAGTCCGTTCATCAAAGCTAAAGTCGCTCCAGCGCAGCGCTAGTGCTTCACCTTTCCGCATGCCACTGAAAGCCAGCAGACGAAAGAAAGTCAGCTCTCTGAAGTGGCTGGCGAAGTAGGGAAGCGACAAGAAAGCTTGCAGCTCATCTCTGCTGTAAAAGTTCTCCTTATCCTTGATGACGTGCTTAGTGGGCAACGTCACGAACTCGAAGGGGTCCTTGTCCACGTAACCCTTCTGACGAGCTAGTTTGAAGATGGAACGCAGTCTGGAGTAGATGTTCTTATAGTTGGCGGTCTTCTTGAAGATACTGTTGACTAGTCGCTGCAACTCTGCTGAGCCGATAGTGCCGATACGCTTGTCGCCAATCTTAGGCAGCACGTGCTTTTTGATGAGCAGGTTGAAACTATAGATCGTAGACTCACGCACGGTCAGACGCTTGGCTTCTACATACTCATCATATACCTGCTTGAAACTAACCTGCTGAGGCTTCTTGATACCGCCTTTTTCAATCTCGAGTTCGAGCTTAGATATCTCCAGTTTAGCCTCACGCTTGGTCTTGAAACCCCGACGAGTTGTCTGCCGCTTCTTGCCAGTCTGCTCATCAACGCCCAGATAAATTCGGAAGAAGTAACGCTTCTCGCCGTCCTTAGTCTTATACTGTTTAATTACTGCCATGATTATCATCCTTTCAAAAAAATCTTCCTAATGACTAAATCTCGTAGAACTTTTGTTCGTATCATTATATGATTGTATATGAATAGTAGAGGATAGTTTATGAAATTTTCCTACTATTATATAGCATAGTTTAAAAGGGGGTAGTCATCATGGAAGTGTCTATCCAGCTGGACGAAGACTTCAAAGAGCAACTGACACATAAGCTGGTGCTCGAAGTTCGCAACTTAGCCGAACCGAAAGTGCCTTACACGCCGATTATAAAAGGTATCAAGAACCTGCAAGCTTATCTTGATGGTCTCAGCCATCTCAAAGCCAAGCGCTTGATGGCACTGGGACTGCCTTACGACCACATCGATGGTATCTACTACTTCGACAAGGCCAAGGTACGCGAGTTCCTCAGCACACATAGCAACTAGACGAAGAGCGATCAGCTAGGGACTGACCGCTCTTTTTTATTTACAGCTCAATATCTCTTATTTCCTTGTTTCTAGTCACGAACTTCTTAAGCAAGTCAGCTTTGTAGCTAGTCGACTTGAACTCAACTTTAAAGCTATGCCGTAAGTCCGTGTCTATCAGATATAGATAACCATACCCAGGCTTTTCAACGTTGTAAGTGTAGTGCTTGTCTGGGGTCGCCGCTCTATCGTGTGTAGCTGCCGTCCCGATCAGCCCGAAGAAAATCGTGTTACGGACGTAGTGACCGCGTTTAGCAGGCTTACCCTTGATCGTTCCTTCACGCTTAACATACTCTGGCGAAAACTCGATACCAGTCAGATAGTAGTGTTGCTCAGGCCGTTTCGAGTTGGGGAACCAGACCGTGTCAGACTTACGGTCTCGCCTTAGCGTATCTGTCACATCAGCATGTTCGCTCATCATGTGCTGCGGCAAGTAGTAAGTGGTCTTGACCACCTTAGAGTTCCTGTAAATGATGTAGAAACCAACGACAATGATAATTGCTCCTAGCGTTGCCATGATTATTACCTTCTTATGTAAGTTCAGCTTTTATAGTCATCCGTATCTGGACTTATTTATATTATAGCTTAGTTATGACCTGGATTGCCTTCCCGAGTATTCGACTATCTTTCTTGCCGTCCAAAACGATTGGTTCATACTTATCGTTAATTGCCATCAGTAGTACTTGCTTGCCGACGTGATGGACTTTCTTTAGCGTGGCTTCGCCGTCGATTAGCACGGCAGCAATCTCGCCATCTTCAACTGTCGGTTGTTCATGGATAACTACCAGTGAACCGTCTGAAATCTTGGGCTCCATTGAGTCACCTTGGCAGTGAAGGCAGAAGTTACTTCCATTTGGTAATGAACCTTTAATCATTGGTATGTATGAATCGATGTTCTGATCAGCGGTGATTGGTTCGCCACAAGCAATCGTGCCTAGTACTGGGACTTGGACTGTGTTACTGCTGTCTAAAGAGATGATGTTGCTTGGCATCAGTTCTAACTTGGCTAATTTAAGCATATCTTGTTTCGGAACATTTAATCCTTCAGCAAGTTTTTCTAGTGTAGCAGGCTTAGGGATACTTTTAGCTCCTCTTTCAATTTGAGATATCATAGAAAACGATACGCCAGACTTATAAGCAAGATGTCTTAGAGAGTAACCACGCTCAGTTCTCATCTTTTTAATTTCATTTCCAAATGCAACTGTTTCACTATTTGCCATTACCTCACATCCTTCACTCTTAATAACTGCATAATATCACACATTTACAAAAAGCGTACGAATTTGTTTAAAAAAATACACAAAAAGCGTTTACTTTTTTGCACAAGGTGTTATAATAGTAATTGTAATAAAGAGAGGAGGTCAAAAGTATGAAGCCGAAGATAGTTATTAACGAAGGCATTGATTTAAAAAAGATGATTATCGACAATGGATACTCTCTTGCTAGTTTTGCTAGAAAGTCAGGCATCACTAGAAATTATCTTTCAACCATTTCGAATGGTCACATCATGCCATCTGTTAGCTTAGCTGCTAAGATTGAAAGAAACCTTAACGTTGACTTGCATTCTATTTTTTCAGTTACCTATGTGCAAAAAAGTACACAGAAGACTTAGAAGATAGATTTGCTCTTTGACAACTTAATTCCTTGCTTAGTACCCAGCCAAGATTCCACTAGCTAGATCACTTAACTGATCTAGCATTACTGCTTGGTCGGCAAAGCTAAAGCAGGGATGAATATGTAAATAAAAACTGAAAGGAAGTTTTAAAAATGAAAGATAAAAAATTAGTGGAACTCGTTAATAATCAAGCAGTCACTTCATCTATTCAAGTTTCGAAAGTGTTTGAAAAAACTCATCAGCATGTATTAAGAGATATCGATTACCTTAAAAAAGATGTGTCCAATTTTGGACACATGTTTGTAGAACATAATATTCCTGATAGTTACGGTCGTGACAGACGTGGCTACTACATGACTAAAGATGGATTCACACTTCTTGTCATGGGTTACACAGGCAGTAAGGCAATGCAATTTAAGCTAGCTTATATCAATCAGTTCAATGAAATGGAAGCGACAATTAAGGCTAACGAAAAGCCTTTAACAGCTACCGAAAAGGTAAAACTAGTCTTACAAGCTACTGATGAACTAGATGGAAGAGTTTCCAAACTTGAAAACAGCATGAGAATTGATGGGTCTCAAGAAAAGACGCTCCTAGATCTTCATCATAGTGTAGCCTTCAAAGCGCTAGGCGGTAAGGATAGCAACGCATACAAAGTACGCAAGCTTCGTGACAGAGTCTTCAGAACAATTTGGTCTGAGTTCAAAAAGGCCTTCGACTTACCAAGATACGGTGAACTTCCAAAATCAAAGTTCAAAGATGGTAAAGAGTTCTTGAATTCTTGGAGACCGAACACTGAACTATTCCTTGAAATCAAAAAAGTAAACAGTCAGTTAAAACTTTTATAGGAGGCGATTAGTCATGGATAGACAAGAAACGAGCTTACACCAAGCGCTTGAAGCCTTGATGCAAGCACAACAAGCAGAGATTGCAAAGGAAAGCAGCTTCGAAGATCTAGTCAAATGGAAAGCACAGATGAAGACGTACGCTTTCATCACGTCGCTTCAGATGCTAGACAAGGACTTCGATACGTCAGAAGTACTCAGTTTCATCGTCAATCTGGGTGTGTCAAGGAACACGAAGGGAACACTGGATTACAAGCAAGCTGTTATTGATGCTTTCAAAGGAGGTGATTAGCATGGTCTGGACACTAGATACGCCAACGTTATTGTTTGCACTAGTCTTCATCGCGCCAGCTGCTTACATGCTTGGTAAGAACAGCAAAAAGTCACATGCACGTAGACCAGTTCGGCAACCAGTCCAAGTGCAGGCTCATCATCGCGAGTTCTACGACTGGAAGCACGATAACGACAAGACAGCATAGGAGGTAAGCAGATGAAGAAAAGCAAACAAAAAAGCCGTCAGAGTAGCAGCTCCGACGACTTGAAATCAAGATTATTGCAAAGTTATCTAATTAACTTCAATCCTACACGGGTTTCCGATAAAAAGCAAAAGAAGGGATGGCTAAAGTCATGGGGAAACTAAGAGATATCTACGAGATCAGCGGGAAGGCGATGCAGGTCAAGCAGATGCTAGATAGCGGGATGATCGATGACGAGACGTTCAAGGATACGCTTCAGTTGATGATCAGCAACAACGCTGATATCGAAGGAGTTGCGAACTGGTTACACCATCTACAAGATCGTGAAGCACAGTTAGCAGGTAACTTGAAAGAACTGCAAGCTGAAAAGAAGCATACGCAGAACTTAGCAAGCAGCATCAAGGCTTGCTTGCTCGACTACATGGTCAGCACGGAGCAGAAGAATCTAACCTTTGAGGACTCGCCAGTCCGCGTTCGCAAGAGTGCAGGACGTGAAAGTGTCTACATCCCAGACGAGTCCAAACTAGCAGTGGCTTACTTCACGACTAAGACCGTCCAATCACCAGATAAGAAGAAGATTGCAGATGACTTGAAAGCGGGCAAACAAGTGGAAGGTGCTGAGCTTGTCCGTAAGCCATCGATTTCGCTCAAATAAGGAAGGTTGGTGTTAATCATGGAGATATTCAAAGCAAGCACGATCAATCGCGCTAACGGCTGGAAAGCGCTGATTTATGCGAAAGCAGGAACTGGGAAGACTTCACTTATCAGACAGCTAAAAGGTCGGACACTCGTCTTAGATCTCGACAACTCCAGCGTCGTTTTGAACGGGTTGGATAACGTTATCGTAGCGTCCATCGATAGAAGCAAGCCCATCGAAGAAGTTGCCGACTTCATGCGTGACTTTCGTGGCTGGATCCAGAAGTACGACATCAAGAACTTAGTCATCGATAACATTAGCAGCTTCGAAAAAGACTGGTTCACCGAGCGTGCTGACAAGACCAAGTCCAGACTCAACAATCAGCTGCAAGACTACTCGGCTTGGACCAACTACTTCAATCGGTGGATTGCAAGCGCGCTATCAGTGAACATCAACGTGCTCATCACAGCATGGGAGTCGACAACCAAGTTCAAGTCAGAATCGGGACAGGAGTTCAACCAGTACGTTCCCGAAGTCAGAGACAACGTTCGCGACAGCTTGATCGGACACGTTGATATCTGTGGACGGTTGATGGTCAGCCAAAAACCAGGCCAAGAAGGCAAGCGGTTCATCTTACTGCAAGGCAACGACAGCATCTACGCCAAGAACCGACTCGATGACCGTCAGTATGCACAACCACAGGACCTTTTCCCACAAGCAGAACAAGAATCAAAATAAGGAGACGATAATTATGAGAATGGAATTCAACCCTAATGAAATCAAGAACTACGCAGGTGCTAACAGCGATTACACTCCACTACCCACCGGCAACTACGAAGTCATCGTAAAGTCGGTCAAAGAACATCAAGCTAAAACAGGTTCGCAAAGTCTACAGCTCGAACTGGTAGTACGGAACGATTTGGACGGTGTCCCACAGCTAGCTGAGACCAACGCCAAGTATCACAACCGTCACGTTTTCTTGGACCTTTGGAAGAACAACCAGACTGGCCAGTTCAACGTCAAGGACATCCAAAGTTTGCTATATCAAGCAGGTTTCAACCAATCGAGCCTCGACTTTCCAACTGACTTCATCAACTTCATGACCAAGAAGCCGCTGAAAGCTTACATCAAGCTCGAAGACCACACTTACAACGGTAAGACGACGAAGCGTAATCGGGTCGCTCCTTTCAACGTCACACGCACCGATTTTCCGCAAGTTCAACATCAGTGGAGCGACGTTCAAGCTAGCGAACCAAACCAAGGTAACAACATCGATATCAACTTCGGTAACAGCCATAACAGCAACCCTAACCCAGCCCCTAACAATGGTTTCAATGGCAACAACGGCAATTATAACGGCAACAATAACAACAATTTCGATGGCGACTTCAGCAATCCGAACTTGCCATTCTAATCGCAATTTAAAGTGAGATAGCACTATGTATCTATCCGAGCGGGTGAGAAGCCCGATAGAAAGGAGCGTCACTATGACCAAGTTAGTTAAGCAACGAAAGAGTAACTTTACAATGATCAACAACGACCTTTTCAGTATGGGTCTGCATGCCAAAGCGATCGGCATCTTCGCTTATCTTTGGGGCCGTCCAGACGATTGGAGCTTCTATGAGACAGAAATCACAAAACACTTCGCAGATGGACGCGATTCGGTCCGATCAGCAATCAAAGAGTTGGAAAAACACCATTTGCTAGTTCGGGTCAGAACTCGTGAAAACGGCCGCTTTACAGGGTACGACTGGTATATCTACGAAGAGCCGCAAGAAGAAGAAACTGGAAAACACGTTATTGGTAAATCCAATATAGAAAGCCACCAATTTGAAAACCACCAATTGGAAAAACTCCACACTACTAATACTGATAGCAGTAAGACTGAAGATACCAAGATTGATGATACTAAGATTGAGAGATCTCTCTCTCACGAGATTGAAAAACCGAGAGAGAGAGAAACACAAATCGAGCGTATCAAGTCTAGCTATAAGTATCAGTTCAGCCAAGCAGTTCTTGACTATGCTGCCAGCTATGCTGAAAAAGTCGCTCAGTACCCGTCATCATATCTAGAAAAGCTGCTCAGCAACTGGGCGGCTGAAGGCATCAGAAGCCTCGATGAAGTCAAGCAGCGTATCGCAGGCTCTGCGACTGCTCATACGGTCAAAAAGCCAGTTCCAGAATGGCTTAGAAAAGATTACAAGCCGAAGGTCAAGCCTGCTAGCGAAGAACAGAAGAAGCGGGTCAGAGAAAAACTCGAGCGCTTCAGAAAGGATAACTATGATTAGACTTACGCAGATTCTGAAAAAAGCAGAAAGCGACTATGATGCTGACATCATGGACTGGAGCAGAGAACAGCTGCATGAGTTCCATGAAACCTACGGCATCAAGAGACACGAGCTATCTGATGATGACTATAACTACAGCTCAGCGATCACGTACGGCTATGACTTTTCAAAACCGATCAAGAAACTATCATATGGCGAGCGTATCGATATCGATGATGATATCGGCAAGTACCGCGACTATCTTTTCTGCAAGCTCGTTTCACTCGGCTATCAGCCCAGCAAGGTCGAAGAACTGTGTGGCATCGACCGTGTGAAGTACTCGAGTAAAGCACGCTACTTCATCGATACCAAGTTTACCTACAAAACCTGCGATGGCTTAGTGATCGAGACTACCACCACGAGTGCGATGGCTGCAAAGATCAAAGCTGCTGGCCTGCAAGCGCCGAACTATACCAAAATCAGCACGCTGCTAAAGGATATGGAAGGCGAGTACTTCTACTATGGCAAGTACGAAGGCACTTTTCATAAACAGATCCTAGCCAGACGGATCGTGCTATACGACAGTTATGGGCATCATCTTACGAGTTTAAAAGGTATCAATCAGTAAAAAAGGAAGGCGTTAATCATGAAAAAAGGAAGAATTGCAGAAGTAATCCAGGAAATGGCGGAAGAAAAAGAACTACATTTTGGAGACATCGAAAGAGCGATCGGCTGTCCGAAAGGGACGATCCGACAAATCAATACACCTCACAGCAAGTGGCTACCTAAAATTGCCAAGTATCTATATGTTGAGGTCACTGAGATTTTGGACACTGCTGATGCTAGAGAAGCACTGTATCAAAAAATTCAGCAGCGAGCTAGAAAGTTAGGCATGAACATTTCACAGCTAGAAGCACGCTTAGGCTGCCCACAAGATAGCATCGAGCACATCAGACCTAGCAACATCGATTTCATCAAGGCGATTGCTAGCGAACTAGATGTTGACCCGAGCACACTGCTACCAGAAGCTACGGACACTAAGCCAACGCTGAAAGGCTCCGTTGCAGTCGTAGATGTGGATAAGACGGTCTTAGCACTACTGAAAGATTTACAGCGTTACTACAACCCACACTCTACTTTCTTACCCGACTGGGTCGATAAGCCCGATTTAAGCGGGTTAGACGTAGTTAAGAGCTTAGTCCGTGAACTTGTCGGCAGAGTTGATAAACTGCCCGCTATGGAACTGAAAGACCCCGATTCTGAAGAAAAAATTGCAGAGCTACGAACAAAACTCAGCGACCAAGCTGAGCTGATCAAGCCCCAGCATGATAATGTCATTAAACTATTCAGAGAGAATAGCAAGCTCAAAGATGTTAGCGAAGTTGCACTTGTACAGAAAGGGAATCTAAAAGAAATCAAGGAAGAAAACGATGCGTTACAAGCTCAGAACTCCAGTCTTGCTGAAGCACTCAAAGCGGCCCAAGAAGAACTCGACAGCAAGACTGAACCTGTTGGACACGATCTAAGTGCTACTGATGTTTACAACGTGATGTTACTTGACTCCGATGACATTGCACAGAATTTCGAAAAAGGACTGTTGGATAAACACGACTACCACATCTTCAAGACTGGCATCGCGTTCGGAGTTAGGACGATCACTGAGCGAGTCAGAGCTGCGATGGTGTTGAAAAGTTTCAAAGACTAGGAGGAGTTAATTATGAAATTTAGCGAATTTAAGCAAATTGTCGAAGAAAGCGGAGAATACAAGATAAGAGAAAGCACTATTCGTTATGTGATTGTACCGATTGCATATAAGAATGACCTTCAAGCTGCGATTAGTAGGGAAGAAGCAGGCAAACTAGGAATTAATGCAAGTGCAAGATTTACTGAAAATCAAGCACAAGCAATCTTGGATTTTGCTTATACGCCACTAGAAGAACGGGAAGATGAAATGAAGTTCGTTGTCGTGGTTGGGATTTACGGTGGGCAAAGTCATCCGAATTTCATCACTGCTTATATTAAATCTGTTGACTATAAATTCCGAATAGTCGACGATATTATGTTTACAGATTTGCTTGATGATCAAGCTTATTGGTTTACTGAACGCGAAATCGACAATCTTAAGGATAGCCTTCCAAATGATGCTCTACGCAGAATCGTAAACATGGGTAAGATTCCAGTTGATGAAATCGAGAATGTTTTAGGAGATGACATGTATGAAGACTAGATACACGAAGTTCGAGCGTTTCATCATCAATCACGGGCTATCGACCATGACAGCTCTGTTCACAATCGGCCTAATCATTATAGTGGCAACCTTGCTGTTTGCAGACTACGCCTTTGTGGAGATGGCAGTCGCTGTTATCTTCTTGCAAATTCTAGCAGTCGTGATCAACGCGATGCGCTACGACATTGTGCTGCACAAACTAGTGGATCAACAACGCCAGCTTGATGAAGAATGGGGCGAGATTGCGGTTGAGGCTTACCTGGCGATGATGGATAAGGAAGACAAGGGGGATGAGTAGGATGAAATTTAAGTATGTTAATCAGTTTGAAAAAATGAAGGCGGAAGTCCGTAACCATCTAAATGAAATTTTTTTAGGCGATATAACCTTAGCTAGTAATACTGCACACAAAATTCTGGATATTCTACTGAAATATTACGGATACGATATTGGCAACGATAGGCTTGGTAAATTCCAGCTTGATGAGCAGGACTTAATGATGATGATAACTGTTATCTCGGATCAAATCATCCAGTTGAAAAACATTGGTCAAGATGAAGACAGATACTTTGACAGGCTTATTCGAGCTAGACAAAAGCTGAATTTTATTCTGACGGTAATGGCAGGGACTGACGAAAAACTGGAGTTTGATGATGGGGATGATAAGCATGAGTAAGTTTAGGAAGAAGCCTGTAGTCGTCGAGGCTTGTCAATGGAACGGTGACTTTGATGAACTAAAGTCATGGTTTGATGCGGTCGGCAAGCCTGATGATTTTGTAAAAATTGTTGGAAAAGAGCCAATAAGAATTGGCTATGAAGAATTTGCTAGAAGCTCCGACATATCAATTTTCACGCTAGAGGGCGAACACACAGCGCAAAAGGGCGACTACATCATTCAAGGCGTACACGGCGAGTACTATCCTTGCAAGCCAGATATCTTTGAAGAAACGTATGAAAGGGTGAATGAACAATGATTTACATGATTATCTTCATCGCAATCATGATCACACCGTTTATGGTCATGAACTTGCTGGACTTTTTCGACACAGTCGAGATGGTAATCAAACTACAAGAAGAAGAACGGAGTGGCAAGCATGAGCGGAAGTGATATTGAAGCGGAGTTCTGGACGTACTTCGAAGGACTGACGCATGCCGAGCAAGCTGAGATATGTGAACAGATGCATGAGTTGATGAATCGATGAACTACCCAGACGGCCACAAACCGAAAGTCATCAAGCATATCAAGACTAGACGAGCTAACAAGTACCATGCTAGAAAGGTCACGATTGACGGCATCACCTTCGATAGCAAAGTTGAAAGCCGATACTGGTATGCGTGCAAACAAGCATACTTAGGCAACGATGCTGTGGAGATTCGATACCATGACAGCTTCGAGATCGTGCCGGCTTATAAGATTGGCGACAGACGGCACCAAGCGCGCAAGTATACGCCCGATTTCACCATTTATGAGGACGGCAAGCTCGTTAAAGTGATTGATGTCAAAGGCGGACGGGCAACGATGACGGACGGTTCTAGCATGCGGATTAATCTTTTTATGTACAGGTACCATATCCCAGTCACGATTGCGAAGTGGGATAGAAAACTTGGAAGTTTCAGAGAGGAGGAGAAGTGATGTTTGGAATCGGAGTGTTTGCACTAGTCATCATCTGGCTGATCGTGCAAAGCAGAAACCGCTAGACAAAAAGAGCCGACCGTAGATGGTCAGCTCGATACATAAAGTTCCTAATTTTATGATAGAACCATTTTAACATGAAAACGAAGCAAAACTAAGGAGAGTGAAGCAGTTGTCATTTTTTTCAAGAGTCAATCAGCCAGAAACCATCAGACGAGCCAAAGTGATGCTCAAAGACTATCGAGTATACAAGCAGATTAGCAAGCGAGTTTCTTTCCCGTCCCTTCAGTCTCCAACGATTACCGATATGCCAACTGGACATGCTTATGGGAACACAAACGAGCGCAAACTAGTCAAGTATCTGAGCCGACAAGAAGAAGCGAAACTGTACTGCGCGACTTGCGTCAAGACGATCGAAGCGCTTGCCAACGAGATCTACCGCAAAATTCTGACTGATACTTACATCGCACCAGTCTTGCACGATTCCGTTATCTGGGACGAGCTGGGCTACAGCAAACGCAGGTACTACGACTTGAAGAACGAATCGTTGCTGGCTTATAGCGAAGTCTGTCCAGGCAAGCCATCTTATGACCATGACGGGATGGTCAGGTACGACGATATCCTTGTCTACAAGACTGACATTTAGGTTGCACTTTTTGCGCACGAAGATTGCACTTCTGTGCCTTATATTCGTGCTATGATGATAGTGTGAAAAAACTAGATATACTGGCAGCCGCTTTACTTACAGGCTGCTTGCCTCATAAAATTATCTCCTACTTGCGATCGGGTGCAAGCCCCGACGTGAGTTTAGTCGCAGCAGCACAGCACGCATGCTACGACCCATGATTAATGCCAATTTAATCAATCTTCCTAGACGGGTGAAACTCCCGTATACATAGCAACAAGAAAGGACGTGAGCGGTATGGATAAAGCAATCAAGACTAGTGGCGCTATCAACCGCAGCTACACCTATACGAAAGATGGCAGCTACTGCTTAGTACAGATTACATATGCTAATGGCAGCCAATCGACTGAACGTCATCACGAACACTGGTGGGACAAGCATAGCGACAACTTCTTTGATCACGTGGACGAAGAAAGGGATGACTAGGATGGAAAAGATTAGACTTTGGCATATTCACAACCAAGATGAGCTAGATCTCGAAAAGATGTCTAAAGAAGAACAGATGGCTTGTATCAAGAAAGTTTTTAAAAGTAGCTTCAAAGTCGCTGGTTTAACAGATGACCAGATTACAGAAGCATGTGAAGAAATCGTAGTGCGTGGAACAGCCAGAAAGGATGATTAACATGACAAAAAACAATCAATACATTAAGTTCCAAGAAGGAACGGTTAAAGACGAAGGCGTTAACGGGATTCAAGTTGACGAAGCTATCCAAGCCTTGATTGACCGTGTTAAGTACTTAGACAGTCAATTTCACAGTGAATACAATGATCAGACTCTATCTAGTCTTGAAGCTGCTTTGGACGCTCAAAACAAGCGAAACGCTGACCGCAAGTCAAGAGGTGTTGAAGGAACATACAAGAGATGATGACTAGCTGTTAGCTGCGTACATAGGATAGCTATCAACCAGATGAGCGGTCGTAACTCTACGGAGCCGATTGCGGGCTATCCGTATACATAACCAACTGCACGGAAGTCGTGCAGTTCGACCAAGCCTTGATGTCGTTAAAAGCCAGGACGCAAACAAGCAAACGATAAACTAGCACTTGCTGCAGCAAGTTGTCAGACGTTGCTGCGGCAAGATACATATACAAGCTCACTAGACTACGGTCTAGCGGGCTTTTTTAGTTACAAGACAAGGAGGTGCAAAAGATGGCAGGACTCAACAAACGGCAGAAAGAATTCGCGATTCAATACGTTAGAACAGGCAACGCATATGAATCGGCTGTTAGTGCAGGATATTCTGCGAAGTATGCCAAAGCCAGCTCATCAAAATTGCGGGAAAATGCTGTAATCAAAGCCTATATAGACAAGATTACCAAGAAATCCTTCCAACGCGACATTATGACCGCCGAAGAAGCGATGGCGAGACTGTCACATATCGCACGAGCGGACATCACCGTCAAGACGATTGTCCAGTCTCCAGTCGGCTACGATGAAGTCGAAGTGCCGCCAACATTCACCGAGCAGAACACCGCCTTGAAGGAGATACTCAAGCGCGTGCCATTCTTGACCGAAGCCGACAAGCTGAAGATTGCTGAGATGAAACAGAAACAGTCTGAAAAGGATGTTGATATCGCAATCAAGAAACGCAAACTAGAAATCTTGTCGGGAGCTAACGACGAGAACATCGACCAAGTCAGCAAGTTGCTAGACAAGGTGGACGATATCTACAGTAGCAAGTAGTTAGGAGGGATGAAGATGGTAAGTACAGCACTGTTCAACCCGAAGCAAGAAGAAGTTATCGACCAGTCACTCAACAACCACGACTGGAAGGTCATGATCAACTACGGTGCGAAGCGAAGTGGCAAGACTTATGTTGACAACTACCTTTTTCTGATGGAAGTCAGACGTGCTGCAACCATCGCCAAACAGCAAGGTGTACGAACTCCGCAATACATCTTAGCTGGAACATCATCCAAGACCATCAAGTCCAACATCCTAATCGAGCTGTACAACGTCTTTGGTTTGCAGTTTAAGTTCGACAACTCCAACGCCTTCGAGATTAGCTTCAAAGGGCTACCAACCGTGCGAGTCGTGCAAGCTTACACGAAATCGATTGCTGGATTAGCTGGAATTCGTGGGATGACTTCATACGGTGCGTATATCAACGAAGCCAGTTTAGCTAACGAAGAAGTGTTCCACGAAATTATCGACCGCTGTTCAACTAGCGGTGCAAGGATCGTTTGCGATACCAATCCAGACATCCCGACCCACTGGTTGAAGCGAGACTACATCGATAACGATTCTAATCTGTACGTCAGCAATCATTTCACGTTGGACGATAACCCGACGCTTGACCCGAAGTATGCGGCTGCGATGAAACAACAGACCGGGATGTTCTACGAACGCTCCGTACTTGGTAACTGGGTGACTGGCGAAGGTATGGTCTACAGCAGCTTCGACAAATCGAAGATGGTTATCAGTCAAGCAGACTTCGAGCAACGTACTGCTGGCCACGACCTGCACTACTTTATGGGCGTTGACTGGGGATATGAGCATACCAACGTCATCATGCTGTTCGCAGAAGATGAGACTGGCACTTGCTACATGCTAAAAGAGGTATCTGAAAAGCATCAGCCAATCGGCCATCACGTCGAGACAGCCAAGCGACTGCAAGACCAAGTTCGCGAGTGGACGGATATCTCGAACTACCAAGTTCCGATTTACGCTGATTCAGCTAGACCAGACAACGTGCACGCTTTCCAAGATGCTGGCTTAAATTGCCAGTACGCATACAAACAGAACGTGCTCAAACGGGTCGAAATCGTGACCAACAAGATTAATCACGGCAAGCTGTTCATCATCGCTGAAGGTGCTGATTTGGTCGTAGATGGCTTTTACCGCTACGTATGGGATGAGAAGTCTGGCGAACCACTTAAGCAAGACGGTGATGACCAGATGGACGGTTTAGGCTACGGTGTTGCGAGCCAATACTTAGTAGACAACGCTCAACCTGCTCAAACATTCGAACAAATGGCCGAAGATTTAGGCGAACTAGGACTATAAACAGAAAGGGGATGAAACAATGGCAGTAACCAACGATCAGTACTCACACTACCGCTCGCTACCACTTGAACCGAACAGCAAGACACTGTTATCGGGACAACGTTGGCAAGAACGGAGCAACTTCTTCGCGAACCAAGAGTTCAGCATCCCTGCTGACAAGTGGCAAGCGATGAAAGACAGTCCGCAAGGTAACGACTTTGCGACGACGATCGAGTACTACATCGAACAGCACAGAACTTTCCACTTACCGCGGATTATCACGCTACAACGTTACTACGTCGGCGATAACGACATCCACTATTGGAAGTCAGACAAGTTGAACCGTGCTGATAATCGGATTGCGAACGGGCTGGCCAAGTACTTTACCGATTTCAACGTCGGACTTTTCCTGGGTAACCCGCTGAAATACGGATACGAAGACAAACAGAACGAAGAAGACACTGGTGACGATATTCTAGACCTAGTGACCGACTTCAATTCCGAAAACGACGAACCCAGCAAGGATAAACGGCTGGGTAAGGACCTATTCAACGTCGGCCGAGCTTATGACCTTGTCTACGTCAAGGAAGGCACCAACGACGTTAGTTTTGCTCCGATTGACCCGAATCAAGTCTTTGTTATCTGGTCAACGGACGTTGAACCAGTTGAGCTATGTGCCGTCCGCTACTATCTAGTCGACTTTTGTGGTACGCAGACTTTCAACGTCGAAGTGTACACGGACGATCACATCTACCACTTTGATGGTGGTGACAGTCCAGAAGAGTCGCTAGCTTATACTGGCGAAGAAGAACACTTTTTCGGTCAAGTTCCAATCACTGAGTATCGACTCAACGATGAGATGACTGGCTTATGGGAATCTAGTCTTGACGCACTCGACGCTTATGACAAGGCGATGTCTGAGATGGCGAACAGTCAAGAAGACTTCAGCAACTCAACGCTCGTGATTTCTGGTGATGCGACTGTGCCAGACAAGTACAAGCAGATGCGTGATGGTCAAGGCAGGTTGCTATACCTGGATAAGGACCATCCGAACGAGTACACCATCAACCCCAAGACTGCTGACGGCAAGAGTACCAACAACCCAGTGATGATCAGCAACAAGATTCGGACGAACGGGAACTTGATGATCTTGAAGCCGTTCAAAGAGATGAAAGCAAGCGGGGATGTCGTACTAAGCCAACCAACCGCTAGCTATCTGACTAAGCAACTCAACGCAACTGATTGGCAAATATATCTGAACCAGATTTTGCATGATTTGCATGTCTATACGCTCACACCCGACATAACTGACGACCAGTTCGCTGGTAACCAGACTGGTGAAGCCATCAAGATGAAACTGGCTGGTAGTTTGACTGCTTTTGCAACTTTCAAGGACAACTTCTTTCAAGCAATCACAAGACGCTTGACGCTAGCTGCTAATTACTGGCAACTGAACAAGAAACTAGCCCAGTCGGACGATTCCAATCTGGCTAAGTTCGTGACGTTAGACTTCAAGCCGAACTTGCCATCTGACGATGCTAACATCATGGCAATCATCAACACCTTGAAGACCACTGGCACGATTTCGAACGAGACCATTCAAGAACTTGCTGCTCAACTATCCGGTATTCCTGCTGATACCGAACAAGAACGGATGGACGAACAACAGCAAGCCACCGATGCTCGTAACGCTAGTTTGATGAACAGCATGCAGAACAACGTTGGGGCTGGCGATGACTCTAGTCAAAGCGATGACGACGCTGCTGATGCTTCTGGCGATGCACCCGATGCTGACGATCAAACGGAATCACAAATTAACTCGATGGAAAAAGAAGATAGCTAGGCGGTGGTTAGATGCAGAATAGTCATGCACTAGAATCACGTCACATTCACCAGCTCGTCCAGCGGGATAAGCAGAACAATAGTCAGATTGACCAGTACTTCATCGATGCGATGACGGTCATCAGCCAACATCTGCAGGAGTTCTACAAGGAATATGCGACAGATGAAGGGATGACACTTGCACAGACTAAGCAAGCCGTCAATCAGTGGGATATCCAGCACTACATGCAAGCTGTCCGCACACTGCTGGGCGATAACCAACCCGATACACAGCTTCGTAGACAGTTGCAAGTGCTGCAATCAAAAGCGCTGCTCGACAAACATGCGATGCTATCGGCGTTAGTCAGCTCTGGTATCGCAGTTGCTGCTTTTCGGACTAAGAATTACGCCTCAAACGAGCTGCCTAAGCAGTATTTCAACGAATTGAGCTATCGTAGCCCACAAGATATCATCAACGGCTTAAATCAGCCGCAATCAGTCGATGATAATCAAGCGGAGTTCAACAATCGCTTGTCGGTGCATGCCAGTACTGCTGATTTACGTGCTCAAGAAGTGCTGAACGGTGCGATCACGGCTGGATTGACCCAAGCGAGCCTAGACCAGCTGACCAAAGTTCAATCGCAGCAAGATAAGCGGCTGAGCAAGAACATCAGTTCAGCTGCGAATAACCTAGTTTCGGGCATCATGGGTGCTTTCAACTACCAGTCAATCAACAACACCGTGCAAGGTGCTAAGGACGCTTATTCGGCGGTCAATCGAGCATCTGGCGACAATGTTGTGAAGCAGATTTGGCAGACTCAAGAAGACGACAAGGTCTGTGAGATTTGTGCGCCGCTTGACGGCACGATCTACGACGTTGGCGAAGGCCCAGAACCAGAAATTGATACGCATAACAACTGTCGGTGTACCAAGCCTTACTGTGATGAGGACGGTAACCTACTCGACGTTTATCCAAGCTGATGAGCGTCTTTTTTTATGGACTTTTTTCGGGATGCAGTCCTTAAAGAACATCCCTTTAGTCTAGCCCACTTAAAAGGCATATTAGTCTGCGGACTTAAAAAAGGAGCTGTTAACTATGGCAGAAAATGAAAGCAAAACGAACACTGAAGAAACTACTGAACAAGCTGAAGAAGCAAAGGCAAAGTATACCCAAGACGACTTCAACAAGGCAATGGCTAATAAAGAACGCGAAGTCAAGAAACAGTTTGATGGCAAAAAGGTACTCACTCCCGAAGAACTGCAAGACTTGCTCGATAAGGCAACTCAAAAAGGCGCTGATCGAGCTACTATGACCGCTGAAGAAAAAGCTAAAGCTGATGAAGCTGACCGTCAAAAAGCGCTCGAAGCTGAAAGAAAGTCCGCTGCTGATGAAATGGCGAACATGAAAGCTCGCATGAGCCTATATGAAACCAAAGATGCGCTAGTTGACGCAGGGCTACCAACTACCTTCGCTGACTTCTTGTCTGACGTGGACGTTGACGCTCGTAATACCAAGATTGACAACTTCAAGCAAGCTTTCACTCAGGCCGTTGACGCTGCAGTTACGGAAAAGCTAAAAGGTAGCAAGAGTCCGCAAGCAGGAGCTAGTCCTGCAAGTCAACCTAAAGTTACCAAGACACAACCACCTGTCGACCCAACGAGCATGAGTGTAGTTGACTTCATGAAAACAGAATAACAAAGGAGAGTGTAGAACATGGCAGGAACACCACTTATTCCAGGTCAAGTTGCCGATTTAGGCGATAACTTCACCCCTGTCAAATGGGGACAATGGGTAGATGACAATTCTACTCGCACCAACAAATTCTTGAACTCGGGCGTTGTGAATGGGAACGACAACGTCTTAGGACAACTTTTACAAGCTGGGATTGGTCTAGGAATCACAATTCCTCACATCCACTCAGTTGACCATAACTTACCAACTCAAGACTGGAACTCAAAGACTGATATCGTGTCCAACGGGCTTTCATCATACACTGAACAAGATGTTAAGTTCACTGATGCCCAAGCCTTTGGTAACAATGACTACGATGACTACGTTACTGGAGCGCAAACTCTAGAAGCAATTTCATCACAATTCGTTCAATACTGGGCCAACGTTGATAACCGCCGAATCATTCAATTAGTTGAAAATACCTTCTTGAATGCTGATATTTTAGAAGCTAAGAGTTTTGGTATCGGAAACGAAACTGACTTCAATGCCGGAGATTACCTTAAAGCAATGGCTCGCATGGGTGACGTGGTAGACGGTACACCAACTACTATCGTGGTCAACTCAGCTACTAAGAACTACATGCAAAAGCAAAACTTAATTGCCTTCATCCAACCAAGTGAAGCTGGTGAAGCAGTTGCTACTTACAACGGTTTACGGATCATCACGGATGATGACATCCCTGCAGACCCAAACACTGGAATTACCACTGCTTACATCTTCAGCAACGGGGCTGTTTCTTACAACGCAGTTACTAGCCCACGTAACGGGGTTGAGTTATACCGTGACCCAATGCACCAAGGTGGTATCCAATCCATCATCCACAGACGGGTTTCAACTGGACATGTTTACGGAACTTCAGCTGACTTAACTCAAGGGGTTGCGATGGGAGACTGGAAGACTGGTCTTGCTGGTAATGTTCCACTTTACAAGCCAGTTTCCAGTGACTCACTACGTCAAATCCGCATCGTTAAGTACAATTTCAAGATTGATGCAAACTTCATCGTACCAGGCGTTAATACGTTTGTTGGTGAAACTCCATCAGTCAACGGTACGACTAACCCAGACGGTAGTTTCAAGGGCAAAGGCAGCAAGGCTACTTCAAGCGCTGCTAACAACGCTTCGAGTTCTAGTGCTACTTCAAGCTCTTCAGCTAAGTAGGAATCGAGGTGATTAGATGGACGAACAAGCAATGGCACAGTTCATCAAATCTAGCGAACCAGAACTGATGGACACAGCCGAACTGACTGATGACCAACTCAGCGCATATATCGACGAAGCCCAAGCCTATGTTGCTGGTTTCCCCAATGTACCTGCTGACATCAAGGACCTAGTCACAAAGTTGTACGCTTGCCATCTGATCGCAATGGGTGACGGTGAGAACATCACCGCGACCAAAGTTGGACAGATCATGATCGAGCATGATGACAATTCTAAGGCTACTGACCAGTTCTTAGCTCGGTTCAACGACCTTATCAGTCAGTACAGCATGAACGGCGAAGTTTTGTTCAATGCAGGAGGCGAGTTCCTTGACCGACCAATCGACATACGATCATATCCCTACTCTCATTTCTGAGTTGGATAAGATTAGCAAGTCACAAATCAACATCGGAGTGCTAGATAGTCTCGGCGATGCTCAGCTACAGATGATAGCTCAAGTCAACAACGACGGTTGTCATATCGTAGCCAAAAACAGACCCTATCTAGTCATCCCGACTAAGGACGTGAACGGACAGCCAACTTTCCGTAAGGTCAAGTCGGTCACCATTCCAGCTCGTCACTTCTTAGAACAGACCATCATCGACCACGAGGACGAATGGCAACGCGACTTTGTCGTCATGGCCAGCAATTTAGTGGTCAACGGTGTCTCTGCTCACGACATCATGACGATGATCGGCAAGACCATCGTTGCTGACATGAAGGCCGAAATCAAGAACTGGACGAACCCCGAAAATGCGGTCGATACCATTCGGGCGAAGGGTTTCAACGACCCACTAATCGATACTGGCAAGCTGTACAACTCGATCGATTTTGAAATTTCGAACAAACTAACGATATAGAAAGGAAGTTTTCATATGGCTTTTGTAACGAGAGTTTTCCGTGCCTCAGATAACAACTTAGTTGCCGAAGGAACGCCAGAACGTGCCGCTTACGACAAGTTCATCGACTTCTTACCAGCAGGCACTACAACTGCTTACGGCGAATACTACGCTGTTAATCACGATGATACTGGTGTTGACTCTGACTCAGTTCACGTCAGCTTACTAGCATATACTAAGCAAGCTCAATCGCCAGCACCATCTGATAACGTAGCTGCTGCTACTGCTGATAGTGCATCAGCTAACTCAGCACAAAATTCAGCTAGTGCGGACTCTGCTAGTGCATCTTCTGATGCTAGTGCTAGTTCAGACGCTTCATCAAATCACGCAATTTAGCTAGAAAGGAGTGACTAATCATGGTAAAGACAGACATCGACCATGAAATCGACCTGCTGTTCAAGGCTTGGCGAAGATACAAGAATCCTATTCAAGTCCTATCGTCCACAACTGATAAGCAAGCCGATGCAGATGGTTACACTGACGATGCTGGGGTCTGGCATGACCGCACGTTATCGCAAAAAGACCTGCGCAATGACTCGAACGCTGTCATTACCGGTGAGATCGTTGCTCCGAATAACTACAAGGCAGGTAACTGGCAACAGACAGCGGACGGTGTACAGACCATCGTTGATATGGACTGGTACTCACGCCACTGCAACTTTGGTATCGGCACTGAAATCTACGTGAAATCGACCGATACGACGTACAAAGTTGTAGCCAAGTCTGATTACCGTCCACAAGCTACCTACGCTGAATACGGGCTTAAATCGCTAGAAAGACAGGTGTCAAATGACCTTTAATGCTAACCAATCCCCCTTTAGCACTCAGAAGTTCATGAGTACTATCTTGCTGTGGCTTAAGTCCAACACTGAGCTAGGGGATGCCAAGTACCATAACCGTGGTATCTATCTGGCAAATGACAACGGGCCAGCTAGTCCGATTTATCCATTCGCCACTTACGACTGGATCACGACCCACAAGCGGCTACCGTTCACTGATAACACGACCAACGAAATCTTTGAGATGACCATCAAGTTCGATGCACATGCTACGAACACCAACGATGCGAACGATTTGGCTGAACAGCTATATTCGCTACTGAATTCATATCATTTCGACGATTACGCGGTCGCTAACGGCTTCGTGGTCGTTGATGTTACCAGTCCTGCTGATACTACCAACTTTATTTCGGTCCAAGTCGAACGCAGCATCGGTTTTGCGGTCGTGCTGCGGACTAGAAATAATTTCGATGACGATTACGACCCAATCGAGGACGTGAACGTCGAACAATCTAAATAAAAAAAGGAGCGTTATACATGATTATCCCTAAAATCTCGGATGTTTTAGTTTCAATCTCACTCGAACATCCCCAAAACACCGCAGGGCTAAACACAACTGCTATCTATGTGTCTGGTGTAGCAGAATCGAAGAAGACATACTTCATGCTAGAAGATGTTGCTGCTGACTATGCAAGTGGTTCTAGCGTTTTAAACCTCGCTACGACGATCTTCGACCAAGATGCTAGTCCAGATGCTATCCAAGTCTACACTTATCCCGCTAGTTCAGGTACTAGCCAAGCACCAGCACCAAGCTCAACAGTAACTAGCAGTGGTTCGACTACCTCAACTACTCCCGCTTCAAGCGGTAGTGCTACTAACGTCAGTGCTGCTAGTGGTAGCAGCTTAACGGGTATCGCAAAGGCAGCTTACGACTACTTCTACGAACCTTGGGACTATGCTATCTTAGCTGACTATAACAAGGCAGATGCCTTAGCGTTAGCAGATATCATCGAAAACGGTGGAGATGATGGTAAAGGTTTCCACTTGCTTTTCTTGCAATTTGACCCATCTAACTACACTGACTCAACTGCTTTTGCTAACTACACTCGGACCTGGACTTATTACCACGATGTTGACGGTGAATCTATCGTTGCTGCTTTATGTGGCGAAGCTGGTGCCCAAGACACTGGAAAAGCTAGCTGGGAATTCGTTTCCAACCTTGCTGACGTTACTCCCGTTAACAACCGCGCTGATTCCAGCCAAAATATGACTGCTACACAAATTGAAGGCTTAGAAAGCCAAAACTTGATCATGTACGTGCAAAAAGGTACTTTCGCTAACTTCACATCAGCTGTGAACGCTTCTGGTAACTATGTTGATGTCTACGCTGGTGAAGATTGGGTCAAGGCTAACCTTGAATCTGCTATCCAAAATGCGCTTGCTGACGTTAACGGTAGTGGCCGTGTATCTTTCAATGCTAACGGGATCAAGAAGGTTGGTGCTGTGATGGACAACGTCTTAGACACTGCCTTCGCACAAGGCATCATCGCTGTTGATGCAACTACTGGTAAGGCTGCTTACACTACTACGCTTCCTACGATGGATGAAGTCAAGGGCGTTGAACTTAGTCGCCGTATCCTTAACCGCGTGAAGTTTGACTACCACGCAGCCTCCGAAATCGCGAAGGTCAATGTTAAGGGTACTGCAATCGCTTACTAGAAGGGAGGACCTAATTTATGGCTTACAACTCAAGATACCAATTAGATGCCGAACGTGAACTTAACCTTTACAACGCTAAGCGCGCATCAATCATCGCAACTGACTTAGTGACTAACGAAACTAAGTCCTTCAAGTCGTTTCAAGATGGTGACATGGTTACCGTTCAAAAGACTAACAAGAACGTTGACCCTGCTGAAGATCCACAAGGTAGCCCAATGATGACTGAAATCAACTCGTCAATCGGGTCTATCACGATCAACTTGCAAAAGGGTTCTAGTTCATGCCGCTGGTTGTCAAATATCTACGACCAAGAACATGCGCTAGCAATCCAAGTGCTATCAGACGAAGAAAAAGTTAGCTCCAACGTCTGCTTCTTAACTGGTCTACCAGACTTATCGCTTGGTAAGACCTACCCAATCAGACAATGGGCGATCACTGCTTCTAACTTAGTCTACGATGGTAACGCAGACCAATAATAACTAGCTGACTGGTGTCGGCTTTTTTAGTTTCCAAGCACTGCTGGGTTCGATTCCTGGCAGTGCTATTGCAACAACACAAATTAAACGAAGGTGGTATTAATCATGGCAGAAGAACAAATCGATTTAGATGTAACTGAAGAAACCGTTGGCAAGAAGACTAAGACCGAAGAAATCAAGGAAAAGCAAAAGAACGCGATCAACAAGTTCTTGAAGCAAGAAGACTTCACGACACCAAGCGGGAAGAAGTTAACTGTAACCTTCCCAGGTATCGAAGAAGCGCAAGACTTGATCGATGATGCGAACTCAGCTCAATATGCGCAGCAATACTTGTCTCAATATCACAAGCATGAACTTTACTTGGATAAGATACTGGAAGATAACTTGAAGATTGCTGACTTTGAAAAGGAACTTCGCAAGGCTAAGAAGACTATCGAAGTCGAAGAAGACGATGGCAAGAAGACCAAGTACACTCTACAGTTCCCAAAACTCCAAACGCTAGAACAAACGCAAGAAGAACTGGAAACGACCGGTAAGTCCAAGCCGCTTAACAAGATGATTCTTGAACAAGTGCTAACTAAGCCGCTATCGATGGACTACTTCAACACACACTCTGGTTACGGCCAAATCATCGTAGCGGGGAAAGAGTTCTTGAACTCGACATACGAAAAGTCTGACTACAAGTTCGTTATCGACTACATCGAGGTCTTTTTAGGGAGAATGTTTCTCTAATCCATATGCAAAGCAATACAAGGATGGGCCTTACAAAGGTAAATGGTTCTTAGACTATGATTCAATTCGTGAAAACGTTGCTTCAAAGGTTCAAATCTACCGTCCAGTCTATGCTGGGCTAGCAACGATTGAAGAAACGCGCAACATGCCTTATCAAGACCTACTAGAATTGAACGAAGTCGCTGAACTGCTACTGGGTGAGAATGCGAACCGTATCGCTAACTCAATCGGCAAACTTTTCGGTGGCGATGATAAGAAGAAAGGAGGGTAACTATGGACCTAAAGCAATCGACAATCAACTTAGGTTGGAAACTTGACACATCTGAGTTAGAACGGGCCAAGATGCTGACTGACAAGCTAGTCAACTCGATCAGCAGTAACGGAGTTGACGCATCTAAGAAGTTCAGCAGCTCCTTTGGTTCAGTCAGCGATAGCATCGATAAGACTAAGGACAAGTTCCGAAGCCTACTAGATGCGCAGAAACAACTTACTGACTTGGGGATGGACAAGTCCGTTAGCAGCATGGACCGCTTCAGTGCTTCTATCGACAAGTCTATCTCACAAGTTGCTAGACTGAAGGACCGATTAGGCAGCCTAAGTAGTAGCCGAGAAGTCTCGCCAGTCTCATCAGTTGCTAGAACGACTGAAAAGACTGAAACCAAACCACATAGCTTAGGTAGCACCGTAATTGGTGGTGCAGTGGGTGGCTTAGTCGGTGGCGCGATCGGTAGTGTCACTAGCTATGTTAGCTCGATGGCCAAGTCTGCTTTCCAAGCGGACCAAGCAGCCCAACAGGTTCAACTAGCTTGGACTACGATGGGGGTCAAGTCGAAAGATGCCGTCGCATCCCTTACTTCGCAAATTGGTGAGCTGACTAAGCAGGCCAACATCAGCGGTGCTGACACGACTGCCGTTCAGAAAAACTTCTACAACGCCACGAACGGTAACATCGCTCAGACCAAAGAACTGACTAACGAGATGTTTGCCTTCGGTAAGTCTACTGGTATGTCCAGTGGCCAAATCGTGCAAGCGACTGGGTCAATGGGCCGCTTGTTCAGCGCATCCAAGGTCAGCGTCGGTTCGTTTAGTCGGATCACTAAGCAGATGCCTGCGATGAAGAGCGCGATCATCAGTGCTAGTGGCGAATCTGCTGCTAAATTCACTGCTGATATGCAGTCTGGTAAGATTAGCGGCTCGCAACTTCGCGATCTGATGGTCAAGGCTGCCCAAGATAGTGGAAACGCTTGGACTAAGTACGGACAGACTGCTGGCGGAGCAATCGCTAAGCTACAAGGTACACAGACTCAGCTCTGGAAAGATACGATGAAGGGCATGGCTGGCGATGCTAACCAAGGCCTAATTCAGCTTTCTAACCTCTTTGCCAAAAATGAGAAGCCGATTGCTGACATGATGACTGGTATTGGTAAAGGCCTGACAAACGTTGCTAGTGGAGCAATCAACTTCTTAGTCAAGAACCAAAAGCCACTCGGCAGTATCGCTCAATCGTTAGTATCTATCGTTGGAACAGTCGGCAACGCTGTCTGGGGAACTTTCAGCACGATCGTGCAAGCCATCGGCAAGTCCTTCGGCTTAGTTAGTGGGAACACTAAAGCGTCTAACTCGCCGTTGCAGACGTTTGCCAACATCTTGAAAGATATTGCATCCCACAAAGAAGCGATTCAAGTTGTAGCGACAACGCTAGCAGGGATGTTCGTAGCTAAGAAGGCACTAGCTTTTGCTAGTTCACTGAAAGAAGTGGCTGGAGCAATCGGACTGGTCAATGCTGCTGAAGCAGGTGGCGAAGGTGGTGGCAAGTCCAGTTTCTTACAGAGATTAGTTGCTAGTAATACCAGCATCGGTAAGTTCAGTCGAGGAAAGCAAGAATCCAGCATCGTAGATGATGTTTCTGGCGATTTAAGCGGAACTACTGCTCTTAAGCTAGGCAAGTCAGCTAGAACCGTTACTAAGAACGTTAAAGGTGCCAACTTACTCAGCAACGGACTTTTCCGTACTAAATCAACCCTGTCTTCTGATGCAGTCAAATTAAGTGGTGAAGGTTTTTCAGCAGCACCAGAAATAGCTAAGACTGGCAGATTTGCATCCATTGCAAGCAGATTAGGTGGATTTGGAAGTCGTTTTGCTGAATCTGGATTAGTTAGGGGTGCTGGGGCACTCGCTTCAAGAATTCCACTTTTAGACGTGGCTGCAGCTGGTACTCAACTAATCGGAATAAACAATAAGAACGCCGGTGGCAAGATTGGATCCGCAGGTGGCATGCTTGGTGGAACAATCGCAGGTGCTGCTGGAGGAGCTGCACTTGGTTCTGCTGTTCCAGTTATAGGAACTGCAGTAGGTGGACTAGTCGGAGGAGCTGTTGGTGGGATTGGTGGTAGTGCCGTTGGTAAGAAGCTCGGGCAAACTATCCAAAATGTCATTCCAAAGAGCGCTATCAGCTCAATTAATAAAGCTTTCGGCTCAGTAAAAAGCACTGTCAGTTCTACTATGAACTCGATTGGAAAGTCGTTTAAACCAGTAACTAAAGGATTTAGTGACTTCGTCAACGCTGCTAAGAAGAGTGAAGCAGTTAAAGATGTTGTTAAAAGCATTCAAACTTACTTTAAAGTTTGGGGCTCAACAGTTGGCGCTATTTTCCAAGGCGTTAGCTCAGTTATCAAGGGCGTTGTCAGAGGAATTGGAACTTATCTAAGCACTACTTTTACTGGAATCTTTAAAGTAGTAGGTGGAATTTTTAAAACTGGTGCTGACCTACTAACTGGTAGATGGAGCAAACTAGGTAGTGATCTTAAGTCGATTGGTTCTGGCATTCTCGATGTCCTAGTTGCACCTTTCAAGGCAGCATGGTCTACGATCTCTTCGATTGGCTCTGACATCATCAGCTCAGTTAAGGGCATCTGGAGCTCAATCGCAAGCATGGGTAGCAAGGTAGCTAACATCGCTAAGAACCCTGTCAAGGCGATCGAGTCCATGTTCGCAACTGGGACGAAAGGCAAGTACGCTAACGGACTTCCGAACACTACGAACGCTGTCGTCAATGACGGTCGTGGACCAGAATTGATTGATTTCGGCGGTCGCTATGGCATGTACAAGGGACGCAACGTCCACACTACGCTACCGAAGGGTTCACATGTTTACTCTGCTGAAGATACTCAAAAAATTGTTGGCGTTCAACACTTTGCTCAAGGTACGACTAGGCTTGGTGCTAGTTCGAGCGTGGTCAAGATGAATGTGGACAGTAAACAACCTGTCAGCAGCTTACAAGCGCTCAGCCGCTCGATGAAGACTAACAGCACGAAGATGCACTCAGACTTGCTGAAAATCAACGATAGCGGGAACAAAAAGGTCAACGATAGCAACACTAGCTTTGCTAATAAGACGCTGGCTAACTTTACCAACTTAGGCAAGCAACTCAACCCGATTTGGGAAAAGACAATCAGCGCTTTTGGCAACTACTTCAGCGGTTTAGGGCCAAACGCAAAGACTGGCATGCAAGGCGCTGTCGATGCCTTAAATCAAGGAATTAGCGGTATCGACAAGACCTTATCGCAGTTCGGGGGTAATGATAGCGTCCTAAATCCGATCCACTATGCTGATGGGACGAAAGGCGAAGTTACCCAAGACCATCTAGCTGTGGTCAACGATGCTAAGTCTGGACCGCAGATGGAAGCTATCGTCAACCCACAAGGCGGCGTTAGATATGCTAAGGGTTCAGATGCTACGACGGTTATTCGCAAGGGCGAATCAGTGCTAAACGGTAACGATACTCAAGAAGCAATTCGTGAAGGCCTTATCCCTCACTATGCTAAGGGTAAATCTTCCAAGAAAGCGCTCCGCTCGCTAGCTAAGGCGAACGCTAAGAACCCGACTGGCGCTTTTGCACAAGAATTCAGCAAGAACATCAGCCTTACTGGCTCAGGCTTGCAAAAAGGACTGACTAAAGCAGGCGCGAATGCTGCTGCTAGTGCTACGCAAGGCTATAAGTGGTCTGGTGCAATGTGGAACGTGATCAGTAATGCCATCTCTGGTGGTGGTGCTGCAACTGGACTACTAGCAGCCGTTGAAAACTATGGTAAAGGGCATAGCTACGTTTGGGGTGCAACGGGTCCAGATAGCTTCGACTGTTCTGGACTAGTTCAGTACGCTCTAAAACATGCCTTTGGTATCAGCTATCCACGGACTTCCGGCGAGCAAATCGCTAAGGCATCGAGCATCTCTAGATCAGATGCTGAAGCTGGTGACTTAGTCGGAAACGATGAGCACATCGGGGTCGTGGCTGATAAGGGTGGTCATCACTACTTCTCAGCTTTCAACCCCAGCTCACATCCGAACATCTTGATGACACCACTTGACTCGACTTACTTTCCAGGCACGATGCACTTTGGTCGTGTCTCTGGGACTGCTTCGAAACAAAAAGCAAGCAACAGCAGTGGTATCAAGGGTGTCTCGCCTTTCATGAAGAAACTGGTCACTGCCGAACTAGGCTCTAGCGCACTTAACAACGTCACTAAGCAACTGAGCACAAGTGATGCGGGTGGCGCTGCTGGAAACCCAGCTGGTGACGGAGTTCAACGCTGGAAGCCACTAGTCAAGAAGGCGTTGAGTGCCTTAGGCCTTTCTGGTTCAGCTGATATGGTCAATCGGGTGCTTCGCCAAATCAACACTGAAAGCTCTGGTAACCCGAATGCGATCGGTGGTACTGACGGCCTAGCTGACGGTCGTGCGATGGGTCTGATGCAAGTCAAGCCCGGCACTTTCGCAGCATATGGTAAGCCTAGTCTTGGTAAGTGGAACAATGGTTACGCCAGCATCTATGCAGGTCTTAACTATGCTAAGCACCGCTACGGCGATAGTCTTAGCTTCTTAGGTAACGGCCATGGATATGCTGCTGGTGGTAAGCCGACGGTTGGCGAAACGGCTTGGGTCGGTGAACAAGGCCCAGAGCTTCTACACTTCGACAGTCCTAGCACGATCAAAAACCATGCTAAGTCAGTCAGCGACTTACGAAGCCAGACTACTAACCAAACTAGTAGCGGTGCAAGAATAGACTTTCAAAAAGGCGCTATCTCAGTGACAGTGCAAGGAGCTAAGGACGCATCTAAGACAGCTACCGAAGTCGGCAACATCATCGAAAGAAAGCTACGGAAGCTCTTCCGCGAAAGCAAAATTGATCTTCAAGGAGGGATGACTTAATGCTCAAAACAGGAACTTATCTGAAATTACAGACCTACCTGATGATGGCTACTAAGGGTAAGAACGCGCTGCCCAAAGCACAAGCTAAGCTCATCCAGAAGGTCGATAACTATCAAGCTCAGTACAACCAAGACAAGAAAACGTTGGTCAGCATACTGAAGAAGAACGGCTATCATGCTAAGACTGAACGTATCGACGGCAAGGAAACTGTCCAGTATGTATCGGGTAAGAAAGTTGTTTCTGGAGCGACTGAAGAATACGTTACTTCACTGCAGAACGATATGATCAAGCAGCATGATAAACATGAGAAGATGCTAAAGGACAGCAAGTACAAGCAAGCTGTCAGCCACTTCAATCGGCTATCCAAGCGTGAAAAGAGCGCTTACAACAATATGTTCCGTTATAAGGCAGCAATGGGTATCAAGCCAGTCGCTAAACCGAAAGAAGATAACGTTAACGATTTTCTAGCTCCGCATGCCCGCATCTATCCGACTGAGTCAAAGTCAACGGGTGTCGTATATCTTTTCTCACAGTCCGAAAGCGAGTCCAACTCCTCAGATGTAACGAAGTACACTGTCGACAAGGACGAACCGGTATCTGACCACTCGCGGAACTCCGAAAAGACCTTGTCAATTCAAGGCATGGTAGTAGGTAGCGACTCGATCGGCCAAGAACAGAACAAACTGAAATCAGCCGAGTGGTACTATCAACGCTTGCTAAAGTACAAGCGTGAGGGTACTCAGCTGACCTACATGTCGAACGGTTCTAATTCCGATAAGACAGTTCCGCACATCTACATGCACAACCTAGTTATCAGCACGCTCGAAAAGCAACTGGACCAAGCCACAGTAGATGCCTTCAAGGTCAACATCACTTTCGAGTTCGTCTACAAGGCTGCTGTGCTGAGTAGCAAGCGAAACGTCAACAACAAAGGTAAGAAGAGCAAAAAAGGCAAGTATGCGGGTCCGAAGCACGTGACAGTCAAACGTGGCACGACCTTCTACAGCCTTGCCAAGCAGTACGGCACTAGTGTTTCTCAGCTGGAACGCTGGAACGGTTCTACCTTGACGGTTGGCAAAAAAGTTCAAGTGACTGCTGGACAAGTGGCATCGAGCAAAACTACAGCTAAGTCGAAGACTAAAATCTATCAAAGGACGCGATAACTATGGCAATCAGAAACTATGTACCAGTTGACGTGACCGACCTACCAGAAACTTTCGATTATGACCTAGATAACGTCACTTACGAGTTTACTTTCGAGTACAACTCGGAAGGCGACTTTTATACATGCACGATCGCAGACCCGACCGTTGAAGATGGCGATGGAACAATCATTAGCTGTGAGAAGCTGGTCTTAAACCAACCGTTGTTCGCTAACTACACTGATACGCGGTTGCCACTGACCCCACTCGTTCCAATGGATGAATCGGGACAAGAAAAGCGCGTCAGCGTTACTAACTTTGGTATCACGGTGCAGCTGTACGAAGATACGATTGGTGACGACTACTCAGATGGTGACGATGTCGAGCTGGACCAAGATTGGGGTGATGGAAGTGACTAAGTACTACTTCAATCGGCAGACAGTGATCCAAGTTCATGATAGTGGCCGAGTCTATCAGTTCCAAGCTTACCAAAAGGCCAGCACTTATAGCATCCATTTTACAGTTCCTTTCGATAAGTCGGGTAAGCAGACAACCTCGACCGTGACTATGATGAACCTGTCACTACAACATCGCATGCTGTTTTCGGTCGGTAACCAGGTCGAAATATTTGCGGGCTATAAAGAAAACACGGGACCACAGTTACTCACGACCGGTCTTATCATCTCCGTTGCTCCCTACGCTTATGATGGCGTAGATGGTCAGTTCAGCTTCACAGTCAGAGAGGGGTCCAATTATGCAAACTCTTTACCAAGTTCAGATGTGGTTACAACTACTAGTGGCAGTGCGAAAACCTCCAAATCAAAGAAAAAGAAGAAGAAAGCTAAGAGCAAGGTCAAGACGAAACTCACGACCAGCGCGATCAGCTTTGGCAAGAACATCACAGCTAAAGCAATCATCTCACGGGTAGTTAACGACGCTAAGATCAAGATTAACAAGCTGAAGTTACCCACTAACAAGAAGTATCCAAAAGGCTATGTAGCCAAGGGGACTCCGATGAGTATCATCACGAAAGTTGCTAAGGACTGTGACGCTATCTTGTACTATCGTCGGGGTCAGCTGATGATTGAAAAGGATGACGCATCGACTGCCCAGAACGAGCATGTCTATCTGACTGACAGGGTCAAAGGTACGCATGGCGGTAGCGGTTTGATCGCAATCCCGACCGTGACTGATGATGATAATCCGCAAATTGAAGTTAAGTCGATGCTGCTACCACAAGTCAGCAGTAACTCGCTGATTGCAGTCGATGCTTATCAGTTCAACTTCTTGAAACCAGTTCAGTCGGGTCAGCACAACTGCGATGACGATGATTTCAGCACCACGATGGAGGTGAATGTCCATGACTAAAAGCGCATCAAACGAGTTCCGTGAGCTGCTATCAGCCATGCAAACAAGGACGATGTACGACTTGAACGTGGCTAGCCAGTGTATCGTCAAGAATTACGACAAGGGCAAGAACGTTTGCGATGTTACGACTGCGATCAAGGATAAGGACGGCACGGATGACACCGTTACGATTATCGGCTGTCCTGTCTTGACATCAGCACTCATCATTTTTGACAAAGTTACTAACGAGCCCAAATATAAGGAACTCAAAAAGGACGAAAAAGTGATGGTAGTTTTTGATAATCGCAGCATGGATAACTTCACGGATGCAAAAGGGAAAACATATGAAAAGAACTCAGAAACGATGCACTCGATGAACGACGGCATCGTCATCGGGAGATACGAGGTGATTGACGATGATTGACTTAAAACTAACTGAAACGGGTGACTTAGCCTTTGAGAATAACGATTTCATCGGCATCGAAGACCCCATCGAAGCCGTTAATCAAAAAGTCTACATCACACTCAGCACCTGCCTAGCTGAGTTCGAATTAGACCAAACCATCGGTCTGAGACCAGATAACCTTTTCGGACGGAACGTGGTCCCAGACTATGTTAAACAAGATGTCCGCGAAGCTATCGAAGACCAAATCCCCGAAATCGACACGCTCGATACGATTGATATCAGCATGGACAAGGCTAATCGTTCCATGGACATCACGATATCGTATACTACCGCAGACCAAGCGGAAGGGGACTTCTCAAATTCTATCAAGATTGGAGGTGTGTGATGAATGGCGGATACGGATAACTCGCAGTACACTGGGCTGACCTTTGACAACTACGATCAGATTCTTGACCAAGCTAACGCGCACGTCAAGGTAATCTTCTCAGAGTTAGCGGATGTGTCAGCTAACTCGGCACTAGGGATGCAGAACCGCATCTTAAGCTACTTCATGGCCCAGCTGAATCAAAAAGCACAAGCTGTCTACTACAGTCGTTTCCTAGACTTGATGGACGGGATTGAACTTGATCGCTACGGTGCCAACGTTTCGATTGACAGGATTCCAGCTAGCGACGCGCAAGTAACGCTGCAGTTCACTGGAACTCCAGGCACAACGATTCCAGCTAACAGCCGTTATGCGACTGATAGCGACGTTGAGTTCGTGCTAACGGATGATGTGACGCTCGATGATAACGGTAGTGGCAGTGGTATCGCGGAAAGTGATGCGGACAGTGTTGATAGCAACAATGATGCTAACGTGGCAGCTAACACCATCACGACCCAGCTAGAGGTCGTGAACGGAGTCGATTCAGTTACCAACCCTGTTCAAGCCAGCGGTGGTGCGGACGAAGAAGATGATACTGCTTATCGAGCTCGACTGAAACTGGCTAACACGTCCAAGGCCAGTCCAACCCAGAACGGCCTATATAACGCCTTATACGCCGTGGCAGGTGTCAAGCTAGTCAAGATTAACCAAGAGGTCGCTAAGAGCGGCGATAAGTCGATTCCAGACGTTCTCCACTTCTACGTGCAAGGCGGCAACCCAACGGACGTGGCCCAAGCGATCCAAGACAATATCGCTTGGGGAATTCACACCGTCGGCTCGACTTCAGTCCAAGTTCGAGACTATGGCGATAACCCCGTCACGATCAACTTCGATGTTGCTACGGTCGTACCTATCTACGTCAGCATCAAGTTCACGACTAGTCCAGAGTACGATGCTGATAACGGGATGAGCGACCTTAAGCAATCGATGAGCAATTACATCAACTCACTTGAAATGGGGGATACGATTGACTACAACCGCTTCTACCAGCTAGCATACAACATCGACGGTATCAAGACGGCTGAAATCCAGATTGGCACTGACCCTAACAAACTAGGCCAGTCAGATATCCAGCTATCGTCCTTCGACTCTGCCAATCTCGCAGACTTGGTGGTGGTAGGCAATGGCTAACTACACAACTGACGATATTCTCAACGAGTTCACGACTGCGATGCACATCGATGATGGTACGAACTGGCAGAAGTACTACAGCATCTGGGATGGACCAATCGAAGATGTGCAGAACAAGCTGACCATGATCGACCAGTCCAACGACTTGGACAACTGCTCAGGCCAGATGCTTGATGATGTCGCTCGCAACTATGACATCCAGCGTGATGGCGATGACGATGACTTTCTACGGTTTCGAATCAAGTCCCACATCCTAGTCAGACTCTGTGATGGTTCGATGCCGAAACTATATGACCTGGTATCATCTGCGCTCGGTTGTAAGCCAACTGACTTCAAGATTCAAACGATGTGGGATGTCGACGGCTCGCCCAACACGATTGCGGTAAAAGATATCCCAGCTGACTATGCTGAAGATGCTCGTAAAACAGCGTTGCTGCTCGACACGATTCAAGATGCTGTCGCATACGGAATTAGAGTGGACAGTGTATCTTTCCAAACTTATCTCAGCCAGCAAGCATACACAGCTGTGGTAGTCCAACACCAACACGTCAACTACGTTACCACACCGCAAGCAATTACCAGAGATCATGTGCAAGCATACACTGGAATCGGGGTCCAACATCAACATGTCAACTATGTGCAAACCAATAAAAAGGAGTGATTTAATTGTCCAAGTACAAGCAAGGATATCAGACTGATAAAGGGCAAGAGCTAGCTCAGCAAGCAATCAATGGGCAAATTACGTTAACACCAACTAGAGCAGTACTAAGTTCTGATGACTACTCGAACGCAGACGACGATACCATCGAAGCCTTAACTTCGCTAAGCAGTTTTACTGAAATAAAAATTGATATTGGAGCTATCCAAGACGCTTCTAACGTCAACATTCCAATCGACTTTTTAAATGACAAACAAACCAGTGACAACTACATCAAGACCGTCGGCATCTACTTTTCAGACGGGACGAACGAGTACTTGTACTCAGTTCTAGTAAACGAAGCACCAACTATTTTCCCAGCCTATAACGGCAGTGTGGCTGAACATGAAAAATTCATTTGGGGGATTTTCGTCGGACGTGCTAGTCAAGTTAACATCACGATGACTAACATGGAAAACGTTACGCAGGATATGCTGTCAACAGCTGTAATGTCAGCTAACACTAACGCAAAATCACTAGCTGATAGCGCTTATTCAGCAGCAGCTGCTGATATTAGTTCTGCTGTAAATAGCAATAGCGGAATCGCACAATCTTTCAGCGCAGTCGAAGCTAGCGTTTCAACCAACAGCAACGCTATCGTTACTCTTCAATCATCAGTAGCTGCTAATAGTGCTAGCATATCTAATGCCGAATCACATTTCAGTTCGACTACTTCTTCAGCTTATCAAAGTGCAGTTGCTACCGCTAAGAACTATACTGACCAGACCGTGATACCTTTTACGACTCGGAGCAGTGCGATTAGCTATGCTCTGACTGCTACCAGGCCTGGTTTATGCGTATATCCAGAGTCCCAAGCATACGGGAAAGTAGTGGATGTTTCTGGCATCTACACGTACGGCGATAATCCAGCGCCCAACATCGAAATACCGCTCAATAATTTAAACAGCAGCTTTAGCATTACGAATGGTTACCTCGACTACAACCCTAACACTTTCGTTGGAACGTTCCACGGAACGATTGCGGTCAATGCCAATATCACGCCTGGCGAGAACATTTTCAATTTCGACGTTACCAAAATCTATCGTAACGTAGTCGAAAGCCAAAACATGGGTTCACAGGTTCTAAGCGGTGCCGTTGATCCAGCGCTAACCGTTGTGACTGAAAGTTCAACTTACAGCGGGTATGTATCTAATATCTACCTTGATGGTTGTACTATCACACTTGGCTACGATTCTGCTCTCGTGCCTGGGACTGACATCAACAAAAGCGTCTGGGGTGCTAGCTGGAATGGAAGCTCTAGTTCGCAACTAACGCGCACTGACGCTGCTGTCGGTATGCAATCGGGTATCAATGGCAACCAGAACGACTTTGACAACACGCCAATTTGGGGACAGATGTCACGTGTAACTGACTCGCAAGGCAACGTTTTCGTACGAATTCCAAAGTTCTACATCAAGAAGACTAGTAACAACGGCGGCTACACTTGGCAAGCGTCACTAGTTCAGCAAGATAGTAGCTGGTATCTACCGAAATGTTTCTATAATTTTGGTAGCAGTTCTGAACTAAACTATGTTGATGTGGGAGCTTATCCTGGCTCCGTCAGTGGCAGCAACCTTCAAAGCAAAAGTGGCACCACACCAACTGTCAACCAAACGATCGATGTCTTCAGAAGCCAAGCCAGAACTAACGGAACAGGTTATCAGCAGTTAGATATCCACGTTTGGGACATGCTCCAAGTGCTTTTCATTATTGAATTTGCAACACTGAACTCCAAATCAGTCATGTATGGCAATGCAGAGAATGCCACTTCTGGTACGACTGACGGTCTAGTCGGCAGTTCCAAAGGTAACAACGACCACATGAGCTATCGTGGCATCGAAGATATGTACTGTAACGTCTGGCAATTCGTTGACGGAATCGGAATTAATTCTGAAAGCATCTTCGTGTGTGACGATGCTAACAGCTATACCAACTCGCAGTTCGCTTATCCTTATAACCAAGTTGGCTATCAATTGAACGGTAGCGGCAACTGGACTACCCAGTTCGGATATGACTCTAATCATCCAGAGGTTACGCTTGGAACGCAAACTTCAAGCACAGAAGGCGCTATCGATGGCTATACTTGGTCTGATAACGGAACTAACTACACCATGGTAGTCGGCGGTTATGGTTCTTACTCGTACTACGGTCTGTTCTACTCCGACCTCTTCTGCCCGTTTTCTTATTCGTCTGGTGTTGTCGGTGCCCGCTTGATTAGGAAAGCCTTGTCTTAGAGGGGGTCTGGGGGAACCCTCCCCCAGCTAAAAAATAATAGCGGTTCATAGTGCTTGCGGTTATGGTTCTAACTCGAACAACGGTCTGTTCAACTCCAACCTCAACTACCCGTTTTCTAATTCGAATGGTAATGACGGTGCCCGCTTGAATATTAATGATTTGACTAAAGAAATTGCACTATGTTCTGCTGAGCGCTTGCTCAAAATTCGTCGGTAAAGGTAGCGGCTAGTAGACAATCGAACGTCGTTAAGATTAATAATAAAGCAAAGGATTTGTTATGCATAGATATGGAAACTTGTATGAAAAAGTAGCTGACTATGAAGTGATCAACTATGCGATCAGCCAAGCTGCTAAAGGCAAAAAGCGTCGCAAAGATGTACAACGGGTCCTGAACCATCGTGAACTATACATCATGAAAATTCAAGATATGTTGCTTTCTGAAGAGTATCGGCCTTCACATATCCGTGAAGTCGTTATCCATGAGCGTGGGAAAGAACGCATAATCACGTCATCGCCATTCTTTCCAGACCAAATTATCCACTGGGCACTGATAACGGTAGCACAGCCGTATTTTTATAAGTCGATGTACTACTACTGTCTAGCGTCAGTTAAAGGCCGTGGTGGTGCGGTTGGCAAGAAAGCGGTTGAAAAATGGTTGCGTAACGATACCAAGTTCACGAAGTATTGTTTGAAGATGGACGTTCATCACTTTTACCAGTCAATCGACCATGACGTGCTGAAGACTAAGCTTGCTAACCGTTTCAAGGATAAGCGACTGTTAAATCTAATGTACAGTATCATCGACTGCTATCACGTGGGACTACCACTAGGCCTATATACTTCGCAATGGTTCGCTAACTTCTATCTAGAAAGTTTGGACCATGTTATCAAAGAAAAGTACCATGCTAAACACTATATTCGTTACATGGACGATATCGTTATTTTTGGCAACAACAAGAAGAAACTCCACAAGATGAAGTTGAAGATTGAGCAGTCACTAAACCAAGATAAGCTAGCGGTTAAAGACAACTGGCAAGTTTTTAAAGTTGCTAGTCGGCCGATAGACTTTCTGGGTTTCAAGTTCTACCGTGACCATACTACAATCCGTAGACGTAACTTTCTGAGAATAAGACGCAAAGCTACTAAAATTAGCAAGAAATCACACCCAAGCGAAAACGATGCTCACTCAATGCTTAGCTACTTTGGTTGGATCAAAAATTCCAACAGTTTCCAATTTTATAACGAACAAATCAAACCGAAAATTTCTGTAAGGACCTGTAAGGAGGTACTAAAAAATGCAAGAAATGTACGCAAGAATGACCGCTAACAACGCTTTAGAGATGATCGTTCAAATGCCAATGATTCAAATCGGCGATATCGATTACTACGGTTGCAAGCGAGTGTTTTTAAAAGAAGAAACTGTCAAAGGTGATGACGGTAAAGACAAGACGGTTTCTGTTGTCGATGAAACTAAAACGCCAGAATATGACAACATCACTCAGCTTTTTAACGATAATCAAAACACCGCTAACACTAATGCTGCTCTGATGGGGCAACTATCAAAGTTACAACTATCAGTGCAACAAGCCAACACTGCTAACGCTGCTCTTATGATTAAATTAGCTAATAAATAAGGAGGAATCGCTATGTACAATGCTGTTAAAATCTATACTGATATGGGACTATATGCAACTGCTGACTTGAAAGTCTTCTTAGAAGCCGGATGGATCACGCAAGAAGAATATGAAGGGTTACTTCCTTCGGCTAACGATTACGTAGCACCAAGTGCTGCACCTGCTCAATCAGCTAGCGCCACAACGCAATCGCAAGCTCCTGCTAGTTCAGAAACAGCTCAATCTTCTGCTGCACCACAATCACAAGCTCCACAACAATCGCCTTCAAACCAAGCTTAGGGGGCGATTTTATGTTGCTTACTAACTTAGGCAAGGCAAAGTTTCAAGCTGACGGGACGGTTGAAATCACGAAGGTAGTCTTCAGCGACTTCGACCTGTCCCAGTACAGCGATCCAGAACTACGCCAAATCAACACTGTGGAAGGGACTAACCTACAAACGGTTGAGCCGACGACTGCGCTACTTACCACTGGCTATGCGCTAGTCCAAGCTACCAGTACTGCTAACTTCACGGTAGCCAGTGCCTTCATCTTTGCCAAAACAGACGCTGAGTTCTTGCTTGGCGTAGCTGATACCACTGGCGACCTGCATGCAGAAATGAACGTGGACGCTTTGCAGAAGCTATCAGTGAACGCTGTTAGTGCCGATATAATCACTAAAGATGATTTAAACAGTGTGGTTTCACAAGCAGTTGCTCATATGCCACAAGCCAACAACGGTTTCTCGAGTGCTGTTAGTTACACTGATAGCGTAGTCGCTCTAAAAGCAGACGTGACTATGCTATCTAGCTATGTGACTAGTTCTGAATTAAGTGGTGTCGCAACTAGTTTAGCTGAAAGTTTAGCAACTAAAATCAGCTATTCGGACGCTGCTAGCTATGCTACAACTAGTCAGCTTAGCGACTATGTCTTAAGCACTGATTTAGCTACCTTATCAAGCACTAACAGTTCTGCCTTATCATCAATCGCTAGTTCAGCTGACTTGCGGTTATCAAGCAAAATTGACGCAACGATGCTGTCTGACTATCCATCAAGAACTGAGCTACAAAGCTACGTACCACTTGATCAACTATCTAGCTTTGTCACTACCAGCCAACTTGCCAGCAGTTTTGCTGACCAATTAGTTGGCTTTGCTAAAATTAACGATTTAACTGGCACGGTTAAGCAAGGCGATTTACAAGCAAGTTTAGCTAGTTATGCCACGATTGATTACCTTTCATCTGTAAGTAGTGACGATGCTAGCAGCACTGCTTCTGCCTTAAGCAACGTCGCCTCCAGTGCAAGTTCGGCTTTAAATTCGTATGCTACTAGTAACGACGCAACTGTAAATTCAGTGGTTAGTGGGCTACCAAATTTTGCTACGAATAATGCACTGTCAAGTTTAGCAACTCAATCGCAAGTAAATGAACTATCATCTGCTGTCACTAGTGAGATTGGCACAAAAGCCAGCACTGCTGATTTAAATAACTTAAGTAGTTCAGTAACTAATTTAAGTGGTTCAATCAATACTTTAAATAGTTCTGTAAGAGCTTTGCTGAATGGAGCCAGTAATTATGCTACCCAATCGCAGCTATCTAGCTACGCTACTACAAGCCAAATTGCAGGGCTTGCCACAACTTCACAGTTATCTAGCTTTGCAACGATTAGTAGCATGTCAAATTACGCTACCAGCTCTCAATTATCTAGTTTAGTAAACGTTGATGTTTTGAGTAGTTACACAACCACTTCTGACTTCAATGCATATTCAAATGCCAATTCTAGTGCAATCGGCATGAAAGCGGACGCTGCTAGTCTAACCAATTTAAGCAATTCAGTTAATAGCTTTGTGGGTTCACTCAGCTCTTTTGCTACAACATCACAACTATCTAATTTTGTGACAATTAGTAGTGCGGCTAACTATGCTACTAATTCTCAGCTAGCTAGCTTTGCAACGATAGGTTCTTTGAGCGATTATACAACTTCGTCTGATTTTAGTGCATATTCAGTTGCTACTAGTTCAGCGATTGCTACCAAAGCTAATTCTTCAGATGTCGAAGGCCTGCAAGGAATATTCGACGCTTTTTTAGGGACGATTGCAAATAAATCTGACACGAATGCGATCAACAGCCAACTAGCTCTTTGGGCTAAAATGATTTTTCCTAAACAAGCAGATTTAGCTGCTGGCATGGGGCTGCTAGACATGTACAATACCTGGCCTATCGGAGTCTATAACGCAACCAGCGACATTAGTATTCTTGTCTTTTCGCAAGCTTGGGGACTACCAACGTTTACGATTAAAAAAGGCGGAGCAATCTACGTAATCAGTTACGGTAGTTACCGTGGCCAGTTTATTGTGCAAAGTGATGGAAGCATCTTGTGGTATCGAATCAGCGACACCGTCTGGCATTCTGGATAGAGGAGATAAACGATGGACAAAAAAAGATTTGATAAAATCATGAACGAACATAGTAAGCACGTTAACATTCATGATTCAGAGAAAGCAGAAAGAGCAAAAAAGATGAGCAAGTCTAAATATCATAAAGCCAAGCTAAACGACGACTACACTTTTGGCGACAGGATTGCTGATGAAGTGGCTAAATTTGGAGGCAGTTGGACTTTTATCCTAGTATTTGTGGCTGTTCTGGCGGTTTGGATGCTAGTTAACGTAGTGCATCTTTTTGGCGCTAACTTTGATCCATATCCCTTCATTTTGCTTAACTTAGCTCTATCGACGATTGCAGCAATCCAAGCCCCTATAATCATGATGAGTCAAAACCGTGCAGGTGATCGTAGTGATTTAAAAGCAGACAACGACAGCAAGGTCAACATGCAATCCAACGCGAAACAAGACTTAGTGATGGAAAAGCAAGACCATGCCTATGAAAGCAATGAAGATGCTTTTCACCTGTTAACAGGGATTGTCGAAGACTTGCAAGAGCTCAAAAGAAAAGTTGATCAACTAGATAAAAAGGGGTGATAGTGTGCATTTTGATGGTTACGATGTGACCGAATGGCAAGCAGTTGCTGGTCTACTAATTGCAGCTTTAACTATATGGGGAGCTTTCTATAAGTATGAGAAGGCTCGACAAAAGATTGCTGATGAACACGTTAAGCGCATTGCTAGCGAAGTAAATGCTAACAATAACAAGCAAATGGTTTCATTACAGCTTAATTTAGATAACTTAGGAGCTGCAATTAAAGAATTTAAGCAGGTGGTCGAAGGCTTTAGAATGACTGAACAAGAACATTATACTGAGCATGAGAAACATTTAATTAAACATGACCTGAAGCTCCAACGCGATGATGATTCACTTGAAGATCATGAAAACCGCATCAAAGATAATGAAGAAGACATTAACTATCTAAAGGATAAACTAAGGGGCGATAAAGAATGAATTATTTAATAGAAGTATTCAATTGGATTACTACTGATAATCATGTCGGGGTTGTAGCATGGATCGTTGCTGCGATCGCTGGCGCAGCTTTAAAAACTTATCGTCAACATCATGCTGACGATAACGCTGCTGCCGACTTAGACTTTATCCAACGAACTGCTAAGGACTATGCCCATGCTGTCAATCGTAATCCTAATATTCCAACAACTGAAATAAAGTCTGCAATCATTAGTGGAGTACAATCTGCAGTAGCTAGTTACAATGAGAACCATAAAACTAGAACGATCAACGTAACTAATAGCGAAATTAGCAATGCTGCAGATATTGCAATCGACTACTTTCAAAAAGAATTTGGTGGTTTTAGCGAAGCCAAGGCCACTAATATTGCTGATGAAGCTATCAAAGCTGCCTTGTCTGCTGATACAGCTCCTGATTCAGCTGCCACTACTTCTAACGCTAGCGTTACAGTTTCAAGTTCAGTTAGCTCCAGCCAAAATAGTTCAGATGAATTAAAAAGCATGGTTCAAGCAGAAGTCAAAAATATTCTGCAAGCTGATAAGGAGGCTAAATTATGAGCTTTACGCAAGGCGCAGACGTATCGAGCTATCAAGGTGCAACTAAATCCTACATGGACCAATTGCGTGCTGCAGGAGCTCGATTTGTCTTTGTTAAAGAGTCCCAGGCTACTAACTATCACAACGCTAGCGCCGAACTCCAAGTTTATAATGCTTCTAAAGTAATGGAAAAAGTAGGTGCTTATCACTATCTGGTTGGTGGAGTGAGTGCCACTAGTCAAGCTGGATATTTTCTTTACTTTGTTAGAAGAGATGCTAAGCTCGACAAAACGACTCCAGTTGCGATCGATGTAGAAGATGCAAGCCTTCCTCAATCCACAACTGGACTAGTCAATGAATGGTTAGACGCAGTCTACAATGCTGGATGGCATAATTTAGTTGTTTACGGACCTGCTAGTTGGTTCATAGAAGGACGTATCAACAAGGACGTGCTTCACCATAAACCACTTATTTGGATAGCTAATTACGGCGTTAGCCAACCAGGTGTTGACGATACTGATATCTGGCAATACACTGACAACGGTCATGGACTTAGCACTGACTTTAACTACCTTTTCAACGATAGTAAATTGATTGGCTATGAAACAAAACGCAAAGAAGTGAAAATCAAACCACACTATTATCAATCTGGTTCTCAATTTCAAGTTAGGTCTCAAATTAATCAATACGTTGATAAACACTTGAAAAATAAATCTGGTAAGAAACGTTCCAAAGGATATAACATTTTCGGGCATATCATTCTAGATGGTTCTTATCCACGCATTGTTACTACTGAAGGGCACTATTACTCAGCTAGTGTGGCTTTAGTTAAAAGAATTAAATAATTTATAGATTTTAAATCAATAAATGTCTAAAAATCCTGCTACCTTAACTGGTGGCAGGATTTTTTCTTTTGCTCGAAAAAAGTTGAATTTTTAGTGTTTTCTCTTGTATACTTCGTTTAAACGTAGTATACTTTAATCAAGGTAAAGGAAAGGGAGTAATTAAAATGATGAAAAGAAGAAGTAAGGCAAACCGTTTAAGAAGAAGAGTTATGAGTCTAGCAGTCTTTATCGCCAAAGATTTAAAGGAAGACTACGGTGACTACCAGATGGCAATGTCACTCGCACTTAAGGTAAGTTGGAAGTATTACACCCAAAAGAACGTCTACCCTTACAACAAGCTCAAAGAGCTATGGTTGCAAGACCTTGTAAGCGAAGTTCGTTTCTACGCTCACAAAGGTTACTTCAGTTTCGACCGCGACTTTGTTGGTTGTGTACCTGTTTGGAAGATTGCCGAAGATCGTAGCAAACGCGATGCCATCGCAGTACAGTACGCAGCAGAAGGCACGATTGTTGAAAAGGAAACCGAAAGAGCGGTTCTCGTCAAGTTCATCTTTGATGCTGACGAAGCCGAAGTCTTCGACGAAATCGGGATCGATGTTTTCACTGGTTACATCGACAGAGGCCTAAGTATGTGGGTACCTAAGTCAATCATGAATAAATAATTTTTTATACTTGATTACTTCGTTTAAAAGTAGTATGCTGTAGTTGTAATAAAGATCAAGCAAACCAAAGGAGAGATTATCATGGAAAAATACCAATTTAATGCAGCACTTAAGGACATCTCGGAAAACATGAACCACGGACTTATCACACCAAGCCAAGCCATCAACGTACTACTAGGCTTGCAACACAACTTTGACGCATCCAGCGACAAGTTCAACCGCATTCAAGACCAATTTATCTTTGAAGATGCCCCAGTCTCGGGTGACCTAATCGGCAAGGATGAAGATAGCTACTACATCTTGACCAAAGATGACGAGTACATCTTGATCGATGGCGCTGAAGTCGACGGCATCTTAGATGCTGTTAAGTACCACTAAAGGAGGTGATAGCATCGACTCAGTTCAAAAGATGCTAAGCGTTTTAAAGGCACGAAAGCCAACCAACTATGAGATAGCCCAACAGACTGGCAAGAGCCAAGGCTATATCAGCGATGTAAAGAACGGGCGTATCGATCCATACAACGTTTCATGGATCACAGTAGAAAAGATAGCACGGTACTATAAAGGAGAAGATAACGTGAAGAACTTTGATGAAGTAGTAGAACTAGAAAAACAAGCATACTTAGATAACTATGATGCTAACGATAGTAACGAAGAGGTACAAGACTGGCTCAAAGACAACGCCCCAGCGCTTGATTTTAAGGTTGATAACGCATCTCAAACCGTTGAAGTAACTAACGCAAAATCACTAGAAGATGCTAAGTTCGTATACGATGATGACAAGTGGGTAGTAGTTGATGGCTAAGAAAGTTGAGTTCGAAGGTAAGCTGATGACTTTTGCTGAGCTCAGTAAGCGGTTTGGCATCGATGCTCATACCATTCGCTATCGCTATAATCAAGGTATACGTGGAGAAAAGCTAGTTTCAGATCCAGTTCCGAACAAAATTTTTGTTGAAGTGGAAGGCGAACGGCTATCCCTTGATCAAATATCAAAGAAGTATCATCTTCCGCTTACCACAGTAGCTAGTAGACACTATCGAGGGCTAAGAGGCGCAGAACTGATCCGTAGCGGAAGAAAAAAGCGTGATCCAGAGCATGACATGCTAGTAGTTAACGGCAAGGCTATCAGTATGGCACAGGTCATCAGTATCTACGGCAAGAGCATCGGAGTTGATAATCTAAACTATCGCTACTATAGTCAAGGTCTGCGTGATGACCGAGTAGTGCAGCCAATTAAAACGGTTGGCACGATTGGCTTTAAGGGGCGTGAAGCAACCTTTCAAGAAATCGCTGATGTCTATCAACTTCCTGTCGAAACATTGCGGACGCGCTACTTCAACGGTGGAGACCGTGACGATGACTTGGTAAGACCAATTCGGCAAGTTGGACATCGGAAAGTTATCCAGTTTAAAGGACACGATACTGACTACTATGAACTTGGCTACAAGTATGGCATCAAACCATCAACAATCCGAAATCGCTATCGAAGCGGTGATCGGGATGATGCCTTAGTCAGACCTGTAGATCAACGCACTCATGGAAAGCGGATAAAGACCAAATTTGTCGGAAAAAGGGAAGCTAGTGATTAAAACTAGCTTCCCTTTTTGTGACTATCCAGATGACTACCCCTGCAAGTCATCATATGAAATTATATGAATACTTAAATCTAAAAAACTAACCTTTTACTTGCTTATAAAACCCCTTAAAACCGCTTGCTATCAGCACCTACTATTATATAGTAACCGTGATATACAAGCCAATTTGGATGATTTATTGTCTGTTACTGAGACGCGCTCAGTGATTGACTTCGCCTTTATAGCTATATAATCATACGAAGTTGTTCAATTAAACTGAATAATAATTTACAAATAAAATAAGCATCTGATCAATTTGCTTTTGATCAGGTGCTTATTTTATTTTTTCAGCTGATTAAGAATATTTAACACATCAGCTTTATTTACTAGACGATGTGATTTGTAATTATAAAACATCGGTTGATTCGTTTCGATTTGGTCTAAATCATCTTGATTGCTAGTTGATTGAGCAACATCACATGCATCCGCAATTCCGTTAATATCAGGATAACCAAGTTCATCCATGAGGCTACCCAATACTACATCAGGTGATTCGTGCTTTAGTGCTTCAACATACTTTTGCTTATCCACATAGTTCACCTTCCTTAATTAATATTAGCCTAATTTTAACACAGTTGATTCAAAGGGCTTTAAAATAATCACTAAGATAAATTAATTAAATTAGTATTAGATTTTAATTAGATGTTTAATATGGTATGATATTAAAATATATAAAATAAGGAGTTAATATATGATTAAAAACGCAAACGCAATTAAAGAGGGGACTTTAAACGTCCTAAACGGTGTCAGCATCGCAGTAGTGGTTACCCTAATGCCTGCAGCGCTGTTAAATGAAATTCTTAATTACGCTCAACGCTTTTTTCCGAGTTTATCAATTATCAATTCATTAGTTTCATTTGCAATGGTCCTGCTACCAGCTATTTCTGGATTATGTGTCGCAATGTATTTTAAAATGAAGCCACTAGAAAGTGCATCGTTAGCATTAGTTGGAGCGATGGGAGCTGGTAACTGGATGATTAGTCCAGCAGGGGGCTTTTCTGTAAAGGGAACTGGTGATGTAATCAACATTATGCTCACCATTGCAATTGGGGTGATTATAATTAAGTTAATTAGTCCACGGCTCGGAAGTTATAATGTCTTATTATTACCAACTTTATTAATTATTATTGCTGGTGGTATTGGTCTATTGACCCTTAAACCAGTGCGAATGATTACAAAATTAATTGGTGATCTAGCATTATCTGCAACTGAACTGCAGCCAATTATAATGGGAACTGTAATTGGAATTATCTTTGCAATCCTAATCTTAAGTCCCATTTCTTCAGTAGGAGTTGCTACCGCAATATCACTAAATGGTATTGCGTCAGGATCTGCAAATATTGGAATCACTGCTGCCGCAATTGCATTAGCGATTTATGGTAGTAAAGTTAATTCATTTGGTACCAGTATTGCACACTTTATCGGAACTCCTAAGATTCAAATGGCTAATGTTTTAAAAAAGCCCAAAGTATTATTGCCATTGGCCATTAATGCTGGAATCGCTGGTGGAATTAGTGCATTTTTTGAAATTAAGGGAACGCCCTTAAGTGCTGGATTTGGTTCAGCTGGATTGGTAGGCCCAATTAACGCCCTTAAAGGCGGTGCTGAAATTATGATCATTATTATTACATTCTTGATCGTACCAATTGTTATTGGTTACCTGAGTAAGTATATCTTTATGACAAAAATCCATTACATGTCTGCTGATGATTTTTATTTAAATTATAAATAATGAAAAACATTCCAACTGAATCAGTTGGAATGTTTTTGTTAAAAGCAAGTTAGGGAATTGAGAATTAATGATATTTGTATTTACTTTACATAACATTTATTATCTGAAGTTGTATTTAATAGGAAAATGTCAATTCTAAATACAACAACTTAATATCATATTAATGGTTAAATTTATAATTCAAATTTTCCATTTTAAAAATAAGCATGTTAATGATATCATTTCTAGTATAATCGTCTTATAATTAACATAATTTATAAACAAGAAGGTGCTAATAAATGCATATTAATTTTCCTAAACTATCTAAGGATAATCCAACAATTGGCGAAAATAGTAAAATTAAGGATACTCAGTTCGGTCAATGGATTGAAATTGGTGAAAGTAACTTAATTGATAACTGTACATTTGGTGACTATGATTACACTGGTCAATATTGTTTTATGCAAAACACAGATCTAGGTAAGTTTAATAGTATTGCCGCAATGGTAAGAATCGGCCCTACTAATCATCCTTATGATCGTGCCGCTCAGCACATCTTTTCTTATAACGGTGGTGCCTATGGGTTTGAGCCTAAGGATCAAGAATACCTAACTAAGCGTAAGGCAATCCGAACTAAGATTGGTAATGATGTTTGGATTGGGCACGGTGTATTGATCCAAAGCGGATTAACCGTTGGTGATGGTGCTGTAATCGGTGCTGGTGCAGTCGTGACCCATGATGTTGAACCATACACAATTGTTGGTGGGGTTCCTGGTAAGAAAATTAAGGATCGATTCCCTGATGAAATCAAGACTGACTTAGCAAAAATCGCCTGGTGGGATTGGTCGCGAGAAAAATTAGAAAAATACTACTTGGACTTTAGATTACCGATTGATGAATTTGTTGCTAAACATATTAATGATTAATAGGATTTAGTGAACTTGTTACTATCGTTCCCTTTAACATATTAAAAAGCAGAGCCCCTGGCCCTGCTTTTTATATTAATATAACAATTCCAAAGATAACAACTGCCACCGTCATCGCAATTGCCATTAACCGATGATCTCGTCGGCTGTCTGGATCATGGTTAATGAAAATCAGCAACCACGTTAAAATGGCTAATGAAAGTAAGATTAAGAATGCTTGAGTTTGACTATTCATACTAATCAACGATCCGCTTGCCTAAAATATTTAAGCTCCGTTGCTTACCATCCATTACGGCAACGTTAGGCATGTGGCCCCAGTCTTCATAACCATTCTTATGGAATAAATGGAGGCTTGGATCATTATGAGCAAAGATAAATGCAACGATATTTTTCACACCCAGGCGGGCAGCGATTTTTTCAGCGTGGTTCACAGCCGCGTTTCCGATGCCCTTGTGTTGAAATTGATTATTAATGTAAATGCTGATTTCGACTGTTTCCTCATAGGCGGGCCGACCGTAGAAACTGCTTAGACTGAGCCAGCCAGCTCTGTCATCGTCGTAATTAATTATTAATAACGGACGGTGGTTAGGATCATGTTGTCTGAACCAATCAACACGATCAGCCACTGACACTGGTTCGAGATCTGCGGTTGCCATTCTGCCTGGAATTGATTCGTTATATACATCCACAATGTATGGCAAATCTGATTTAGTAGCGGCGTTAAATTCAATATCGATATTTTCATCATCTAAGTTCATGTTATAAATCCTCCCATTGACTTAATACCTTATATTATAGTTAAAAACCGCCAATAATGCACCCTTTTTGATTAATTATTAGATTTAATTTTGATATCTCCATCAACTGAATCAAGCCGATAAGGTTTATTAGCAAATGTATCTTTCAAACCCTTATCAATTGAGATGTCACCATCGCTTGCGTGAGCACTAATTTTAGCATTGTCTGTGCGATCAACCACCCCATCAATATCGCCATCCTCGGTTTTAATGCTTATGGAGCTTTGAACGTCCTGGTGGTCGAATGTAACATTACCATCAGTGCTGCTAACCTTTAAGTCGTCCCACTTATTTTGACCCAAAGTAACATCACCATCAGTGCTGCCGACTTCACTAATCCCGTTTTTAGTAGTGTTATTGTTCAACTTGATATCCCCATCCGTTGAACTAATCTTTAGAGTGTTGAACTGGTTGGAAGTCAGCTTAATGTCACCATCAGTAGTTTCAATGCTACTGTTGCCACTAAAATGACTGTTCTTAACGTTAATATCGCCATCTGCAGAATCAATGTTAATTCCCTCGGCGCTAACTTTATTCAAGGTGACATCACTAATGTCAGTCAATGATAACTTATTTGTGATCTTAATATTATCCATCACTAAATCAGAATTTACATTTGCCTGCTGGTAACTGCTTAATGCCTTATCCTTAGGGATGGTAATCGTAATTTTGGCATTATACTGGGGCGTGGTCCAACCCATAATGTTAAAACCGCCCTTTTCCTTATTACTACCGCTAATTACTAACTCGCCGTTTTGGACCGCATAGTTAGTGTGATACCCGTTGGCGTCCGCACCACTGACTTGATAGCTATCCCCCTGCTTAATAGTGACGTGTGCCTTTTCAGTCACCCGAATGCGATCAAAGGCGGCTAACTGCTTGGTAGATGCTTTACCGTATGATTTTTCACTGACTGAAACGAATTCATTATGTAAATTGTGCCAGTTGAACCCAACTCGTGAAAGCCCAAATACTGAGATCAAGATGCCAAAGAGTAGCAATATTAATACTGTAATCGTAAATTTTTTCATCATTAACCCCTCTTCTGCTTTTCTGCATCGTTTCTTTTAATCGTCTTATGAGCAAGCCAAGTGCTGAACCTTTTGATCCCCCCGACCAACGCTTTGTGAGACATTAATGCAAACGGAATTAAAATTAGTGAGATTCCTAAAACAATTAATCCCCCACCAATCAACAAGATGCTAACTGTAAAGAAGGTCAACAGGTGGGTAAGTGCCCAGAAAAGTACCGCAAAGAACGTAACGATTCCGGCAAAGATGATTACAGCTAGCCCAAATAGTAAGACGAATGCTGCTAATAATAGGCCCAGGATTGTGAGCGATGCCCCCAGTACTAATGGCACCCAGACTGGCGAGCCCACGATCGCAATTATTATTAACCAAATCGATGGTGTTGAACTACCCTTTGTTTCCCTCCTGGTGGCCATCCGACTATCAGTATCGGTATTGACATAGTCATCTGCTAAGATTTTATTTGCCAACGCTTTGGGACTGCCTAGTTCCTTAACGCAATCTTCGTAACTATCGAAGCCCCCATCTGCTAAATAGTTTTGGTAGTAATCAATACTATCGACCAAATCAGACTCATCTAACCGACCCAGGAGTTTTCTTAACTCTTCAATATATCTATTCAATTTCATCACTTCCTATTAATTCATTAATTCCCGTTTTAAAATCAATCCATTCAGATCGAATCATTTTTAAATGTTCAATCCTTAAATCGGTGATTTTATAATAGCGACGATTCCGTCCCTTATAAGGCTGATCATAAGTTGTTACCAATCCATCTTTATTTAAACGCCTCATTACTGGATACATCGTCGAGTTGGAAACCGTTATTGACTTTTGAACCCGTTTCGTAAGCTCATAGCCATAGAAATCTTCATGGCTGAGCAGGCCCAGTACACAACCATCAAGCAAATCAGTACTAATTTTAATCGCCATGTTATCGCCCCTCTAATATTATATGGTATATGATGAATAGTATTATTTTTAAAATCCAAATGGATAAAAAAATGTATTTATGAGTCAAATGGTGGTATTGTAGTTATAATTTAAATTAGAAGCATTATTTAAAAAGATTTAAATTAAAAAGGGAAGTGATTAACTTGTTGAATAAAATCGGGAATCAAATTGTTAAGCAGCGCCTTGTTCACACGCTATTAAATATTTCAACTGGAATCGAAATTGAGAGAATGCGTTGTGATAAGAGTGGCAATATGAAGCTGACCACCCACCCGAGTGGCGCGGGGAGTCCGTTTAAAAATCCATGGATTACCAAGGATTACCTTGAATCGATGACTGAAATTGTGACGCCCCCCGCCAACCTTAATGACACCTTACAATTTGACGGAGCATTGACGAACGTATTAAGAAAAGTTCTCCCCACGGGTGAACTACTATGGCCGCTTTCAATGCCCGCTATTTTACCAAAGCAAAAGGATAAATCACTACTAGCGATTGAACCACCAGAAAAGCAAGCCTACTTTGAAAGCATTTGTGAACGGTATGGAATTACTCGTGGTGCACCTTGTGGAGTGCATATTAACTTAAGCATTAGTGATGAGGTGATGAATAGTATCGTTGATGACGGGGATGCCAATATTGTAACGGTCCGTAATCATGTTTATCCGCGAATTGCACAGGGGTTTATTAAATACCGCTGGCTACTGACCTATTTGTTTGGTGCCAGCCCTGTTGCTCAAGCGAACTACTTTGATCAAAATAGTGGTCCAAGTCATCCGATTCGGAGCATTCGACAGAGTCACTTTGGATTTATTGATTCATTCGATGTTGACTATTCAAGTGTTGATAACTACGTCGATCGCATTATGGAAGCATTTCGGTCCGGAAAAATTGCTGGGGTATCCGAATTTCACGGTTCCGTGCGTTTTCGTGGTGGCAAGCAGCTTCCCGATTTAAAAACAAACGGTGTGAAGTACTTAGAGTTAAGAATGTTCGATCTTGACCCCACCGTGGATGTTGCAATCAAAGATACCACGTTGCGGTTTATTCGACTTCTGGTTGCCTACTTCTTGATGACCGATGGTGAAACGTTGAATGGTGATATTATCAAGCAACTTGACCATGCTGACCAGATGAATGAACGAGTGTCAATGGAAAAGCCAGATCAAGTTTGTGAATATGTTGATGATGCGCGTCAACTGATTAGTCGTTTGCGTAAGTTTACTAACCAGCTAGTCCTTGGTCCTGAATACTTAGAGGTCCTCGATGCTGTAACTGCAAAAATCGAAGATCCAACCTTGACGCTCAGTGGCCGATTAATGAATGAAGTTAAGGATAATTCACTCCTCGAATACGGATTAAAGCAGGCCCAGCGTTTCCAAAAAGATGCGCTAGCTGGGCATTTTAGTTATGATGGGTTTAAGCAAAACGATGGCAACATTTCAGCAGCTGAATTAAGACAAGGTTTATTCAATGGTTCTTGGTTACCACAGAAATAGATTCTAAAATATCATTTAAAATTTCTTAATTTTGCGACAAACCATTCATTTATCGTGATATTATAGTAAGCAAATTTTATCAATGGGAGTATCTACTATGAATCAAAATCATGAACCAGAAATCCGTGAACAATTGCACCGAAATTATCGGCGTTCGATTTCAGCCGACAATTCAGATGGTAATGATGAAGTCCATACCCGTCAACGTAATCCGCGAAATGCTAAGAAACGAAAACATCACTATGGAAGATGGATCACTGCAATTATTGCCGTGTTGATAGTCATTGGCATCTTTAACGTTGGCCATCAAATTAATGAACTCAGCAATACACAACGAAAGACCGATACCACATTGGATAAGGTGATCAAAAAGCAGGGAGAACAAATTGCGGAACAAAAAGTCCCAACGGAGGTCAAACCTCAGGTGATCAAGATTATTCAAACCACTCCGTTAAGCGAACTTCAAAAAGCTGCTAATGACCAAGCGTTGTTTAATCAGATTGCTACCAATAATCAAATTCCGCAACAATATATTCAAGCTGCACAATCAGAATGGTTCAATGCAAATAATCAAGAACTACGGGACAAGATTGCAAATGGGAACCTGTTGGCTGCCTATAATGATTTTAAAAATGAAGATAGTACTAGTAACGCCAGTTCTAACTAAAAAAATCCTAAACCATAATTCTATGGTTTAGGATTTTTTGATTATTTTTGATTTTTAAGATCGTTTACTTCTTGTTCTAATTTTGCCACTTTTTGCTGTAAATCGTCGTGCTTATCCCTACTGTGATGTTTATCAATGATAATTAAAGTGGCGCAAATGATTGCGACAATTGTAATTATTACTCCCCACATACTAAAGCCTCCCAATCTATTTAATAGTCTTATTTTAGTATATATTAAAATGAAAGAAAAGAAACAGGATGTTTAGGGATGCTATTAATTCCCCTGCTCCACCCATTATTTTGAAATAATCGAGTCGTGATTACTCCTTAGAATATCTTGAATCGTCTTGTCCAGTTGATTCAAGAGCTGCTTAATTTCACGGAGAGCAGTGATTTCATCGTTCAAACCACCGCTAAATTGAGCGATCAGATCATTACTCAGTTGCTGATTATCCTTCGCATCGTTGAAGAATTTACTAATTTTACGGTAGGCAACCACCAGGTCGCGGTTACTTTTGAATAACGCAGAATCAATTTTGTCCACCCTATCAATTGCTTTACTATCAATATCTAATGACATTAATCGATTCCTGGCAAAACTATAAAAACTAGTAAATTGATTAGAATCGAAGCTATCGATAAAATTCTGGGTATATTTCTCAATTTCAACTAAATTATGGTTTTGTTCAAAATAGCGGTTAATGACCTTCACCCTTCTTCCATAATCGAGTGAAACATTCTTAATGTGATAAAGGTCATTCAACAATGAATTTAACATCTGGTAATGCTCAATGAATAATGAATTATTTAGGCTATCTAGCCGTTCAGTTTTGATCTGCATCCGCGTAATGATTACCGTACCGATAACGGCAACAATCGAGCCAAGGTAACTCCCGATAAAGGTTAACCAGATATCTGGAGAGGTTTCCTTCGGGAAAATCATGTGTAAAATTAACAGTGGTCCAACAATAAAAATGCCGAAAATGAAAATATATATTAGTGTATCTAAGATGATTCTCTTTATTTTTGGGTTCATAATTTACCTCCTACTAAAATTATACAAGAAAAAAGCGACTAACGTTTACGTTAGTCGCTTTTTTAAGATTGGGCTAGCTGGGTTCGAACCAGCGCATCACGGGATCAAAACCCGTTGCCTTACCACTTGGCTATAGCCCAATAATATGAGTTGTGATGGATATGAACCACCATCTCCTGAATAAAGAGTCCAGGGCTTTACAATTAAGCTAACAACTCGAGGGCGGTATGTGGGAATCGAACCCACGCGTGTCGGATCCACAAACCGATGTGTTAACCACTTCACCAATACCGCCAAGACTTCATCATTACAGGGATAGTAGGAATTGAACCCACATCAACGGTTTTGGAGACCGGTATTCTAACTTTGAACTATATCCCTATAACTATGGAGGGGAGTGGATTCGAACCACCGAACCCGAAGGAGCGGATTTACAGTCCGCCGCGTTTAGCCAGACTTCGCTACCCCTCCGAAATCTGTTTGATATAAATATCAAAACAACAATTAATATGATACCTAATTCTCATTAATTAGTCAACCTTTTTTTGTTTTATATATTATATAGTTAAAGTAAAAACAAACAAATTACTTGTATGTATCCAGATAATCTATTTATCTGGAGTTTATCCCTATCTAGTTAGCCTTAAATTATTTGCACTAGTTACCAAATACCCTAAGGATGTTTTATAAACTACCTTTCCATTTCGATTCTTTAGTTGCTTCAAAATTTTATATTTTTTATTCGCTTTCAATTTCTTACTATTTTTTAAATTAATCGTCTTTCCACTAGCATTACTATAAAGTTTGACTGCCTTTAAGTGTTTAATTTTAAAATACTTAATGGCCTTACTTTTTTTATTTTTCTTAACATTATTAATTTCTGATTTTTTTAGATTAGTGTTTTGACTATTTATGTCTGTTTTCTTTTTTGAATCATTATCAATCGATTGTGAATTATTAATCGCATTATTAACACTTCCTAAGTTATTATCTTTTTGGAAGTGATCTTCATTGTATTTTGAAGCATTTGATTGATCATTTTTGTTTGCGGATGAATTGATTATTCCATAACTATTTTTATATCCAGTGTTACTGTCGCTTTGAATATTATTTAAAAAATAATTTGGGGTCAAAGATTTCGATGCACTACTATGTGAGCTAGTTATCAATGATGATTTTGCCGCACTACTCGATGCAATTGATTCTGCCACTGATGATTCAGCCGCACTACTCAATGCAATTGATTCTGCTACTGAGGATTCAGCTGCACTACTCGATGCAATTGGTTCTGCTACTGAGGATTCAGCTGCACTACTCGATGCAATTGGTTCTGCTACTGAGGATTCAGCTGCACTACTCGATGCAATTGGTTCTGCTACTGAGGACTCAACTGCACTACTCGATGCAATTGGTTCTGCCACTGATGATTCAGCTGCACTACTCGATGCAATTGGTTCTGCCACTGATGATTCAGCTGCACTACTCGATGCAATTGGTTCTGCCACTGATGATTCAGCTGCACTACTCGATGCAATTGGTTCTGATACTGACGATTCAGCCGCACTGCTTGATGAGCTTGGTGCAGACGCTGATGATTCAGCAACTGTTGATTCGGATGTAGCTTCATTATTTTCATTTTCAACTAACCGCGTCCCAGAAAGTTGAGTATTATTTAAATGAACTTGCAATTCATTCCCCATAATAATATCAAAGCTAAACAATCCATTTTTATTCGTTCCTAACAAATTACCATTAAAAAATGAAATATTGGTATTTTCAGATTCTAGGTTCACTCTAAATTGAAGCATCCCAAAATTGAGCTGATGCCCATTTAAATCGATTAATAATTCACGCCCTGGAATTCTAATTCGATTAGTCTTAGTAGATACATCATAGCCGTCTTTTACAAGCTGATTTAAGTTAAGTTCGCTAAGATCGATATCGTTTGACAACTTAATCTGTTTTAGAGAACCGTTGTTCATTGCATTCACAAAATCTTTAGCGTTTCCAATCGAATTATCAATTTGGGTGTTTGCAGAATCAGCATTAGCAGTTTGGTTTGAATTGATCGAATATCCACAAGTAGTTGCAAAAGCTAATGCTACAGTAAATACCACCCAGCGCTTCTTTACCTTTCGTAATTTCTTTTTTTCATTTATATTTTTATTAAACATATTGTTTAACACCTCCGTTAATATATATATTCGTAATTTACCTAATTTTATTTTTTTATTTTTGAGAATAAGGCTAAATATAGTAATCATTTTTATAAAATATGATAATATAAAAACAAGTTGAACTATGATATGTCTACATAACTTAAATACAATACGAAAGGATTTTTAATTTGAATTCAAATCAAACCGCTTTAAATAAAATTAGATCAATCAGCGAAAGTGCTCAAAAAAACAATGAAACAAAAAATTATTATTATGAGGACGTTCTGCTATACACTCATTTTCTAGAACTATGGTCAAAAGAAGATAATCGGGATGCCTTTAGTGAAGATGATCAATCAAGGATTGAAAATTATCTTAATGTTTTAAATAATAAATTTATTTCGGAATACCAAGCAGCTTTAAATAACTTTGATGATGATTTAAATTTACAAAGTGCCGATCTACTCCATCTCACTCCCAAGGATAATAAAGCGAACTTAAAAGAATATGTAACAATTCAGCAATACTTCAATAACCAACTTACTCCTAATGCAGTTATTGATGATATTAACAATATTGATGAACCGGTTAAAAAATTAATCGAGCATAAAGAACTTCCAGAATACGCAAATAAATTAAGCTGGATGGAACTGTACCTTCTCATTAATGCAATTGCTTATCAACATTGGTTCAATAAATAATAAAAGGAATGGATAAATCCATTCCTTTTATATTTGATCATTTTTACTAAAATTATGTTTTAACCTAGGTAAAATCAATTTATCAGAAAATTGAATAATCGGGCCAAGAAGAAAGAATCCAATAATTGTAATGATACCGATTGAATCAATGCTTCTTAAAATAACTGAACATATGAAAATAATAATTGCAATAAACCCCATATCTGCAAACTGAGCTTTAATTGCACTTCCGTGAAAATACTTAAATCGTAAGATATTAGTAGTATCATCATTAGGATGCATGAGAATGTTAGCACGTTGATATACAGAAATCGCTGCCCCGATTAAAATAATTCCTAGAATTGAAACTAACAGGCTTAGCCACTTATTCAAATTGGTTATTCCCATGGCAAGGTTAAATTTATTAAAAATATCAATAAAATAACTGAAAAAGGCCATGTAGATAAGGCCACTAATGATTCGCCACCAGTCAATACGCCTAACTAAAAATTGATTCAAAACAATATTAATGATTCCAAATATAAATAACGTCCATGCAACTGACAGCCCAAACAACTGATTAAAATCAACTGCTACCGCCGTCCAGATTCCATTCCCATTATTAGTCATAATCGTCAGACTATTCCCATAGGCATCAACAAAAAGTCCTAAGATCAATGCAAACATTCTTAATTTAAAAGAATTATAATTTTGATTCAATTCAATCACCCCATTTATAAGTAACAATTATACCAGAAATTAATCTTATGATTTTATAATTAGTTATTTATTAGTAATTATAAATAATAAAAATAATGGTAAGTGGACAATTTTATTATTTGTGCTATTCTTAATAAAAATGATAACATCAAAGGGGTATCTTATATTATGAAAGATAAAAAACGTTTTATTCCCAAGGGGCGCGCAGAGATAATTACTGTTGTTTGTTTACTAGTCGAGATCATGATTCTAATGCCAATGTTGATTAGTAAAATTGCAGGATTAGTTAATAGCAAGTCCGCATCACTACCTGGGTTATGGGCAGTAATTGATTTATTAGTGATCAATATCATTTGGATTTTAACTTGGTTACTTACATACCGATTTGCGCATCGTTATATTACAGTAGTTTTAAAAACACGTAACGTTAAAATGATCCTATTGGTAATTGGTACGATCTATACATTAGAAACGGTTATTAATAATAACCATGCATTGGTTGCCGTATTTTCAATCATCGCATACCTTAGCCTTTGGGCTTGGTTCGATTATGTATTTGCACATCCAGTCGAAAGTAATGAATTAATTGATAAGACCGATCATTTTATAAGGGAACACAAACATTTAAATCGAGGTGAAGTCCAAGACTTGATTCATAAAAATAACCATGAGGTCATTGACTGGTTGGAAACCCACCTAAATGATAATCAAGAGCGAAAAGATAAACACTAATAAAAAAACGACTTTGAAGTTAATCAAAGTCGTTTTTTTATTAAGCCATTGGCCAATTGCGTTGATAATAAGCCATGTCCCAAAATAAATATTCATAACGAGTCGTATTTAGAAAAATTTGGCTCAGTTCTGATAATTCAGACTCAGACTTACCAGATGCCAATTCATCTAATAAGGAAATCGTCCAATTAGTTAAGTTCGTGTACTCATCATCGCTATACATTGATACCCAATTCGAATACAGTGGATGGCTGGCTGCTGGTGTATTCAATAGCTGCTTGCCAATTAAATTATAACTCCACATACATGGTAACAATGCAACTAAGACCTTATCTAAGCCCCCACTTTGGCCAACTGATAGCATATAATTTGTATAACTTAAAGTTACAGGAGTCGGTTGAGTATTTTCTAACTCTGCTTCGCTGATGCCAAATTCACTAGCGTATTTACGATGCAAACCCATTTCGGTGTTCAAAGTAGAACTGAGCAACTCAGCAAACTTTCCCTCTACTTTTAAATCAGAAGCTTTGAGCGCTCCTAGAGCAAATAGCTTCGCATAATCAATTAAATAAATGTAATCTTGAATCATATAAAATTTAAACTTATCAACTGGTAATGTTCCATCCGCTAGTTCTTTTACGAATGGATGGTTATGATTGGCTTCCCAAACAGGTTTTAATTCTGTTACTAACCGTTCACTAAATTTCATTAATTGGACTCCTTTTTGGTATTTAACCATTCATAAATAAATTGAAGTAAGACTTTGGTATATTGAACTAAATCATCAATTTTTAGTGATTCATCTACAGAATGAGCTTCATCAATCGTGCCTGGTCCATAAATAGCAGCTGGAATATTAGCATGACCGAACCATCCCCCATCAGTAACACTTGGTGAAACATCGACTATTGGTCGTTCGTTCGTTACTTGATAGTGAGCATCTCTTAGTAATTCAACTGGTTTTGATTTCGCATCAAGATCAAGGGCTGGAAAGACTTCCCCACGCTCTTCGACCATTGACTTGCCACCCCACTTATAAATGGGCATGTGATTCTTCATCCAAAGGTCTGCCTTGGCAACTTGATCAATGTGATCTTCAACTTCTCTTATTACATCTCGATAGTCCTCATTTGGATAAAAATGAACCGTTACCCACAGTCTACATTCATCTGCAATAAAAGCGGCATTGCGACCCCCTTCAATTACAGCAGGATTAATCGTATCAGAACCAGGTTCTACTCCAGGATAACTTTTATTGACCGCCCAATCTCTTTCTAACTCGTTGAGACCAGAAATTACCTTTGCCATCTTTTCAATTGCGCTAGCAGCCCGTAGCTTTCCACCAGCATTCATCATCTGGCGTCTAGTAGCATCATGAAACGTTTGATCACTTTTGATCGTAATCCAACCAGTAATTACTCCGCCTTGGCCTTGAATATGAAAATCACTAATATCACCGACAATCGCAAAATCAGCTTTATGACCATGTTTGATTGCATCCCAAGTTCCGGCTTCACCACTTTCTTCACCAATAACTGATTCGAATTTTAATTCACCAGGTAGTTCTAGACCAGACTTATTCAACAATTGAATTGCCATTAGCATTGCAGCAAGGGCACCCTTCATATCTGCTACCCCGCGACCGATGACTATATCATCATTAATGACCATCTTGAACGGATCTGAATGCCATTTTTCATCCGATTGAATCGAGGCTACATCCATATGCCCATTTAAAATCAAACTTTGGTATTGATCAGATCCTGGTTTCGTCCCAACAACAATTGAATCATGAGGATAAAGATCCCATTGATCAACATTAAACCCATTTTGTTCAAGAAAGTCCCTAACAAATGCCTGAGCATCATCTGAGTTTCTGCCCGGTGGAGCGGGAGTGGGAAATGCCACTAGCTTACTTAATATTGCTAATAACTGATCTTTATTTTGATCAACATCGTTAATCAACGTCTTAATATCATTTACCATTAAAATAGCTCCCTATTTGTCACTATAATAAAAAGGAGATACTTCAAACAGAAGCATCCCCCCTAAATTCGCAAACCATTAGCTAATTTCAAAGGGCCACTTCCTTGCGCTGGTGCTAACCAGATTCAAGTTCAAAGGGTCAAATTAATTCTCAGCTAAATAGCTCCCCTAGTGACAGTTTATTTTTAATTTTAACGCCTTAATTATAAATTAAAGCTGCTTTTTAATCAAACTAAAATGTCCAATCAAAATGACACCCTAATTGATCAGTTTGTTGCGATTTCTACTCAAGTATTTAAATATCAACATGACCATTCCAATTAAAAACGGGATGAAGTAATAACAGATCCGATAGATCAAGGCCCAAATTACAATAATATCAGTTGAAATCCCCGCTCTTTGTAAACCAAATGTTAATGCGACTTCAAATGAACCGATTCCACCAGGAATTAATGACATCGCTCCCACAATTCCAGCAAAGACTAGCCCTAAGTAAGCTGCTCGTACATCAAAATGAATGTGCATGAAGTAACCGATACTCAAAAAGAATGCTAAACAACACACCCACTCCAAAGTTGAGCCAATCAAGAGGTGGAATAGATCGCGACGATTCAATGTATCGTTTTTGGCAATGAACGGAACTAATAAATAAAGCGGGAACAATAGGCACACTGCCTTAATCCAAAGTGGTTCCATTCCAAAGCGATCAATGTTAAGCAGTATTGCAAGAATATCATTAACGACTAAGCCCGTCATCGTGAACAAGGCGATTTGAGTAACAATCTTAGCAGTCTCTTTATTATTTTCCTGAACGCTGCCGAATAAAAAGATCCTAAGGCTCGCCCCGACCAATCCGCCAGATCCCCCGATGTTTGTGAACGTATTGATTACATAACTACTGGTGATCAACTCTGGCATTGAAATATCCATTTTGACCTTGCGAGTATAAGTAAAATCATAAATCATCATTGGGATGATCGAAAGCGCTCCTAAGATTATCAATGTAGCTAAACTGCCGATCGAAAGTAAATGACTAGCATGTACTAACTTATGCCAAGAAATTTGTTCAAAAATGGAGTGGATCGAATAAACCACGAAAACTAAAATCAATACTACATAAATCCGTTTAATAACGTTAGAGTAACTAGAAAAAGCATCTGCAATCTTATCAATAATTTTAATCTAACTCACCACTTTCTAGTTATCATTAACCAATTCTGTTAACCTAGTATAAAAGTCGGGTAATTGCTTTTGAATGTTGATAATCTTACCATTTATGTCTAAAAAGCAGTGCTCGCTACTAGCCCGACAAACTAGCTGGTCCTTGACCGTCATTAGATAACTTAATACCAACCGATGCTTACTGACCTTGGCAACACGGGTCTCAATCTTAATTACATCAGGAAAGGTAGTCGTCTTTTTATAATCCGCAACGACCTTAGACACTGGCGATATAATTTGATTAGCTTCAAATTGATCATAGGCCCACCCAATTTGTTCCAAAAAATCACTACGCGCTTCTTCCATGAACCGAATGTAATTCGTATGACTAGTAATTTTCATTTTATCAGTTTCATAGTATTGTACCTTATGAAAATATGGATTAACCATTTTAATATCCTCTTCTCTAAATTATTCCATAGTAATTTTATCATAAACCAGCTATTTCTTGATATAATTAAATTAAATTGCAATAAGGGAGTCCTTACAATGAATGAGCCAAGACCCAATTTTCAAGTTAATGCTGACTTTACAGCAATGGATTCAATTACCGCTTCTAAATATATTGATAACGCGCTTAATTTTATTAATCAATTGGAATGGGCATCCAATCAAGTTGATCAAAATGTATATGATGATCTAAATAATCGTTACAGTAATGGACCGACCAGTAGTGAACGACTTAAATTGATCGCTAACCAATTTGATAATGATGATTTCTTACTCAGTATCATTGATCAGCTCCGTGATAAAATTAACGACAGTGCCAAAAGCAATCAACTATACTCGATTACCCTCGGTGATGATGAAAAGCCCCTCAATGATGATGAGATTCAAGACCTGGTCGCTAACCATGAAATCACATTACATAAAGTTTCTGGCAATGACGCTAAATTAGTCCAGACCCAGGTCAAAAGATTATTGGAACAGTATCACAATAATAATTAAATACGAAAAAAGCTGAGACAAATTGTCTCAGCTTTTATTATGAGTCGGGCCAGGATTGAACTAACATCTTCTCGGAAAAGGACCGAGTGCTCTGCTTGAGCTACCGACTCAAAAGAATACTTAATAATATTATCAGAAGTGAGTCCTAATTACAACCATTTCAGGAAAAATATTTCAAAATTTCTTGAGGAGTTTTAAAATCGTACTTTGCATAACCATTTCTTAGCTCTTGATCAATATCTCCCCAACCAGCTAATCCAAAATCGACCCGTGCGTTCTTAGCACATCCCTCATCAGTAAAAGAATCACCAATATACAACGTTTCGTTGCGACTAACCCCCATTTGATCGATTGCAAATAACAATGGTTCTGGAGCAGGCTTATGATAAGGTAACCGATCGGATGTCACAATTACCCATACCTGTTTCATAAAAGCAAAATGATCCTTTAAACTTTGCATATCTTCATTACTTCCAGAAGTGACGATTCCCAATGCCACATCGGGATAACTATCTTGTAGCCGTTGGAAAAATTCATCAAACCCTGGATATAAAACAGGTTTTTGGTTCAATTGAGCTGCTGCGATCGTATAGTCAATTGCCATTTGGTTACTAAATCGACTGGGAATCCCCAGATAATCGATTGTCTGGACCGCAGTTAATGGGAACGTCGCATGCAGTTCAGCATCGGATATATCTTTAATTCCATACTTAGGCGTAATCAGTTTCATAATTGCTGCATAGCGTGGAAAACTATCAATTAAAGTCCCATCTACATCAAAAACTACTGCTTTATACTTCATCATAAATCACCCCGTTAGTTATTATACTATAACAAATCAAAAGGTGTTATAACATGATAAAAAATTGAAAAGTGGTAAAATGAACGTATATCAAAATTTTGTACTATATTTCGGATCAGGAGGATTATCTAATGGAAAATAAAAAAACGATCAAGGCCAGTGTGGCCCTTTTAAAGGTCCTCGAATCATGGGGCGTAAAGGACGTTTATGGATACCCTGGTGGTTCAATTAATTCATTACTAGATGGGTTACAAATTGAACAAAAAAATATTAACTTCATTCAAGTTCGCCACGAGCAGGTAGCAGCACTTACTGCCGCAGCCCATGCTAAATTGACTGGTAAGATTGGGGTCGCATTTGGCTCAGCTGGTCCTGGTGCAGTTAACCTGTTGAACGGACTTTACGATGCGAAGGCTGATCATGCTCCCGTTTTAGCGCTAGTCGGACAAGTTCCTAATACGAATATGAACTATGACTACTTCCAAGAAATGCCTGAAACCCCTGTTTTTAGGGATGTGGCATGCTATGACCGAATTGTGATGACGCCCGAAAGTCTCCCCCACGTGGTCGATGAAGCAATCAAATCTGCTTATAAAAACAATGGTGTGGCCGTGGTTGTCATTCCTAATAACTTTGGTTATGAACAGATTCCAGAAAAGAAGTACTCCTCAGCGAGTTTAAGTGATGAAAAGGTTGCTCCAGAACCTGAAGCAACCGATTCAGAAGTCGACAAATTCTTGACGTTAGTTAAATCAGCTAAACGTCCTGTCTTCCACGCTGGTCGTGGAATCAAGGATGGCGGCGAAAAGTTAGTTGAGCTTTCCAAAAAATTACAAATTCCAATTATTATCGATGGATTAGCAAGTGGATTGGTTCCTAGAGACTACGAAGGCCTATTAGGAACTGCTAACCGTGCTGCATCCAAGGCTGCAGATGAAATTATGTCAGTCGCAGACCTTGTGATCGCAATTGGTGGTGACTTCCCATTTGCCAACACCTACTACGCTAGCCATCCATTTACCTATGTACAAGTTGACAACGATCGTAGTATGTTAGGGCGTCATCATACCTTAGACCTTGGTATCTGGTCAGATGCAACCCAATTTATTGAAAAAGCAATTGAAAGAAGCACTAAGGTCGCTAACACGAACTACTTTAAGGCTGCTGTCGCTGACATGCAGAACTGGAAAGAATATCTAGAAATCATGAAAAATTCAGATGCATCGCCATTATTACCAGGCCAGATGTATAAGGCGATCAATGAAGTGGCAGATGATAATGCTTCCTTCTCAATTGATGTTGGGGATAACATTATCAATACCTTTAGATACCTCGACCTTACTAAGCAAAACAAGTGGGTGATTTCTGCCCTCTTTGCAACGATGGGGAGTGGGCTCCCTGGTGCAATCGCTGCAAAACGTGAATATCCAGATAGACAATCTTGGAATATTGCTGGTGATGGAGCCCTAGCAATGGTGCTTCAAGACCTTGCCACCATTGTAAAATACAAGGTTCCAGTAATCAATGTGGTTACCTCCAACAATGACCTCAGCTTTATTGAAGGGGAACAAGAAGATGCCCCAATGCAAATCTTTGGATTGGATCTGGAACCAATTGACTTTGCAAAGGTCGCAGAAGGATTTGGGATTGATGCAGTAACCGTTACTAAGGTCTCTGAATTAAAACCAGCTTTTGAAAAAGCAGCTGCCACAGTTAAGGCTGGCAAGCCATTTTTAGTTGATGTCGAAATTGGCAATCAAAGAGGCCTTCCAGTTGAAGATCTTCAATTAAGCATCGTTAATGGTAAATTAGATGAATCCGTTAGTCCTAAGTACCTTGACGATAAACCTGCGGATGTTCACTATACACCAAAGGAACTATTCAAACGTTACAATGGTGATAATCTTAAGACATTACCCGAATTCTTTGATGAATTTAACGTTGAACTATAATTCTTGCTATTTTCTTGAACAATTAATAGCAATTTAAAAGAGCTCTATGACGATAATCATTCGTCATAGAGCTCTTTTGTTGTATATATTTAATCTTTAACTTCATTCACTGGTGTATTTGGTTGCTTACCGGCAAATACGTTCAAAATATTGTTCAAGGCTGCATGGGCCATTTCATTCCAAGCTTCAACGGAGTTCCCACTACAATGTGGTGTAATAAAAACATTGTCTAATTGACGGATGGGACTATCCATTGGCAATGGTTCCTTATCAAAAACATCCAATGCAGCGCCAGCAATGTGATGGTTTTTAAGCGCATCGACCATATCATTCTCGTTAGTCAAAGGCCCCCGCCCTAGGTTAACTAGGTATGCTGAATCTTTCATCATGTCAAATTCTTTCTTTGCAACACTCCCGATCGTTCCCTGAACTGCTGGTAAGTGAAGTGACACAAAGTCAGACTGCTTGAACAATTCATCCCAAGAAACCATTTTACCGTACTTAGTTTCCCGTGGCGTCCGATTGTAAATTAATACGTTCATCCCAAATCCAGATGCCATCTTAGCAACTTGTTGACCAATATGACCATAACCAACGATCCCAAGGGTTTTCCCACTAATTTGTGTTGCCATCTGCTTTTCACCATAAGAGCTATCACCCTCACGCATTTTAGTGGAAATCGTAAATAAATGCTTAGATAAAATTAGCATATCGGCAATCGCATTTTCAGCCACTTCCACTGCATTTCCACCAGGGGTATTTGAAACCCAAACCCCGTTTTCAGCAGCAAACTTAGCATCAACATTATCATACCCCACGCCTTGTCGAGCTAAAACCTTTAAATTCGGCATTTTAGCGAACATCGAATTCGGAAACGGATCTGCCATTAAAATAATTCCATCAACATCACTAGCTTTATCTAAAATTAACTGAGCATCTTGACCATCAACAACGACTGGTTCGAAACCCTTATCCTTAATTTCTTGACCCACAAAACGATTAATTGCTGGTGTAATCAATATTTTTTTAGTCATTTCAATCATCCTTTCATATGTTTAAAGTATAATCCAGTCACCGTTTAAAAGTACAGCGATAAACAATTTCATGCAACCACATTTCAAATTAGACCGAACCAATTTTAAACTTAAACCGTCTTAATGTTTGAATTTTAAAATTGAATGAGCTATACTGGATAAATAATTTAGCATATAGCATACATAGAATAAAAGGGAGGTAATATTATGAGTCAATATACACAATTAAAGACAAACTTGACTAATAACACGCTACCAAGTGAATATATCAAGGAAGCCTTAGCTTACGCTAATTACTTTCAAGCAGATCATCACGGTGTTTTGAATACTAACTACGTTGATATCATCAATGATCACTACGCTACGGCAGACTATTTAATTAAACTATTTAAACAAATCAATTTATCATTAAAATTTAAATCACAAGATCAAAAAGCACTATATAAAGTCGTTTTAGAAAGTGAAAACCAACCAATTAACCTGGAATCAATTACTAAGGATGATGTGCAAAATATCCACATCGTTCCAGTTAGTGTTCAAGATAAGGAAATCATTTTCAAAATCATCGACGATATGGTTGAAGAATACTTGGATGAAACTGATTCCGTTCACTTATAAAATAAAAAGTATCTTGACATTCGTATCATTTAATAATATCATTAACTCGTAAATTAAATATGTGGTCTGGGGCGCTGATTAAATTCGGCTGAGAAGTACTCATGGAACCTGATGCAGTTAGTACTGACGAAGGGAGACCGCTTAGTCATTGTCTACACGATTGATCGTGTTAGATACTATTTTTATTACTACTAAAAAGACTAGGGACCGCAAACTATTAAAAGAATAGGAGTGGTCCTTTTTGATTTAATAAAAATAGTATTTTCAAACGTCAGTTAAACACAATCAATTAATGTAGGGAGTTTGATAAAATGTCATTTTCACAAGAATTAATCAAAGAAGCACAACCATTTCTAGAATCAATCAAAAAGTGTGATTTTATCCAAGGAGTATTGGATAACAATCTAGATCCAAAAGCATTGGATTACTATGTTTCTCAAGACCTTCAATACGGTAACACTGAAACGATCGTCCAAGCATACTTAATTATCTATAGCGATCAATTCACCGATCAAAAAGATTTTGCTAAGTTGTTGAGTGATCACTTGGGAATCGATGAAGATGTTTTCGAAGGGATGACCGATGAAGATTGGGATACCATCAAAACTGCTAAGATGGAACCAGTCACATACTTATACACCCACCACCTTTTAGACCCAATTAAAACTAGAAATGCCATTGAAATTTTGGCACCATTTGAAGCTGGGGTCTGGGTATATGTAGAATTGATCAAGTACCTTGCTAGTACGAACAAAGTGACTAAGGACAACCCCTTCCATGGTTGGCTAGACTGTCTTGAAGGTGATGATTATCAACAAGTATCAGATGGTTTCTTAGCAGTCATGGACCGCGAAGCTGAAAAATGCTCCCCAGAAAAGTTAGCTGAAATCAAGGAAAGCTTCTTAAGAAGCTGTATGTTCGAATGGTACTTCTTTGATGCTTCATTCAAGCAAACCACTTGGGCTGATTGGAACAAAAACGTATTAGAAAACCAATGTCGAGGTAACTTACTATGAAATTAAGAACTCCACACTGGAATTTACAACAAATTATTATCGTAACACTCGTCGGGATTATCTGTGGGACTATCTATGCTTATGGTGTTAACTCCCTCTATAACTTCGCCAAAGTGGCATTGACGCCAGTTGGATTAAGCCCCTTTGTTGACAGTATTTTCACAGGGCTTTGGTTCATTGCTGCCCCACTAAGTATGTATTTCGTACCTGTCATGGGAGCTGGTATCATCGGTGAAACGATTGCTGCTACATTTGAAATGTTCCTTGGTGGACAATGGGGAGCGCTCACGATCTTCTTCGGATTGATTCAAGGACTTGGGAATGAATTTGGTTTCTTCCCACATAACTACCAACGATTTTCATGGACTAGTTGCTTATTAGGTGCATTTGGCGCAAACTTTATCGCATTTATATACATGCTATTCACTTCAGGATACAGTAGCTACAAACCAGCAATGGTCATTGCCATTTTTATCGTTTCTACAATTTCAAGCCTCCTATTAGATGGCGTCTTAGTTAAATTGATTACGATGCAATTTGACCGCGTTTTTGAAAAATCAGATGTTAAAACAAACAATTAATTATATCAATTAAAAAATGACTGACCAGGACTTATCCTGATCAGTCATTTTGATTTTAAATTATCAATTACTTTAAGGCATCCACAATTGCTTTATTGAAGTAATCTAAATCATCTGGAGTCCGACTAGTAATTAAGTTATGCTTTTCATCAACCACTACGGGTTCATCCTTAACGTTACCACCTGCATAGTATAAATCAGGCATAACAGTTACATATGCAGTCAATGTTAATTCACTTACTAAGCCCGTTTGAATGAATAATTGTGGACCATGGCAAATCGCAAATACTGGCTTGCCACTCAATAAGAACTTTTTAGCAAAATTAACGTAACGGTCATCTGCACGAAGTTGATCAGGTGAGAAACCACCAGGAACTAGTAATGCATCGTAATCTTCGACTTTAGCATCATCAATTGATTTATCAACGTTTTGCTTGTCGCCATGCTTACCTTCAATGGTTCCATTTGCTTCATTTTCAACAATATCAACTTGGTTACCAGCATCTTCTAAGGCTTTCTTAGGGGATGTTAATTCAACATCTTCATACATACTTGTAACAATTGCAGCAACTTTACTCATAACTAAATCCTCCTAAATATTATTTAATAATTTTTAGTACGTGATCTAAATCCATCCGCGGAGCATTGATCCGATTGATGGGGTCATTATCATCGGCATAGCCAAGGCCAATCCCAACAATAAAATCACGATCATCTGAAACCGATAATGCTTCGCGTAAAAGGTCTGGATATTTAATAAATTCAAAGGCAGGGATGGAATCAATCCCAAGCGCTTGAGCAGCAACCATTATCGCTTCACCAAATGCACCTAAGTCATATAATGACCATGGTGTGTATTGTTTTGGCAACGTTAGATAGGCAACTGCGGGGGCGTTGAAAAGCAATGCAGATTGACTACTCTTCATTTGATTCCACTTATCTGGACCAAAGATCTTAGGCCCAGTCGCCCCCCGAGTGGTCATATTGAATTGCGATTCCTCATCCCACTCAGCAATCGGGATAAATGGAACATCGGAGTTAGTGTGGACATTTGGATCAGCATTCAATTCCTGATGCCGTTTACGCATTGCTTCTAATTTATTACCAGTCGCAATCACTACCCGACCAGGTTGAGAATCAATCCAAGAAGGCGCTTTTTGCGCCACTTTAACAATCTCTGTTAATTGTTCGTCACTAAGTGGCGTTGGCTTAAACGCCCTCACCGCACGGCGATTTAAAATCGCCTGTTTTGCGTCAACCAATTTCATCCCTCCTTTAATTTACTACTAAAAAGTAACACATCAAAAACCCAAATTCAAAAGATTTGCTTATTTATATTATAGAAGAAAATAATCGAAATCAATTTCAATCAAATTAATGATAATAACTCATCTTCAACCAACCATTATCTTGTTCCTTAAAACCAATTCGATCATAAACACTAAGCAGATTTTCATCAAAGGGTTTTGCCACTTTGGCAAATTGACAATCAAAAAACCGACTCCCAACTTCCAGGACTCGATAAACTAATCGTTCAGGGTCAACTAAATTGTTAAACCGTAAACGATCGAATGTTAAATCACCCTCTAGATCATAGATCCGAACATATGAAATCATTTGGCCATTAACACATGCCCACACATGGTATGCTTTACGATCAACAAGATTATTACCATTGACAGCAATAAAATTTTGAATTGATTGGTTTTCTGCTAACGTTAATTCACTGAATGGCTTCACGTACCATTGAATCACAGCTATCACTCCTGACATTTAAGTCTATAATATAATATTTTAAACCAAAATAAAAATTAGTTTTCAATTTAACTAATTTTAGATATGATATAAAGTGGTTTAATTTTACATAATGAAAGGATTTTTATATGAACCGTAAATCGTTATTTACTATTTTAGCAGTTGCAATCGTATCATTCTTAGGAACTGTCGATATGAGTATCGTCAATACTGCCCTTCCACAAATATCAAAAGATCTTGCCATTCCAATGAATCAAGCTGAATGGATTTCTTCTGCCTACCTCATTTTAATCTGTATGTCGTTGATTCTTTTTGGTAAGTTAGGTGATCAAACTAGTAAGGTTAAAATCTTTCAACTCGGGACCCTCTTATTTACCGCGAGCTCATTACTATGTGGATTAAGCACCAACTTAGTCGTCTTATTAATTGCCCGTGGACTCCAGGGGCTTGGGGCATCAATGACGATGGCCACTAATCTCGGTATCATTACTAGTTCAGTTCCCTTTGAGATCCGTGGGCGTGCTCTGGGCATCAATACCACGATTGGTCAACTGGGCTACATTGCAGGCCCCGCAGTTGCTGGGTTGATCCTCTCAATTGCCAATTGGAATTGGATCTTTTTATTCAACGTCCCAATTGGAATCATTGCATTTGGGTTCGGGCACTTCGTATACCCTAAGCAAACCAAACATGCCTCTCAAATCAATATTGATTGGCTAGGCTTCACGATTTTAGCCACATTAATTATGATTTTCTTCTTAGCTGTATTCATTGGCCAAGAAAGCGGTTTTAACCAACCCATTATCATCGCAGGCTTTATCACCACCGCCATCTTAATCGCCATTTTTATCTGGGTCGAAAATCACGTTGCCGAACCAATTCTGGCCCTTGAACTATTTAAAAATCCAGGATTTACGATTAGTATTATTTCATTAATGTTCATGTACATTATCATCTACTTTAATAACGTCTTATTACCCTTTTACATCCAAAACACCCTTAAGTTCTCACCATCTAAAATGGGTTTAATTATGAGTATTCTCCCCATTGTCAACGTCTTTACCGCTTATTTAGGGGGCGTTCTATGCGATCGCTATGGTGCCGTGCACATGTCATTTAGAGCATCCATCATTTTCGTAGGCGCAGAAATAATTTTCGCAATTATTCAGCCAGCCTGGTCACTAGCGTTTCTATTGTTTGGATTCATCGTATTCGCAACCGCCAACGGGTTGTTCCAAAACAATCCAATGGTGATGGAACACGCCAGTAAGGATCAACAGGGAATCGCTGGTTCGATTTTAGCCCTCAGTCGAAACATCGGATTTGCGATCGGACTATCACTAGCTACTTCAATGCTCTATTCTGGAATGAGCCTCAAGGCAAACCATCAAATCACAACATACCCATTTGGTCATGATGACTGGTTCGTTTTCGGCATGCACTTTACGTATTGGATTGCTGCCATTATCATGGGTAGCGTTACTATCATGTTGTGGTGGCTATTGAAGAATAATCGCTCCACAAAATAAAAGAATCCCGAATAAAATAAATCGGGATTCTTTTCATATACTAATATTAATCAGGCAAATTAAAATTACTATCAGAGTGCTTATCACCATCATAGATAATGGTTGGAACACTTGGAACATCAGTTGATTCAATATTTGATTTAACAGCTGCTAAGAATTCAGCATCATTTACTTTTTGAATCGCAAAGTGATCAGTTAGAAATGCTTGCGCATCATCCTTTGGCAACCGATGCCATTCTGGTTGAATGTCAAAAGCCTTTTTAACAAATTCAATTGCTTGATCAGGATTTGAATAATCAATATATTCATGTGCTAAATTACCATCTTGTAAATCTAGCTTATCCTTGTCTAGAAATTTAAAGTGGGCGAGAAGCTTGCCAGATTGAACTTCAGATTGTAATTTATCAAAATTGTTTTCATACCACTTTCTACAGAATGGACATGCCATGTTAGTAATCACCGTTACCTCGTGGGGGGCGTTAACATCTCCAAAAGTAAGCGTATCCTTATCTGATAAATCTAAACTCATATTCTCAACTCCAATTCCTATATTTGCCTATATATTAACATAACTATGATTGTTCCGTAGCTTTAATGCTTGTAATTTGAACATAGATGATACTTAAAATTAAGCCAACCGCAATAAATGGAATAAAGTCAAGTCCTTCATTATATAGTGGGATGGTGTTCAATGCCCAACCATTAATTGCTTGTAATAATGGTAATTTAGCAAAAAATGGTGGTAAGTTATGAATAAAATCTAAAATGGCAGGAATCAATGTAAGGATGATCGTCGTTCTGTAAATAATCTTGTTCTTACCAATCCACTTGTTAAGTAACCCTAAAATAATAATTGCGATTGCAATTGGGTAGATAAAGTTAAGTAGTGGTGATGAATATAAAATAATTTGTTCAAGTCCAAAGTTAGCAATGATGAACGATCCAAGCGCTGCAATCGTTAAGAAGAAACGGTAACCTAGCTTTGGAAAACGATCTCCCCAGTCTTGAGCCAGGGATGTAATCAAACCAATTTCAGTGGTAATACATGCTAAGAATGTAAGGGCTGCTAAAATTCCAGCTCCAGCTAGTCCAGTATAGTGGGTCATGATTTGGGTAAACGCAGTTCCACCATCTGCTGCTGGCTTTAAGTATGATAAGCTTGATGCTCCTAATGCAATTAAGAAAATATAGATAAGCCCTTCAAAGCCCATTGTTAAGGCTCCAACCTTAGCAACTGCTTTAGACCGTTGTAATTTATCGGTCAAGCCAAATTGCTTAAGAGCGGCAATAATTGTAACCCCGAACCCAAGCCCAGCAACGGCATCCATTGTATTATAACCTTGTAAGAAGCCATTGATCATGCTAGCTCCGGAGTTGTTAGTGGTTGGTAATAAATTAATGTGACTTAAATCACCCTTGATGAAGAATGCAAGGATGAAAACCCCTGCTAAAATAATAACGAAAATTGGGTTCAAAATTTTTCCAACGTATTCGGTAATTTTTGTTTGGTTATAAGCCAATGCATATGCTAAACCAAAGAAGAAAATTGAAAAGATGAACAAAGCAATGTGCGAATCAGCCTTTGGCAAAAATGGTTGAACCCCCATTGAGAAAGTAACCGTTGCTGTTCTTGGTGATGCAATCAAAACCCCTAGTGACAAGTGAACGATTGCTAGAAAGATCAGCGCGAACCAATGACCAACGGGTTTCCCTAAATCATATAAACTACTACTTTCAGTATAACTAATTGCTAAAATTGATAATAACGGTAAAACAATTGCTGAAATTAAAAAGCCAAATGCTGCAGGGAGCCAACTGGTACTACTCGCCTGTCCTAAGAAGATTGGGAAAATTAAGTTCCCAGCCCCAAAGAATAACCCAAAAAGTAATGATGCTAAAATAATGTATTGCTTTGCATTTAATTTATCTGTTTTCATATTAATTTCCTCCTCGAATAAAATGCAATGACCAACAAAAAAACGCCCTTAGTAAATATTTACTAAGGACGCTCGAGACGTGGTACCACCTATTTTCCCCACTACCTCACAGTAGTAGGCTCCAAAAGTACTGCTCAAAAAAGAGCAAGACTTCATTGCTGTAATGGGCGCACTCCCAATAACCACTAATTAATTCATGGTTATGACTTGTGGATTACTTTTACGATATTCGTCAATCCCCTTTCGCACTTAACAGGGTTCACTTAATTGATTCCAACCGCTACTCTTCCACGCATTGTCTTTTAATCGGTCTTTAATTTATATTTCTAATTATATTTAAAATATTTCAAATGTCAACAACAATTTTTATTTAAATCATTTAAAATGAAATCATAAAAAGATTTAATGTGTGTTACAATGGTGATAATTCAATAATATTAGGTGAGAAAAAAATGAAAAATAATGTCAAAAAATGTTTAGTAGATAACAAGGAATATCTATCAAATGAGGGGCGTTTGCTAAAAGATCTCGACTCAACCATTCTTGGTCATATTAAGCATGATTACACTAAAGCTAGCGATGGTGACTTTATTTGTAATCAGCACTTATTGAAGTACCAAGTTGAAATGGTGAATCAGTTAATTCGCGATGATGAACACCGAAATGAAAAAATCGATCGTAAATTAACTAAAACAATTCGTGATAATGATTATCAAATTAGAGATATCAATAAAGCCCTTAATTCTTCAGAAACATTTGGGCAAAAAGTTGCTGACCAAGTTGCTAAGTTCGGTGGAAGCTGGAGCTTTATCCTAACTTTTATCATCTTTTTACTAAGTTGGATGTTCATCAATGTGTTCCACCTATTTGGGGCTCACTTTGATCCATATCCATTCATCTTACTTAACTTAGCACTAAGTTGTATTTCTGCTATTCAGGCACCAATCATCATGATGAGCCAAAATCGTTCTAGTCACCGTGACCATTTAGGCGCAGATAACGATTACCACGTTAATATCAAGTCAGAAAATGAATTAAGAATCCTGCATGCTAAACTTGATCAATTAAATCAAAATCAAATGCCACATAATTTTGAGATTGAAAAACTGCAATTAGAAATTTTAGGCGAAATCAGGAATGAATTGGACATCATTCACAATGAACGAATCGAATTGCTCAATGAAGAAAAGCGTCAAAATGATCTATTAAATCAAAACACTAATCAAAATAACAATGACCAGGATAAAAAATAAGGATGCAGATTAATCTGCATCCTTTTTTTACCATTTTTGAGCTTTAATGGCGTTAGTCGGACACCAAGGTCCTGCCCACCAACCTAGGGGCCCAACATTCTTAATTAAAATCCGACTAAAACCAGCCTGTTTTAAAAAACTACGATATTGATTTGAATTCAACCCCCGCTCAATAATCAATATCCGTCCCCCTTTTTTTATCACTCGTGCTGCTTCTTGAAGAGCTTTCATTTTTTTCACATGTGGTCTAATATCTTGAAATGTATTATTTACAATTACAAAGTCATATGATTCATTATCATATGGTAGCTCCGTAAAGTTTTCGTTAACTAGTGAAACCATACTACTTTGTTTTAATTTTTGGATGGTTTGATCAATTAAGAGCTCAGAATTACCATTAAGAATTAAAATTAAACTATCAGGTTTAACTTTCAAATCAACGACCTGCTGAGCAAAAATCTCCTTTGCACCTAGCCAAAATGTATTTAAATAAATCAAGGCACTGATCAACATCCCCCAACTAATTAAAATAATCAACAAGCTATCATTAGCAATATAAAAACCAACTATCGAAAATATCAATAGTACTAATGATACGGTTGGTAGATTAACATTAATTGAAACTGAGAATCGTTGATTGCCTTTTTTACGTTCCCTTCTTGATCTAGCCATCTAAATGCTCCTACATTAATTTTTCGTTTGCCATTACATAGTGATGAACCCAGTCAAAGCCATCAACCATTTGTAAGATTCCACTAACAACATCAGATTCGCTAAATTGATCTACATACTTAGTAGCATCATTTAATTCACCGATTTCAATTCCAAATTCACTACTAAGGATATTTTTAGCAAAATTAAGTTTTTCAGTATTTTTGGATAATAAGTTAAAATTAATTGATTTAAGGTATTCAAACTCCTTAAAAGTAAATACACTTTCATCTTCCTCATCACTACCAACAAAAATAGAGCATCCATCAACATCAACTCTAAAATGAGGCATCTCAGGATCAAAAGGATCGATCAAATCATCAGAAATCCGAACTTGACTATGTAATTCTTTACTCTCATTGAGTAGTGCTTTTATGCGATTTAGATCAAAATCAATTTTCATTTATAATTCCTCCAATTCTTATTACTTAAATAATATCATGGTTTAATAATAAAATCAGAAAAAACAAAAAAGTCCGCAAAATTGCGGACTTTTAGGTAAACATTATAAAATTATGGTATAATAATACCGTCTTGGTTTGTCGTAATAACTAATCATCTGTATAAATAACTTAATTACTGCCCCCAAAAGCAAGTTAATTGGTTTTCAGAACTATAATCAAGATAATAATACTAATTACCATTGCCCTGGTAATTAGTTTTTTTTATTTAATAAATCATCATAGTTATATATAACCATACTTTGATATATTTTTCAAGCAAAAGATTAATCAATTTGTTCTTCAATATGATTATGAAGAACTTGGAGCAGTTCTTTGACATGATTATCAGTTAATTGATAAACCTTTTCCTTACCGTTTTGCTTACTGGTAATCAACTGTGAATCAAATAAAATTCTCAAGTGTCTAGAAACAGCTGGTTGCGAAATATTCACTTGATTAACTAAATTCGTAACGTTACTTTTTCCGTGTTCAGATAGATAATATAAAATTTGAATTCGAACAGGATGATTTAACGCCCGAGTGATTCGATATAATTTCTGATTATAATCGTTATCCACTCTACAACCCTCTTTCAATAATATTAATAATATTATTTTAGCATATAAATGAAAAAGAGACCGATTTATTGGTCTCTTTATTATTAATTTTAAAATATTTTATTACAAAATCTAAAAATAAACTAAGACATATTATTAAATAACAGTCATTGCACGGCTACCACGTTTAGAAGTATGCCAAATTTTTAGAAAATCACTAGTTGAAGTCCAAAATACCTTGTTTGGTGAATTCTTTCTCATGTAAGGATCTGCGATTAAGAATTTACCTGGTTTGTAACCCAGAATCACTAATACGTGATCGGACTTAGAATTAACGATCATTCTCCAAGAACCTTCGAACACGACCGGATTGCCCCGCTTAACATTGGAAATAATATTGCTTAAGCTGGTATTCGTGATGTCTTTTGATCCACTAGCATATCTTTTAGCAAAATTAGCTAATGCATTAGGGTAAATAGTTGCTCCAGCACCCTTAGTAAAAGGATCGTTTTTATAACCTTTGTTAGGGTCAGAACTTCTTGGAATTAAGTTAATGAATTTATCTAGTGGGATGTTAAGTGCTTCACCCTTGGTACTTAATGCCATCTTCAAAGCTGCCGCTTCACATCCACTTGGTGCATAAATGGGGTAAAGCTGACTAGTATATACATATGGCATTTCATAATCATCAGTGTAGCTTAAGTAACTCTTGTAAATCCAACCCAAATCTTGACCTTGATAAGTAATATGGTAATAGAGACTTCCATCAGAACCACTGGCTGTTTGAATGATTTTAATCAATTTACCCTTCAAATTAGTAGTTCTATTGCTTACCTTACTTGAAGATGTGTATGGTGTGTCCCAAATTTTAACAGAATCATTATTAATAACTCTCATTACATAGTTATTAACTGTCTTAACCGTATAAGTTACTTTATTACTGTTACTGCTTGAAGAGGTACTACTAGATGAAGAACTAGTGCTGCTAGCCTGCGAACTAGATGAAGTAGAACTAGCTGAACTAAAACTAGCACTGCTAGCTGCACTACTTGATCCACTACTACTGGAGCTACTTGAACTAGAAATAACACTTGAGGCAGCACTACTTCCTGAAGTAGTATTATCTGCGTTAGTTTTTAAGGGAGCAGATAGCGTCATAAAACCTAGCATCCCTGAGAAAAGCAATGAACCAATTATCTTTTTGGTCTTATTTTTCATAACTTTAAACCCTTTCCTTAATAATTAATATCTTTATTATACTAATAACAAGTAAGTAAGTCTGGTAATTAACTTTTTCTTAACGTAAATGATATAAACCCTTAACATTTGAAAAATTCCGTTTCTCAATAAGAGTAAATAACTTTTATTATATTTTACTCTAAACAATCGCTTAAGCAAGACTTTAGTTTTGAGCATATTGGTTAAAACTAATTCCACTTCAGCGTATAATTGAGAATTGAAATTAATGATTACAAGAGGGTATAATTATGAAAAATGAAAGCATTCGATCAATCTTTTCATTCAAGATGCTAATTAAATTGGTTTTAATTATTATTGTATTATTTGCAACGAGGATCGGTTATGATGCTGTTTCACAGGCACTTTCACAAAATTATCAGGATAATAATTCAACTGTTAATAAAATATTGCCACCATTACTCAAGAAGCAAAAGGAGCTCTCTAAGGCTTTAACTGCTGCAAAACACGATAAAATCATTGTTAACTATCACTACAAGCAAGTATTTAATAAGAAAAATTCGAAAGATGCGACCCTTCGTAAATGGATTAATAAAAAGCAAAAAGTGGAAGATCAAACTAGTGACTTAAATACTGCTATTCAGGAAAATAATAAAAAAGTTAATCATTACCAAAATGCTTACATTTCTAAGGAAAATGTTCATAATGCAACCTTTAACTTAAAATCAATTGCTATTGTCATCGTTTCGATTGTTGTTTTCTTCATAATTAGTTTTTAAAATTTAAATGTTAATATCGGAAGCTAAAATAATTAAAGGGGTTTTAAAAATGAAAAAAATATTTGTCAAAACTATATTGACATCCGTATTATTGACTGGCGCATTTAGTTTTTTCGTATCACCAACGATCAACGGACGTGCTGATGCAACCGCCAGAGTTACTAATAATGCTGGAGTTAAAAACAAAAAGTATTTTAACTACCAAGTTAACCAGTACATGAAACTATTGAGTCAATCTACTAAGACTAGCTTAATCAATGCACTAATTAAAGATGGTAGACCTAGCTCTTTAAGTGATCTAGGAAGTCAACTTAGTGTATATTCTGATCGTGATGCTGCTAAATCAACAAATGATGCTAGGGCAAATGCTATGTTTTATCTTAAATTTAACCGTATTTTCTATAAAAACATTAATCATAGTTTCCAGTGTGACGATGGAAATAAGCTTTCCGATAATTTAAGAAAAATTAGAGGAAACGTTAATGCTCAAAAAGATCTTACAAAAGTTTCAATAATTGGAATGGGGATTGGCGATTCGCTAGATTTTGGTAATCGGCCTAGTTCCACCATTGCTAAATAAAAAAGATGATGACCATAATGGTCATCATCTTTTTTTATTTAATATCATCAGTTGCCCAATGGTTAATTGGACCATATTTATGACCTACTAAAATTTCATTTTGAATCGCACGATCAACATATGCTTTAGCAATGCGAATCGCATCTTCGATCGCAGTCCCCTTAGCCAATTCTGCAGTAATTCCAGCAGAAAGGGTATCACCAGTTCCATTCTTACGATCAGTAGAAAAGTACTTCCCTGTAAGCCAGAAATGGCTACCATCTTCTAATAATACTAAGTCAGTAACTTCATCTTGATCGTCACTATCATGACGTCCCTTTACCATTACGTTCTTAGCACCCATTTCACGAAGCTTTTTAGCAGCAGTTAGCATGTCGTCCTTACTGTTAATTTCCATTTCAGCTAACTTTTGGGCTTCATAAAAGTTAGGAGTGATTATTGTTGCCAATGGAATCAGTTTTTCTTTTAAAGTATCGAATGCTTCTTGTTCTAAAAGCATTGCGCCATGCTTAGTAATGATTACTGGATCAACAACCAGTGGTCCAAAATCATACTTAGTATAATTTTCAACCACCGTGTTGATTAATTCACTATCACTCAGCATCCCTGTTTTTGATGCTCGAATTTGGTAATCATCAGCCAAATCTTTAAATTCATTCGCAATAAATGAAGTTGGCATTGTAACACTATCATGAATTCCATAAGAGTTTCCTGCAACACATGCTGTAATCACAGACGTTCCATGTACCTTTAAAGCTTGAAAAGTGTGTAAATCTGCTTGCATTCCGGCACTTCCATCACTGTCTGAACCAGCAATAGTTAAAGCTTGTGGATATTGATTCATAATTAAAACACCCCTATCATTAAATTACTAACATTATATGCTAATTAAACGTTTTAAACAACTATAAATACGAACAATCGTCTCATTTATAAACTAATTTTATATTTTAGTTCGTAAAATATAATCTTAAGATTCTAAATTAATAATAAAAAACGGGGGTAAAACTGATGAATCGATCAGTTTTACCCCCATTTTTATTTCAAGACCTCAATTAATTCGTAATTAATTGATCCTCAATATCCTGACAACTAGCATTCCCATGAAAAATGGAATTATTTATGGCTGACTCAAGATCTTGATTAGAATTAATTGCATCGGTTAGCAAACAACCATTAACGTAATTTCGATACTTAGCAGGCTTAAAATGACCGCCTAAGTTATCAGAATAGTAATGGTCTACCATTTGGAAAAACGGTTTATTCAAATCGAAAATGATTATTCGACGGTCAGTAAAATATTGATCGAACAAATCAAGCAAGCCTTTTCGAATTCCAGATTCATTGTTGATATCACTGTGCGCGTACCTTGCTGCAACATCTTCTAAAAAATACTGAGTGCCAACCACTCGATATCCACTATCAAAATCATTGATCATTGTCATGAACATTCCCAAATACTTTGATGAATAAACGTTTTTAGATAAACCGGAACGTACGTCCGCACTAACATCAACACAATCTTCAAAAGCAGCTAAGATTGATTTTGTCATTCTAATCATCCTCTCTATCCATAGCCATTCAAGATGGCTAACTAACAAATCAGCAAACTATCGATAGAAACAATCTGGTACCGCTAATAATATAACATAAAACGAGGCACAATATAAGGTATATCATAATATTTTTTTAGGTTTACCTAATAATGTCGGAATAAAAAGAATGACCATTCCCAGTCATTCCTTACTGAATTGCAACAGCATATTTTTTATATTGATATGAGCGTTCAAATAAATTAGCCTTAACCCAATATTTGCCACGGTTTGGATCAGATACATGATAGTACCCTTTTTCATATCCATCCAACAATACTACGTGACTGTTTGTAATTCCAGTTCCCCAAAAGTACTTCTGAAACTTAGGTTTCCAATAGTAACTAACAATGTAGGTTACAACCGGATTGCCAATTTTGACCTGATGCTTAAGTTCATCTATAGAAGCACCACTAATATCCTTCACGGAATGATACCGATTCCCCCACTTAGCAAGTGCTTTGGGAAAGATTGATTGAAAAATGCTGGATTGCAGCTTGATATATGGTGATCCTGCATATCCATTATAAGGATTATTGTCCTTACTTCTTGGCATTTGCTTCAAAAAAGTTCGTAAATCTGTTTTTAAAAGGACGCCCTTGGATTGCAATCCAGCTAACAAACTAGCTGCCTCACAGCCATTCCATGCCTTAATCGCCTTTTGACTGATATATGGAGCATTTAATTGAACAGAGTTGGCATTAATTTCAAATGGTTCGTTGACATAAGTTCCTGGAATTTGGCCCTTGCTTTTAATTGAGATGGTTTTAGTTATTGCAATGACAGTAATTAACACTAATCCGAATGTAATTAATAGTTTTTGCTTTTTTTTCAAAATAAACGCCTACCTAATAGATTATTGAACGATGTATTTCCTATACTACTCCAAGTAATATCAGGAATCTATTTATTGGCAATTATTTTATCATAAAAAATAACGATCCCAAATTAATAGGAATCGTTATTAATCAAACTATTATTGAACTGAATCAGTTAAGAGCTGCTTTTTTAATGCTTCAGCACTAATAAAATCATTAGTAAAGATACCAGCCACTCCTGCTTTAAACAATTTAGCTTGTTCAGCGGCATCATCAATCGTCCAAATTCTTTCATGTTCCTCAAGCCCTGGAATGTAATAACCGGGGTGCAAACCATTCAAATGTTCCTTTTTCATGGTAAGTTGCGGATCACTCAACTTCTTTTCAAATAAAAAGTTATAGTCTTGGTCTTCGTCTAACATTCTAGCAATACGAAGACTATCAATATTAAAGGACGAATAGATGACGTGGTGCTTAAGCTTCGCTGCATTCATCTTTTGTAAAACAATCTTTTCAATCCCCAGGTAATGAATCTTATTGGTTTTAAACTCTAGATTCAACCAGATATCCTTATTTTCAACTAATTCAATAAATTCATCTAAGGTTGGCACCTTTTCACCATTTGCAAGCTTAAATTGACTTAATTCTTCATAGGTATATGAATTGATCAATCCACTACCGTCAGTTGTTCGATCAATTTTTTCATCATGCATGATGACTGGAACATTATCCTTAGTTAAATGGATATCAAACTCTAACCCAGCGGCACCGTTTTCTAAACAGTACTTAAAGCCACTTAATGAGTTTTCAGGTTCTTGAACTGGAATTCCACGATGGGCAAAAACCATTGTTTTCATCTAAATTCCCTCTTTACTATTTATTAGTGTAGCCGTTAGCCTTATTATGCTGTGCTAAATATGAATTAAATTGGTTTTCAGCATCTTTCAATGCATCATTAACATTTCGGCCAGCATAAATTTGTTGCATTGCGTTTTGCGTAATGGTCCGCATTTGAACTAACCCTTCCATTAAAATTCCTGAGTTAGTAGCGTTAGGCTTAGTTCTGGCAAGTTGGTTGCTTGGAACTTGTGATTCAGGACGTTGCTTGTAAAGTTCCTTCAACACTGGTTCATTTTGTGAATCCTTGTTAAGGGCAATGTAACCAGTTGCTTTTTGCCAGTCAGCTTGATTTTCAGGTTCCATTAGATATTTAATGAATTCCCATGCTCCCTGTTGGGTAGTAGAATCCTTATCATTTGAAATCCAAATCGAAGCACCACCAATTGCAACCCCATTCGCCTTTTGGCCATTTGGTCTTGGGTAGTATGTTACACCTAAGTCACCAGGTTTGGAAGCAGATTGTAATTGACCCATTGATGCAGAAGATTGTAGCATAATGCCAAGCTTTCCTGAAAGGAATGAAGCAATTTCGTTTGAAGCTGAGGTACTTCCTGAGCCAAAGCTAATGAATGAACCGTTTTTATTCATACTTTGAAGCCAGTTCATTGCATTAACGGTTGCTTGGTTCGTAAAGTTTACCTTGGTTGGGAAACCAGTATGACCATCTTCTTCATTGGCAAGGGATTGACCACTATTAGCCATGAATTCTTCAAAGTACCAACCATAAGCATCTACGGTTGCCCCTTTAACGGCCCCCTTAGATTTTTCAGTAAGTTCTTTAGCCGCTTTTTCAATATCATCGTAAGAAGGATCAACTGGTAAGTCTTTTACCCCATACTTACGAAAAACTGCCTTATTATAGAATAACGTTGGTTGTGAAGTATTGAATGGCATTGATAATTGTTCGCCACCCTTACTGTAAAAAGCACGTGCAGCGGGCATAATCTTGCTCATATCATACTTATCTTGATCAATAAACTTTTGAACTGGCGTCGTGATGTTTGCATTTCTCATTTGACCAGTTGAAACGTCCATTGATTGGAAGATTGCAGGTGAAGCATTCGTACCGTGAGTTTGTAATACCTTTTGAATCGCTTGGTTATAACTTCCTTCATACTCAGGGATAACTTCATACTTGGTTTGCTTTTTGTTAAAATTATCGGCAAATTGTTGAATTTGAGCTGCACCAGCTCCAGTCATTTCGTGCCAGAAAATAATCTTGGTTCTATTTCCAGATTGAGCAGACTCATCTGCACTTGAATTGGAACTAGCCATTACTCCGAAGATGGCTAGTAAAATAACTCCAATAACTCCTATGATCCATAACCGCTTTTTCATGTTAATCCTCCTTATTTTACAGATCCATCGTTTAAGCCAGACTTAAAGAAATGTTGACCAGCGAATAGGATAATAAGTGTAGGAATAACTACGATAACGGCACTAGCCATGATCATTCCCCAGTTATTAAATGTTTCAGTGGATTGCATTTGTCTCAAACCAGCTTGAACGGTTCTGTATTTATCACTAAAAGTGGTTAACATTGGCCATAGATATTCATTCCAACTCGATAAGAAGCTATAAGCTGCCAGGGTTAATAATGAAATCTTAGAGTATGGTAATACAACGTGCCAGTAGTATTGAAGGTGTGATAAGCCTTCAATATCTGATTCTTCCTTTAAATCCTTAGGCATTTGGAGGAATGCTTGTCTTAACATAAAGGTCCCAAATGCTGATGTCAAAAATGGAATGATCATTACTGAGTAAGTGTTCAATAGGTTCATTGACTTAACAGTCATGAAATTGGGAATTACTTCAGCTTCAAATGGTAGCATCATGGTTGCTAAGAAAACAAAGAAAAGGAAGTTCCGACCTTTGAATTTAAGAAACACAAATGCGTATGCAGCTAGTGAACAGAAGAAGACTTCGCCAATTGTTCTAATTACTGAAACAACAAAACTATTTAATAGGTATCTAAGCACTGGAGTTGTATTAATCGCAGTAGCGTAGTTATCAAAAGTTAATTTACCAGCTAATGACCCCTTTGTAATACTATCAGTAGGTAGAAAACTAGTCCAAAGGCCTAATAGAAATGGCCCAATCACGATCAAAGCTAAAATAATCAAAAGTAAATATTGAAAAACATTACTAATCTTAAATTTGCGTTTACTGTCTGTTTGACTATTATTTGCAACATCCATTAGTAGTTCACCCGCTTTTCTAAGACTTTAAATTGAATAATGGTCATAACCGCAATGATAATGGTCAATACGATTGATTCAGTACTTGCTTGGCTATAGTTACCATTTAAGAATGCATCTTGATAGATTCTATAAACCAAAAGGTTAGTGGCGTTATTAGGTCCCCCGGCCGTCATTAAATCAATCAACCCAAAACTCTTGAAAGCCCCGATCAACGTAACGATCCCGACGAAAAAGAGTGATGGTGAAATCATTGGAATGGTAATTTTAAATAATTGGTATGGCTTAGATGCCCCTTCGATATCTGCTGCATCATAAAGTGACTGAGGAACGGCTTGTAAAGCTCCAAATAAAACTAAGAACGTAAATCCAAGGTTCATCCAAACGGTCGAGACAATAACGGTAATCATTGCTAGATTAGGATCTGTCATCCAATTTAGTTGTGGTAAATGTACCAATCCTGCAAATTGATTTAACAATCCACTTGTGGGGTTGAAAACAAATAGGAAGAAGATCGCTGCAACGGAAACTGAAACCCCCATCGTTGATGAGAAAATCGTTCTAAAGAACTGAATCCCACGAAGCTTTTGATTTGCAAAAACTGCTAATGCTAAACCAAAAACAATGGTCAAAATCATGACTGCAATCACGTAAACAAACGTTGATAATAAACTAGAAATGAACGATGCTGATTTCAGCAGTGAGATGTAATTATTCAACCCCACAAAGATGGTCGTTTGCCCAAAGTTATTAGTCAAGAACAAACTCATATATAAGGTCTTGAGCATTGGATAAAAAACAAATACCCCTAGCAATAAGATCGAAGGCCCCAAGAATAAGATGGCATATAAAGCATCACTGTGCTTTTTTAATGCTTTTTTAGTAGTTGAAGTTTCGGAAGTCTTAGAATTATTAACTTCATCATCATTATTAAAATTATTTCCTTCAAACGACTTAAGCATTTAATAAAACTCCCTTCTTAACGCTCACTAAGCTGCGATCATCAGCATCGAAAACGAAGTATCCATTTGCACCTTCGATTTGAATAAATTGTTGTGGGCGAATATCAACTTGACCGTTTAAAACGATTCTAATTTCTTGTTGGTTCCCCAATAATGCTTCGACCATGGTCCGATCACCAAGTTGTGATACATTGACTACTTGTGCGTTTCCATTGTTAACATCAATTTTGATATTAACTTGGTTAGGTCTGATTCCAACCTTGTACTTGTGGCCTTCGATTAATGAATCATCAGTATCCAAAATGAAGTCTTCATCCATCTTAAGGGAACCCTTTTCATAAGTAGCACTAATTAAGTTAATTTGTGGCGTTCCAAAGAATGAAGCAACGAATTCATTTGCTGGTTGTTGGTACACACCTAGTGGTGTATCGATTTGTTGAACATGGTGGTTGTTAAGAACCATTACATGATCAGCCATCGTCATTGCTTCCACTTGATCATGGGTAACGTAAATCACAGTTAAACCTAATTTCCGTTGTAGTTCTTTCAATTCAATTCTCATCTTAGCTCTTAATTGGGCATCAAGGTTTGATAGTGGTTCATCCATCAAACAAATTTTAGATTCATTGGCAATTGCACGTGCTAATGCTACCCGTTGTCTTTGACCACCTGATAGATCCTTTGGCTTACGATCCTTGTAGTCATTAAGGTTGACTAATGATAATGCTTTTTCAACCCGTTTTTTAATTTCTTCTTTTGGTTGCTTACGAGCCTTTAGGCCAAACGCAACGTTATCAAAAACAGATAAAAATGGGTATAAAGCATAGCTTTGAAATACCATTGATAATTTCCGATCCTTTGGTTCTAAGTCGTTTGCGACCTCACCGTTTAAATACAGGCTTCCTGAAGTGATGGGAATAATTCCCGCAATCATTCTAAGTAATGTACTTTTCCCACAACCTGATGGTCCAACGATTGCAAAAAATTCATTATCTTCGATGTGCGCAGAAACATTTTCTAAAACTGGTGTATCTGATCCTTCGTATTTCTTTTCAAGATGCTTTAGTTGAATTGACAATATTCTCACCTATCCTTATGGAATTGTTAAATTCATTAACTTTTCTTAACGATTTCAAGAATAACATTCTAATTTAGATAAGTTGTAAAACAAATGTGTTTTTTTTGTAAAAATAAATGCGCAAAAATTAATTTTAGAACCAATTATGTAAATTTTTGGTAAAAGAACGGCTAATTATTATTAATATAATAGTTTAAATTAAGTATTGTTTATTTAATAAATTGATCCAAAATTGTACTACAGTGTTAGCAATTGTTTAAATAATATTAAAGATAATTATATCTTTTAAATTATAATAATAGTATAATTAGTATGTATTGATCAATACATACTAATTATGAAAAATGGAGGAACACAGCGATTGAATAATAATGTCAAAAAAATAATTACATTGTTAGCAACAACCACTGCATTCTTAATGTTTGGAGGCACTTTAAATAGTAACGGTGATTCCGTTAATGCTGCAACCCATAAAAACAGTAAGAAAGAACCTAAAAAATCAGCTAAAAAAGCTGTTAAAAAAATCATAAGCAAAAGAAGGTAAAAAAAGCCCGACATAACCACCCCAATATCAAACTTTTGAAGGGACCTAAGGGAGATACAGGTAAACAAGGCGCTAAGGGTAACACTGGTGCGACTGGTCAACAGGGGCCTAAGGGTGATACTGGGGCTGCTGGACTACAAGGTCCTAAGGGTGATACCGGGGCTACTGGACTACAGGGGCCTAAGGGTGACACTGGTACTGCTGGTCTACAAGGCCCTAAGGGGGACATCGGTGCAACTGGTCTACAAGGCCCTAAGGGAGACATCGGTGCAACTGGTCTACAAGGCCCTAAGGGGGACATCGGTGCTGCTGGGACGAGTACTCCAGGAGTAAAGGGAGATACTGGAGCAAATGGGGCAAAGGGTGACACTGGTGCTCAAGGCCCAAAGGGTGATCCTGGTCAAAATGGTAAAGATGCCCTATCTGATGTTTACTACAAATTAACTGATTACGGCGTTAAAAGCGGCGATACCAATACTGATTCTGGAGCAATCATTAACAAGATTATTTCCCAGATGCCATCTTCTGGTGGAACCATTTTAATTCCAAATGGTGACTTTTATCTTAAAACACCAGTAGTTATTGATAGTAACCATGTTCGCATCAAAGGAATCAATGCGGGATTACGTTCTAATGTTGATTCTCAAAACGGTACGTTGGTTACAGGGGGTGGTAGTCGATTAATCATCGCTGATGGTAACACGACGGGGATTCAAATTGGGGTTGCTAACAAGTCACCTCGAATCAGCGGAATCGAAATTGACCATCTCAATATGATCGGTAGTAATAATCCTAACAGCATTCAAACGCTAATAAGCGGTCCACAAGATTCTGATGGGTTAAAAATTCATGATATAGCAATGAAAAACGCTACCTACGGAATTACCTTAAATGGTGCCGATACTCCAGATATCAGAGATAACTGGATTTCAGAGTTGACCAATGGTGTCCAATTGCTAGGAGCGTCACAGCAAGCTAAAATTGTTAATAACTTTATCGGTGCTCAACCTGGTGGTATTTCTGTTAAATTAGACAATCCATATGCTGCAAATATCTCCAATAACAACATTTATCCAGATGGATTCACCAATGTTGAAGTTAATAACGGTGATCATGTTATGATTTCAAACAATAACATTCAATCATACTATAGTCGGGCAATCTATATTACTGGGAACTATAACACCCTATCTAATAACTCGATTTATATTCGTGGTGATAAGGACAATCCAAAGGGCTTTGATAAAAAAATCGGAGATGTTTACATCTCAGGAAATAATAATGTCCTTCAAGGAAATCACCTCACTTCAGAACAAGAATCTGAGGCCACCCGTGAGTTAATTATGGGGGGCAATAATAACACGATTAAATTAGATACAATTGACGGAGCTACATCAAACTCCAAGGTTGTTATCAACGGAAATGCAAGTAATAACAAGGTGCTCTATTCAATTAACAATGATGAATTTCAAAATGGTAATAACCATACCAATGTCAATATTCCAATTGTCAATTAATGGTAGACACCAAATTAAATAGCATCAAAAAAGCGTAGCTATGAATGACATAGCTACGCTTTTAATTTTTAATGCAATTAATTTTTGAAGAATAACCGTTGAATCCTTTTAAATTGATTTGTTTTTACTAACTTAAGGAGAATCAAGTATGCAATGATTGATCCTGAAATTGCCCCACCAAAAAAGCGAGGTGTAAATACAAACCAAAACAATTGACTATGTGTACCGGTATACCAAACCATTACTGGATATGATGCTAGTGAGCCAATTAACCCAGTGCCAATTACTTCCCCAATAATTGCCATCCAGGTATTACGCTTATATAAGTATAATATTCCAGCTAAGAATGCTCCAAAGACAGCCCCAGTAAATGCTAATGGTGGGATTCCTAAAAATAACATTCTCATCAATGCACACACGACTGCCATAACCGTTGCATAAACTGGCCCCATCATTACTGCAGCAGTAACGTTTAAGACACTAGACATTGGTGCCATCCCTTCAATTCTGAAAATCGGTGATAGCACAAAATCCAATGCAATCATAATTGCCAAAATCGTTACCTTTTGAATTCGATTTTGTTGACCCATTCTTCATCCTCCTGTGTATAAATAAATAACAGTGTCCCAAAATAAAAAATCCCTATCTAAATAGATAGAGATTATTATGGTTGAATTATGATTAATCCCTATCGCCAGCATTACCTGGATCAGGTTCATGGGTATAATCTCAGCCAACAATCGGCACCCCATTAATATTTATACTTTAAATTATTATAACGTAATCAATACTACTATAATGCATAAAATTAGTCAAAACTAATTATTTAACAACGTGATATTCAATCTGTCTAAGTACTTCAGTTAAATCATCAGGATTATTAACATAATCATAACGATTACCATTAATCTTCATTTTAGGACTTTCACGATAACTATCATACCAACGTTGATATGCTAACTGTAATTTTTGATAGTAATCCAATAAATGTTGATTATTATTAACCTGTTCAAACTCACGGCCCCGCCGTTTAATATGCTCTAATTGGTGATTAATATCAATATCAATGAAAACCAATAAGTCTGGTTTTTTCTTACGGTTGGAATTTGGTATTTCTTGCATCATATTGTTCAAAAGGCTATCATAAACGTTCTTTTCAGTTAAGTTAATATTACCCAATTTATAGTTAACATCTGTAAAAACGGAGTCTTCATAAATTGAACGATCTAAAACATTGTTATGATGAGTCTGCGCCTTTTTAATCATTTCCAATCGTTTATTCAAAAAATAAATTTGTAAAAGAAAACCATACTTTTTTGGATTTGCATAAAACTTTGGTAAAATTGGATTACTTTCAACGGGTTCCAAAAAAGCATCCGTATCTAAATGTTCTGCTAGCTTCTGCGCTAATGATGTTTTACCAGAACCAACTGTACCAGCTAATGTAATCATTAAGATCACCCCCATTAAATAGTTATTTCCATTATATCAAATCAGTTTAATAATATCCTAGTGGAAGTAGTGTTTCAAAATGATTACCTCTTGAGCTGTGAAATTACGAAACTCAATCGACAGGTGACACTCTTGATTTAAAAATCTTAAAATTAAAAACAACGCATTCATGTCGTAATCATCAATTTCATGAAGTGGAACCACCCTAGTAAGCGTTTGATTTCGGCTAATTTCCATATAAAAATTATAGCAACGATCATATTGATCATTTACCAAAATTAAACGATATCTAGTATTAAAAAGACCTTTGAACCAAGGTTGCAATCGCTTAAGTATTAAGTTAGCGTGATGTTTAGCTTCCATCTCATTCATATCTTATTTACTTTCTTCCAATCATAAACTACTTTAAGTATGCTACAGCAATATCATAATATAATTTAATGAATCGATAATATGAATCTAGATCCATCCATTCATTTGCTTGGTGCGCAGTGTTATTACCGGGCCCTAAAACAATTAGGTCCAAATTTGGGTTGCGCTTCTTGTATTGAGAGCCATCGGTCCCCATTGAAATTTGCATTAAGGGTAATGATAACTGCTCCGCTAAATCATTATTCGCAAATTGCCTTGCAATTTTTATGATCTCAGCATTGGAATTGCTTTTGACAGGATCGCCACTAAATTCAACCGTTAACTTTAATTTGAAATTTAACTGTTGGTTAAATAAATTAACTAACGTTCTTAGTTTACTAATAATCTGATCATTAGATAATTGCGGAATCGTCCGAACCATTACCTCTTGATAAGCATAGTCAGGAATACTATTTACTTGCTTGCCACCAACAAAAATATCTGGAGTATATATAGTTGATCCTAAATCATCGTCTGACGATTTCAAACTATCAAATAGTTTGTGTTCAGCAACACGATATTCAAATAAATTATCAATTGCACTAACTCCTAACTTAGGAGTAGAACTATGGGCAGCCTTACCAAAGCTCTCAATTTTATAAATTAATGCTCCCTTATGCGCATCGACGATAAAGTGTTGTTCAAAATGCGAAGAGCCGCTTAACAAATTTAGATTTTCAGAGTTCGTATTATTACCACCACTATTAAAATAGCTGTGAAGATCTTTAATTGGTACACCAGTCGGCTCCCCAATTATCATCGCATTTAAATCGTCAACATACCCCTTTTCACTTAATAAATGCGCACCGCCTTGCGTCAATTCTTCTGAAATCGTTGCCATAAATCTTAAAGTACCATTTAGCTCAACATTAGAATCTGCAATTATGACCATTGCAATTACTTGAGCAGCCAAACCACCCTTCATATCAGTCACTCCACGGCCATATATAACCCCATCCTTAACCGTTGCGTCAAATGGTGGCGTTTGCCAATCGCTATCGTTCCCCTGATGAACGGTATCTTCATGCCCTGCAAAAGCCAACTTAGGGCCATGGCCATTCCCAATTTCAGCTACCAAATTCGCTCTCCCAGAAAATTGATCGACTAATTGGTTCTTAATTCCATGCTTATCAAAAATGCCCTTGATATATTTAGCAATCATCGCCTCATTATCAGCAACGGTATTAGTGTTAACTAAGTGTTTAAGAATATCTAGTTGCTCTCTTTGTTCCACGCAATCATCACCCCTTCCATCCATAATGATTAAAAAACATAATATTGCATAATTATTAGCTAATATTCTAGTCTCGTTATATTAAATGTCAATTCTTTAGCAATCAAAAAGGGGACGTAAACCAAAAAGTCTACGCCCCAGGGGATTAAATTAAATCATTTATTATTATACAATAATTACTGTAAATTTTTAGTAAATTAAAGGTAAAAAACTTATCATTAAATTTGAATAACCATTTAACCATTACTAAGTTTACGAACTATTAATAAATTAACACTAGCTATGATTGCTGTTGCGATAAAAACACCTCGATAGCCACCAAATAATACTACTGAAGAACCAATCATCGGTCCAGACACGTTACCAGCGGCTTGAAAACTCTGGTTCCAACTAAATACCTGACTGATCCTATCCTTTGGACTGCTTTTTGCTAACATTGCTTGAACCATTGGCAGTAATGCGGCATCTGATACCCCCACTAAAAGACGACAGATGCCTAGTTCCCAAATGTTTTGGGTTAACGAAGTAGCTAAGAACACCCCCGTGGCAAAGAATAATCCAAACATCAATACTTTATTAGCACCAATTTTATCGCCGAGCCTACCAAAGAATGGGGCAGTTAAGATCATCGTAATTCCGTTAATTGATTGAATAGCCCCTGCAAATAAGGCTATTGATGTGGAAGTAGGTAGTAGTTGTTTAACGTACAAGCTTAAAATTGGGGAAATAGAGTTATTAGTGGCCTGAACAAATAAGGTCGTTAAAAACATCGCAATGATTACCTTAGCTGTTGAAATGCCCTGTAAGAAATGAGGACTTTTCTCATTGGCACCCTTAGCAATCGGTTTAAAATGTTCATGCACCAAAAATAAACTAAGTAAGAATGCTAATAGCATTGCAAGACCCGTAATTAAAAACGTAAATCGATAGCCAAAACTAGTTGCTATCAAACCACCAATCAATGGTCCAATTAAAGTTCCAGATACATTTCCAGTCGATATCTTACCAGAAGCTTGACCAATATGCTCAGATGGTGTTTCTGCGGCAACTAATGCAATTGCATTACTAATAAATCCTGCAAAAACCCCCTGTAACAACCTTAAACCAATTAGCTCATACGCATTAGTGACCAAACTCATCGAACCGATCACAATGGCCATCCCTAATGATGCCCTTAACAACATTGGCTTTCTGCCATACCGATCAGCTAATATTCCCCACAGCGGAGACACAAACATTTTTACAATAAATGGGGCTGCAAAAGCCAATCCACTTAGCAAAGATACTTGTTCATTACCATAATGCCCCAATTGACCAATAAACAGTGCAATAAAGGGACTGATAGAACTAAACCCGATACCAGCAATAAAATTACCGAACCACAACACGTTTAAATTTCTTCGCCAGTATTCGACTTTTTTCATTATTAAGGCCCGCTTTCTAAAATTAAGTAACGAAAGTTAGTATATCACAGTTATTTTAAACTAAAAAAGCCAGCCTTAAGTTAGGCTGGCTTTTAATTTAACCACTAGGAACTAATTAACTAGTTTCATATTTTTAGTAACATCTTCTCGATCACTTGGTTCTGTATCAGCAAACATGACGACTAATTGAACAATTGCCATGTATTCGCTAATGTCATTACTCAATTTTTCAATAATTGTAAATTTATTTTTTTTATTCATGTTAATCGTAAGTAAAGTATGTGAATTGTCGTTAATAATTCCAGAATTAGTAGAAATAATTAAAAAATTATTCTTGGTCCGTTTAAATTTGAGAGGGGTTCCAATCATTTTAATAATGTGTGATTTAAAATCCTTTAACTTCATAATTAAATACCAACCTTTCTATGTCAGTAACATTTCAAATGAATATGGCTCATTTATTTCATATATTACAAAATTTTTTGATTAGAATCAATCTAATTTTGAATTATTTTTATTTTTTTTTAATAATTTTTGATCCAATTCAAAATTAGATAACCAATCAAAACCACCCAACCGAATCCCATCATCAACACTGCCATGTTGAACCATGTGGTTGGTTGATAATAAATTTTAGCATGATTAATTCCTGGCTTAGAATCAATAAATATTTTACCGATCGTTGATGTATCAACGCTTACCTTCTTGCCATTCATTTCTACTATCGTATTAGCATACTTGATAACTGGAATGGAAACCCACCACTTATGATCCAGTGGATTGGTCCAAGAAATATCTAGCGCATTATTGTTTACAGTTTTTTTAATGGGTGCCATCTTCTGTTTAGTTTTTTTATCTTGAACGGATAGATTAGTCAAAATTTGTGATTTATAAAGGTGATATGGATGGTACACCCAATACTGATCTGGACTAATCTTAACAAAAAACGGTAGGTAATCAGGAGTGGGTTTATTAAAAGCGTTAATGGCATCAGATAAATTATCATCATTAAACATGGCTCTAAGTTTAGCAGGCTTATCGGGGCTAACCGTTAAATTACGATCTGGTAATACCACTTGCTTGGACCGATAGGTATTCACTCCGTTTTGAATTTCATGGTTCACATTTCGATTGAAAGTTATAAGAATAAAAACTGCAAAAATAACTTTACCACAATTAACGATAATAGAATGATTCAGATTAGATAAGCACATCCCAAACGCTAGTAATAATAAGACCGTTGCAACTACCAAAAATCGTGATGGAAATTGGATATAGTCAACGGAAGGAATCCAATCCGCTAAATGGTGCCACGGAAAGTAATCTGAAGCGATCCACAAAAATAAAATTCCATTTCCCGTAACTAACCATACTAAACCCTGCACCCGCTTAAAATTAAACACTAAGTATAAACCAATCGATATTAAAATAAATAAAAACGCTGCACTAACACCAAGCGTATTTAAACCAGAACCAACCCCTGTACTAGCAGCACTTGCCAATACTGCCTGTGATTGACCAGCTATCCGTGGTGCAGTAACACTTACATTAATCCCAGGTGCAACTGGTAACAAATTATTAGAGGTTGATAATTCTAACATTCCACCCCAAACATTTGCAGTTAATATTAGTGTTAAACCAATGGATAACAATAACTGATAAATCAACTTTAGGCGCTGTGTTGATAAATACAAAGCTGCAAAGAAAAATGGAATCAAGGCTAACGCTGCCATCAGTGATGTCATAACATGGATCTGTAATAAAAGTGCCATTGCAATTGCTAATCTAATAACTGATATTCGCCTTTTACGAACCATTTCAGTGCCCATTAATAAAGATAGCGGCAAAATAGCTGCTCCCCATCCAGTAAATTGTTGTCCAACGATCCACGCCATTACTGGATCAGACATCATATAAATTACCGCAATAAAAATCCCAACATAGTTCTTAATATTATTTTTAACTGCTAAACGATACATCAAACTACCGCTAATAAATAAAACTAGGAAGGAACTTAAAATTTGGTAACGATACCAAGTCTTTGCTAATAACAATAGCAATCCATTAAAATAAGCAAATAAGGGACCATAAAGAGCATTGACAACACGACCAGATTGTTGAAAGCCAAAAAAAGATTGAAAATAACTATATTGACCCGTTTTTATTTGCATTGCTGTATCATAGAATCGATTCATATGAAACGCAGAATCTACTCCATAAATAAAAGCATGTGAATGCACTTGCGGGTACAAAATCACTAATGCAATTATTAGTATTATTATGTATGGATAACCACTTTTTAATCGCAAGTTATTGATTCCTTTCATTATTTTTAACTCAATCATTTAATTATACAATTATCCATACTATAATTAAATCAATGAAATGTAAAAAAATTGTAAATTTAAGGGGGAATGATTATGAGGATGTTTATAATCAATCTGTGCGTTGTTGCTTCAGCAATCTGGTTAACTGCTGGTTTTTCTCACCTCATCATCGGTTGGTATAGCTTTGATCAAATACAAAAATTTAATTGGATCTTCTGGAAAGCCCAATTATTAGGAACATTAATCCTAACGATTGCCTTTATCGCCCTGTGGAGTGTGCATGTTAAATTTCTTACTAATAAGCCATTATTACTAGAGGGCATGTTTATAATTTTAATTACCGTTGGGATTCCGATTATCAAGTTCCCAATTATGCAATTGTATCTATCATTTAAAAATTACGAGGAAAAATAACCTCTCAGTGGTCCACTGATGTTGAAAAAAGTTAATGCGAACAAAGTCATTTAAAATATGATTAAATATTCACCAAAAAATCCTTAATCCATAAAGTCAAAGTATGGATTAAGGATTTTATACATAGAATAGTGGAGATAAAATCACTTATTTATTAATTTGATTAGCATCAAAAAGTAGGGTCTTGCTATTAATATTTTCAGAGCTAATCCCAAACTCACTAGCTTTACTATTCATTAAAGCTAATCCATTCCCATAAATTTTAACATGATCACCTAGCTTAATCTTATTGAAAACAACTGGTTTTCCATATACTAGGTATGTTTGATCTTTAGAAGTAATAACCATTGATTTTTGGTTATCCTTAACCTTACCAATGGTTTTAACCGCTCCATTGATAATCAATTTTTTATTGGCAATCTGCGCCTTGGCACTAGCAATTTGATCTTTATTCAACGCATTTTGAATCGTTGCGGAATCAATTTTTTGATAATCAGCAGTCCTAAGCATATTATTATTTCTTTCAGACTGACTTTTAGCCTCTTTTTTAGAACGATTAACTGCAACTGTAATCCCCTTTGAGTGGCCAGAAAATTGACCGTCACTACTCTCACTCGAACATCCTGCTAATAAAATGGACATTCCAAGTACAGTTAACATCAATTTAGTTTTCATTAATATAATCACCCCATTATATTCTAATCCTAATCATTAAATAATAGTGTTTCAATGTAGTTACAAATTAATGCCTATTTTCGATTCCTTAATAAAATAATGATGATCGTAACAATCGAAGCAATTAAGATCGTCCCCGTCAATAACCATAATGTTCGGTTATCTAACGTATAGCCATGCAATTGTTGCCTAAAGAAAAGTAGTAATTTAATAGTATTCATCTCCTTACGGGATAACAACGTTAGTTTTACTACGTCCCTGCCCTAGCGGTGTTACCCTTAGTTGAACTGGAATTTGTTCTTGAAGAGTGGCAACGTGGCTAATAATCCCAATCGTTCTGTCTGAAGATTCAATATTTGCAAGTGCTTCCATTGCTGTCTGCAATGTTTCGCGATCCAAAGAACCAAATCCTTCGTCAATAAATAAGGTGTCAATACTAATTCCACCAGACTCATTTTGAATGACTTCTCCTAATGCTAATGCCAGACTCAAAGACGCAATAAAACTTTCGCCCCCGGATAACGTACTAACCCCACGTGATTGACCAACATTATCATCAAAAACATCAATTTCAAGGCCCGTATCTTTTTGACTAGCACCGATTCCTTCATGTAAATTTAATCGATAGCGATTCGAGCTTAGTTCATCCAGATATTGGTTCGCTACTAATAAAATTTCTACTAGTTGAGCTCTTAATACATATCGTTCTAAGCTTAACTTAGCATCCCCCTTCCCATTGACAGTTTCGGAAAGAAGGGTTAATTCATTTAGTTTTTGTGCTTGGCTACCAATTTGGTTATAGCTATTAATAACTTGATTTAAAAGCGTGTCATTTAAGTTAAAGGCATCCCGTTTTTGCTGATATTGATTCTTTAAATCAACTACAATCTGATTTAAATGGGTTAACTTTGCATTCGCTTGAATCAAATCAACGGTTTTTTGATTCCCCACTAGCTTTCGATAAGTAACGATGTTATTTTCGACCAAATCAACGTCACGGTGATATTTGGTAACCCTTGCTTGTAACATACTTAATTCATCTACCTGGCTTAATAAATGAATGAATTTGTCATAATCATTATCCTTAAAATATTTTAAAATTTGCGCATCCAAATACGCTTTTTTACTTTGGTAATCCTTTTTTAAACCATCAACATCATCTTGCAGTTTTTTTAATTGTGTTTCTAATGAAACGATTGATTCACGATTATCAGTTTTTCTTTGATTAAGCTGATTAACTTTGTTTTGATAATCATCAATGGCAATTTTTAATTCACTTACTTTAGCATCCAATGAATCTAAATCCTTAATTTCATTAGGCATACTACTATTAATATCAATTAATTGCGTTCGAATAGTTTGAATTTCCATATCACTTTGATTTTTAGATTGCACAAATTCATCATACTCATCATTTAATTGTAAAAGCTCTATTTGCATTTTAGAATCCAATTTAGTTAATTGATCTAATTCCTGTATCTGTTCAAGATTGGTATTAAGGGATTGATGGGCTGTCCTTAATTGTTCATTGATTACAGTATCTAACTCGGTTCCAGTGATAGTATTCTGGATTGTAGTCAGCCGACTAGTTTCACTAATTATTCCATTTTTAATCTTTTCAATAGCATCATTTTGCTTAGCAACCTGACCACTTTGCTCGCTTACCTTAGATTTAAGTTCGGTCAATTTCTGCTCAGCTTGATGGTACTCATCATTAGCAATATTCACTAACTCTTCAGTAATATTTTTATTTTCAACATCTTCAGCGGGACGAGGATGTTGAATACTACCACAAACCGGACAGGGAACCCCATCCTTTAGTTTGCTAGAAAGAACTAAGATTTGATTAGTTATAAAATCATTATTCAATGCTTCGTAATGGGCTTTTAAATTTTGAACATTGGTATGCGCAACTTTAATTTGAGATTGATTATGGTCGAGTTCATTTTGTAAACGATTTAAATCGTTAATTTGGGCATTTAACTGCGCAACTCTTGGAACAAGCGGCTTTAATTGGTTAATTCGATTTTCAATTCGGAGTTGATCTTCCCTTAATGTATTTAATTTACTTGTTTTTTCAGCATTAGCTTGCCTTTTTTGAGTTAAATCTTTTTGCTGATCGGATAATTCATCAATCTTTGATTGGATTTTTGTTGCTTCTGCCAAAGCTGATTTTAGCTCGTTTTGTTTCAATTGGTGCTTTTCAAAAAGTGGCCTTTGTTGTTTATAAATGGAAAGCTGATCAGTTCGTCTTTTTTGATCTTGCAAATCATTAGCTAATTCCTGGCTTTCAGAATCAAGCGTTGCTCGTGCTTGCTTTTTCGTTGTTAGTTCTTGATCTACGCTAGCCAATTTCAGGTTTAAATTATCAATCTGATCTTTCATTTCTTTGATTCTTTGATTGGTAGGTTGTTGATTCTTAGCCCATTCCAATTCACTAATTTGCTGTTCTATTTGAATAAAAGCAGCTTTTTTGGCATACAGGGCTACTCTTTGTTGTTCATAATCATTTAATTCTTCAATCTGTTCATTAATTTTTTTGGCAGCATTTATTTTCTGATTTAAACCATCATAATCCGACTGCGCATTGTGCATTTTAACTTCATCATCATTAAGTTTCCCCAATTCAGATGTCCTTTGCTGCTTCAAAATTTCAATTTTTTGTCCAAAACTTAGTTCCTGAAATTCACTATCAGCAGTTTGCCAATCAATACTACTAAGGTCCTTTTCAATCGCTAATTCCCATTCTTTATTCTGATTAGCTTCAACCTTTAATCGTTCTTTTAAATTATCCCCCCATTTTTGATATAATTGCGTCTTAAAAATCCGCCGTAAGACGGTTTCTTTATCAGCACTATCAGCATCTAAGAAATTTTTAAAATCTCCTTGTGGTAATAGAATAATTTGAATGAATTGTTGGCGATTAATCTGTAATACGTCGTTTAATTTGAGGTTAATTTGTTGTAGCTTAGTAATCTCGGCTTTTTCAATACCATTTTCAAAAATTTTTAAGCGCCCTAGCGCTCCGTATTCTTTTTGTCCGTCTCCACGTTTCTTATTTCGTAACTGTTTTGGTTCGCGATGAACTAAATACACCGTTCCTTGATGCTCAAATTTAAAATCAACAGAAGTCTCTAAATTAGGATTAGCAAAATCAGAACGCATTTGCTCAACAGAGCGATCATCACTAGCGCCAGCACCATAGAGTGCAAATGTAATTGCATCAAAAATGGTCGTTTTTCCGCTACCAGTTGGTCCCGAGATTAAAAAAAGTAATGATTTATTCAGTTGGGTAAAATCAATCAATTCATCTTCATATGGTCCAAAATTTTTTAATCTTAAAGTTAATGGTTTCATTTATCCTTACCCCCATTTTGAACATCCTTAAGGGCCGCTTGGGCCCACTTCAACTGATTCTCAGTTAATTCCTGCTTAGCTATTTTACGATAGAATCGCTTCATCAATTCTAACGGATCGGCGGATCTAATCTGTTTAGCACTTTCACCGCTATATTTAAAGGCCATCTCATAACCATTTTGACGTTTTAGTTCAATAATTTTGGGGTAAATTTTCCGTAACTGCGCCATCATATTTGCAATTTGATTTTGATTAGTAATGCTAATCCCAATGTAATCATCCCGATTTATATCTTGATAGTAATTAGGATCCATTAATGTTTCAAAAGATTCAGTTAACTGTTTAACATCATGCAATGGTGAAATTGGAAAGAATTGACGGTTGGTTACATCATTTGTATCAACGATAAATATTCCCTTTTGTTGATTAGCTTCAGACAGCGAAAATTTAACAGGAGACCCACTATATTGAATCCGCGCTTCATGAATTGCATCCTTCCCATGAAGATGGCCTAATGCTACATAATCAAAATCGGTAAGCATTGCAGTCGGAACTGCTGCTAAGCCCCCCACGGTTAACCGAGTCTCAGAATCAGTGGTCGCACTACCCGCAGCAAAGAAGTGGGAAACTAAGACGTGTTTTTTATTAGGTGCAAAACTTTTTTTCATCTCATCAATAATTGCAGCGAAAGCTTGGTCAACATGTTGAATTGAATCATCGTTAAAATATTGACGGACTTCAAACGGTTCAAAAAAGGGTAATAAAAATAACTGCACGTCTGAAAACTCGATTGGGGAAAAAGCCTGAGCCACCTTAGTATTGATATACAGATTAGTATCTCTGAACCATTCACTACCCGTCGATAAACGTGTTGCACTATCATGATTTCCTGAAATTGCGTAAATCGGGAGCTGATCGGTTAGGTTCAACTTTTTCAACATTTGGTTCAACAATTGAACTGATTGTTCTGATGGTAAACTACGATCGTATAAATCACCAGCAATTATAATGCCGTCAACTTTCTCATCCCTTGCAATTTGTTCAATTTGAGCAAACGCATTGCGCTGTTCTGCTTCTAGATCAAATCCATGCAAACGCCTTCCGATATGCCAATCTGCAGTGTGTAATAATCGCATTGATCAATTCTCCTTAATTTATTTATTTTTTTGCCAACCGTTATTAGGTAAAACATCCCGCTTTAACATTCCAGAAACATATGGATTGCCAGCGACATAAAACCTAAGCGGTAACTTAGCGGAGGGACCGTTTTGGTTAACTCCAATTCTAGCACCCGTTCCTATCTTTTGCGGCATTTTTCGATCATTTAGATCGATTTTGATGGGACAATCATTTACAAATAACTGGTTCATTTTCATATCTTGAATTCCAAATGCTTCCATCAACTTGCCTGGGCCATTGGTTAAGTCCTTGCCGTGTTTAGCTCGATTCTTATTCATAATATCGATTCCAGAACATGGTTCTCCAGCACGAATCAAAATCCCCTGTGGAACGTCCTTTTGTTGGGTAACCACGTCAAATAAATACCGTCCGTGAATGGAATAAATATAGACAGTTCCAGGTTCACCATATAGCGGTTCAACAGAAGCCGTCCTTCGCCCTTGATAAGCGTGTGCAGTAGAATCATTTTCACCAAGGTACGCCTCAGCTTCAACAATATATACGGAAACCATACCAAATGGCCCGTTATAAATTAACTTACGCCCCAGACAATCTTCAGTGATCGCCTCTGTCGGCCGATCGCCAAAAAAGTGCTTAACTAAATCAATTTGATTAGATTTCATAACCAATTCCTCCGTTATTTAATTATTATATATAAAGTTCATTCTAATAAAAAGGTTGCAATTTAATTTGAAAGTGATAGAATTATTAAAAATCAATTAGATTGGAGTGACTTTTATGAAATATACAGTTTTAGGCGCTGGAGCCATGGGATTAAGAATCGGTGTTTTACTACAGGAGGCTGGTTTTCCAGTTGACTTTGTCGATGATTGGGAACCAGAAGTAAACAAGATTAAGGAACAAGGTGGCGTTTATGTCTCAAGAGACGGTCAAGGACGCCATTTAGTTCCAGTTAATATTTACTTCCCTGAAGAATATAAGGGCAATCCTGATGCATACATAGTATTTACTAAGCAGATGGGCTTGTCTGAGATGTTAGAAAGATGTGCTCATTTCTTCACAGACAAGCAATACGTCGTTAGTGGAATGAACGGAATGGGGCATATCGAAAAGTTCGATAAATACTTCGCCGAAGATAAGGTGATCGGTGGAACTGCTCTAATCGGAACCGTTCTTAACAAGCCTGGGGATGTTGATTTTATTGGTAAGCCTGGTGCGGGTTCAATGCACTTCGCTAACCAAACTGAAAAGCCTGACGATACTACCCATCAAATTATGGATGATTTTCAAAAAGCGAACTTAAACCCAACGTTAACCACTAACTTTATGGGGACTTTATTATCAAAGATCATCTTTAACTCAGTTGTTAACACCCTCTGTACGATGATGAAGATTCCAATGGGTGAATTCATTCAATCACCAACTGCTGAAAAGTTATCCCGTCAATTAATTAACGAAGCATACGATGTTTGTGAAAGAGCAAACATTAAACTATTAGGGACTCGTGAAGATGAATGGGAAACGGTTAAGTACGTTAGTGAAGTTGGAAATCCCCTTCACTATCCATCAATGTACCAAGACTTTTCAAAGGGGCGGCCAACCGAAGTTGATTACATCAATGGTTACATCTATGATTTAGGTGTTAAGTATCACTATGAAGCTTCAACTCATGATTTCTTACGTAACTTAGTTCACCTTGCAGAATTTGCCGGAAACTTTGACCTTGCATCCTATGTTGAACATGTCCAGAATAGCTAATTAATATTCTGAAAAAATCTAATGTTCAACACAGGAGGAAATTATTATGTTAAATAAAGTAGTTAGTGCTCTTTGTCCTATTATTGTAACCTTATTGGTTGGGTATTATGCTTCCTATCGAAAAAAATTCGACTTAAACGATGCCACTAAGTTCAATTCATTTATATTGGGCTATGCACTTCCGTTCAGTTTATTTGGAAGCATCATCTCGATCAAAAGTGCTACAATCATTGATAACCTTGCAGTCGGTTTTTGGGTAATGGTTGCCATGATTGGTGGATATATAATCACATTTGCCATTTCACACTATCTACTTAAAAGACCAATTAGTATTGCTGGGATTAGAGCATTGGCAATTAATGGTCCATCAATCGTTTATGTGGGTCCAATCATTTTGGGAGCAGTATTTCCAAAGGAAAGTGCCCTCATTATCTCATTTGGTGGAATTATTTTGAATCTATTTCAAATGCCTGTTACTATCATCTTAATTTCAATGGATAAAAGTGGCGATACTAACTATCTCAGCCACTTTGCTGCTGCATTTAAGAAACCTGTTGTTTTTGCACCCATTATTGCTTCTATCTTGGTATTACTAGGCTTTACTATCGATCCAGTCTGGGCTAGGGTATTTACCGTTCTTGGTGGGACGACGAGTGGTATGGCGTTATTCTCATCAGGAATTATTCTACAACGACTCAAGCCAAGTATGTCGTTCAATGTTGCTAAAAATGTATTTCTAAAGTTGATCATTGTTCCAATCATCATGTTCTTGTTAATGACCCTTACAAATACTAATCAACCAGTAATGACTCAAATTTTAGTTACAACTGGAATCCCAAGTGCTGCAATTATTACAACTTTTGCTAATCAATACCATGTTGCTGAACAAGAAATGGTTTCTACGCTCTTTTTCTCAACCGTTATTTCCATTTTCACATTAGCAGCAATTATGTTAATTAGAGGTATCTAAAACTGAATTGCTTAAAAATCCCACTACTTTTATCAAGTAGTGGGATTTTTTTATTTCGGTTGCCAATTTCCATCGAATAACCCTTGTTTTAATTCATGGATATCAACATTGCCGTCAGTCCCCTTGAATCCATCGAAGGAATAATCAGCTTCTAGGCCGTCTTCTTGGTATTGCTTTGCTTTTTGAATTCCAAAATCTAGTAAGGATCCGTCCTTAATTTTAGTAACTAAGTAACCATTAAGGGTATGATTAGGATCATCAATCTTATCTTGCACACTATCAAGCACTTCCAAATACTCAGGGCCTAATTCCAAGTAGTTAACAAATTGGCGTAAATTAGCAATAAATTCACGTGCCTCATTTTCATATTCACACTTATTAGCAGGATTTTCGGTTGCCACATGCTCGTTCATTAACTGGGCTTTTTTCAATTCGGCTTCAACGTTAGCATCAGCACTCACTGGATTGACCATCACAAAATACATCATTAATAGTCGAACAAACCTCAACGTCGTAGTTCTCAAAGCAACGTCAGTAGTGGGATCTAAATCAAACATTCTTAATTCTAAGTATTTAATTCCCTTTTCAACTAATTCGTTCAAGTCCTTACTACCCTTGAACCGCACCGCACCGTAAAATTCAGCAATTGACATGATCTTACCATCATTAACAGCATTCATAATTTTTTCAGCATATTTTTCAACACTTGAATAATCAACCGCAAAAGAAGTTGGGTACCCATAACTACTTTGCCGAATGCTTCGAATCGGATGACTAGGCCCCTCACCATTTTCAAAATAGTTAGCTTGAGCAACTGGGCTAGCCCCAAATAGGTAGGTCAATAGCCACCGATATTTAATAAATCCCTGCGCAACGATTGGATACACATAGTTTTGAACATCGACATTGCTATTAAACTTGTCACTAAAGTGATGTAACAAAAAATCAATCAATTGCGGAGCTAAACTTACGTTAATGTGAACACCGCTGGGCGTTTGTCTAGAAACTCCATAACGATGATACAAACCCTCGATATACTTTCGCTTCTTAGGGCTCGCTTTCGCTAATAATGATTCATCCTTTACAGTAGGCAATACAGGAGGCATTGACAATGGCCACAATAACTCTCCCTTAGCAAGCGCCTTTCTAAGGACTAATGTAATTGCGTACGAATAGTGGAGCGTATCTAAATCATCCTTAGCAGGTGGCGTAACCACCTCAGACATCGTTTCCAAAAAATCATTGGTGATCCAGGGGTTACTAGCCTCATTTCCAATGTTTTTTGGATATGGTGCCTGACTTAGATGACCATTTTCATCAATTCGATCACGTTCTACTTCGATTCCGGTTCCAATTTTAGCAGCTTCAGCTACTAACTGATTTTTAATAATTGCGTCTCCAATTTCATTAAACATTTGCTTCACCGACTTTCATATAATAAATATATTAGGTAAATTTTATAACAGATAACAAAGACTTACAATTGATAGCTATCAATGTGAGCATATTGATTGTGCAAAATCAAAAAAGCATTAAAATTAAAGTATAATTAGTTTTTAGGAGGAACATTATGGGAATTTTTAAAGCTTTTTCAAAAAGTGATGTTATCAACGATTTAAAAAGTAGCGTTGCTGATTCTGAAATAATTACCGATGCAGATAAACTCAAGGCACAAAGCAGTGATTCTGATGGATTGGTATCCACCAATAATCATTTAATTGCACTGGTGAACGTATCTAATACAGATGATGTCAAAAACGTATTGAGCGTTGCTCGAAAGTACCACCTCCCAGTTATCCCAAAGACCACTGGTTCTAGCGTTGTTTCTGGTTCCAATGCTGTTGAAAACGGAATTATGATCTCAACTGCTAAGATGAATCAAATTATAAAAGTTGATGCAAATGATCAAATTGCAGTTGTCCAACCAGGGGTAATTAATAATGAATTAAATAAGGAAGCTGCTAAGGTCGGAATGTTATATGCTCCTGATCCAGGTTCAAGGACGTTCTCATCGATTGGTGGAAATACAAACACCAATGCAGGTGGTGCCAGTGCCCTTCGCTATGGAACAACTAAGGATTCAGTATTAGCGCTCACCGTTGTATTAGCTGATGGCCGCGAGATTCATGTTGGGACCGAAACCCATAAAAATTCATTTGGATATGATTTAACCCACTTATTCGTTGGTTCTGAGGGCACCCTTGGAATTGTAACTGAGATTACCGTGAAGTTATTTCCCATTCCATTGGGAAGAACAGTGGCTGGCTCAGCAGTATTCAAGGATCTATCGACCTTAAATGCAGTCGCCACTGCAGTGAGAAAATCAGGCGTATATCCTTCATTAATGCAGGCTTTCGATGTCAACATCCTTACAGCAATGGATAAATTAAACGGATCCCAATACACCAAGGATGGACAAACCATGTTGATCGTTAAAATTGATGGCAGTAACGAAGAAGCCGAAAAAATGCTCACAAATATTTTTGAGCAGTATGATGGTAAAAAAATTCAAGTTAGTTCTAATCCGAATGAAGCTAAAAAGATTGCTGGAATAGCGATGGCGATGTTCCCGGCAATTTATTCCGATAAAAATAGTCAATTTTTTATGTCTGACTTAACCGTCCCACTAAGCCAATTTACTACCCTAATGGATTATGCAAACAAGCTAAGGACTGAATTATCCGTCAATCTTTTTACATCCGCATATGCTGGTGATGGAACAGTCCATCCGATTATTGGTTGGTCTAAAGATGCGCCTAAAATTCCTGATGATGTGATTATGGCAGTTGAAAAACTTTACCAAAAGACAATCGAACTAAATGGTACCATTACTGGGGAATATTCAGTGGGATTGTTAAAAAATCAATGGACTCGAATTCAACTTGGCGCTAACGTTGACTACCTTCAACAACAGATTAAATCACTATTAGATCCAATGCACATTTTAAATCCAAAACAAAAAATTAACTAAATTAAAAAAGCCACTTCATCATCGTGGCTTTTTCAATTATATAATCCTGTTATTTTTCATCAATCCAAGTATTGTATTGATCAGTTAATTCAGCTAAATTTACTAAATTTTTCTTTTGAAATGTATTGTGTTTAATCGTTAAGGGACAAGTCATTTTTAATACGCCCCTAGTTGAACGAATTGTTAATACCCTTTTCCCAAACCCGTATCTAAAATCAAATTCTTTAATTTCAGCATCATCTAAATATGCATTCTTTCCAGTTAATTGGCCTGAGGCCCCAATGCCTATAAATAAGATGCCATTCTTTTCGAACGATAATATGTATGACTTAGCAACTAATAAGTCCCATATTAAAGCCAACGATTGTTTTCGATTATAATTTTGAGCGAAAACAATATTGTCAATTCGATCAGAAAAACCCATGGCCTTCTTATATGATGAAATTTGGTCAACTTGGATATCTTCATCTAAGCTACTAGAGATAATCTCTGGTAGCTTAACACTTAGATTGTAATTATTTTCATGATTAGTAAAATTACTCCCCGCACCAATTGCTTTCACCGCTTTAAAACTAAAACCGCAGTTAGGGCAGACCATATCATTAGCCGTTACCGTTGTCCCACATTCAGGACACCTTTTATTTTTAATCATCATCGTTCACCTTCATTATTACTATTATTATTTTAATGATAACATGTTCATACTAGATACTAACAATAAAATAAATGGGACCGGCCAAATACCTGTCCCATTTACATTTTGCCTGATTTAACATCTATTTTGATTCACCTAATCAGTTCTAAAGAGCATCAATCCCCATGGTTATAAGCTATTATAATGCTTATGACGTCATGACATCAATTTATCAATTCAAAAAGGAATGTTTATCAATATGACTAAAATCACTGGATTTGAAATGGCTAAAATCGTTCAATCAGAAATGAATACTAAATTTAGCTTAGTTCGAATAAGGGAAATTGAGATTGACCCATCAAAATCTGATCCCGAAATTAACATTACGCTAGAAGGTAAGTTATCCAAATCCCACTTTGAATTAAAACTAATCGCAGAACAACAAGAAGAGAATAAAAATAACGTTCATTTTACGTTACTCAATAACGATCAATTCTTCTTAGAACTATATCGACAAAACAGAAGTCAATACGTTCAAAGAAACCATGAAGTTGCCGAACAAATTAGGGATACCGAATTAGTTCCAGAAAATCTTTACCTAATTCAATCAGCAAATGGATTGCCAGGGGTAGATTTTATTCAATTAAGCGCTTTTGTCGATGCTACCAACTTAATCATCACCATTTGTGATATTTTCAAGAATAATTAAAAGCTTCCTGAAACCTTCATTAATTCAGCTGGTCGCATAGCCAATAGTAATCCATGCCCTTTTCTATCAAATGTAATTCCCTCAAATTCTCGATTAGTTTTAACATGAACATATTTAATATCTTGTCTTTTGAGGGTATTAATTTTATTGGCAGGAATCGATAAAATACAGCCATCTGATACAAAATAAAGGCGATTACTTTTTGGATTATATCCCATCCCCTGTGGAATTGGACCAGCTGCGTGGCGAATCGCACGTCTAGCTAATCGAAAATGAACGCGGTGCGTAGAAATGGATCCATAGTAAATTTTATATGCTCCCTTCACAACGTTTCCACCCCCACTTCTCACATTGGTATACGCCCGACCATGCTTATCAAAGGCAAGCGTATTATCAATAAAGCTACTGTTATATGCAAACTTAAAATTAATTTTGTAGTTCGGACGTAGGGTCTTGATACTTAATCGCTCTGCACTCGCATGATAATAAGAGCCCCGCCCAACGTTAATAAACCATAGCTGCTTATTCTTAGGATTATAAGCTAATGACTGGCCATGCCCGCCTCTAAATACTGGACCTACTTTTACACCATCTAGTTTCGAATCTTTATGGGATAAGGGAATTCCATGTCGCTTAATTTTTTTAGTATCATACCTTACGATAAAATCACGTCGATCATCAGGACTACCATTATAGTTATACATCACATAGACATACCGCCCTACCCTAGCAGCACTTTGTGGTGCAGCCCACGTGGCCGAATTATCATATGATAAAAAATAGCTAGTTGAAAACGTTACCTTTTTAACGCCACCATTAACCCGCATATGGTTGATTCGCCCAGAATTAGGATAATAACCATTCGAATAGACCCTTGGGACTAGCCTTGTGATATTAGGATTATCAACCACCTTTACTTTGTTTGTCCTTGTTACAGCAGGTTGCTTTTGATTTCGGATCGTCATTGCAGAAACATTCTGACAATCAATTACCATAAATAAAGTAATTGCAATTAAAAACAGCAACCACACATTTATATGCTTCATTACTTCATCTCCCAAACGTATACCGCTTTATTATACGCTTTTCAATGATTTAACATTTTACATTTTAATTAAAAATGCGCAGTAGTATGTAAAAAAAGGTACTGACTAACAGTCAGTACCTTTTAAAATAATTAAATCTTAATTACTTATTATTCTTATCAGTTGATTTCTTAGGTTGAGCATCAGTTCTTTCACTGATAACTAGCTTACCATCTTTAACGGATGCAAGTAGGTGTTTAACATCAATGTGATCAAGATAAAAGTCAGTAATGTTATCCCTAATTTGTTGTTCAACGACCCGCCGAAGTGGACGTGCACCCATCGCTTCATCATAACCATGTTCAATTAATAGATTCTTAGCATCGTCGGTGACATGGACATCCATTCCCTTCTTAGCCAAGGTCTTATTAACATCATCTAGCATTAAGTTAACGATCTTCTTCAAGTCTTCCTTAGTTAAGTGTGAGAACTCAACGATAGCATTAAATCTATTCAAGAACTCTGGTCTGAAGTAAGGTGCTAACTTCTTTAAGATGTCATCATCCTTTTGCTTATCACCAGTAAGTTGTTCATTTCCGAATCCAGCATTAGAAGTAGCAATGATAACGGTATTCTTAAAGTTAACGGTGTTTCCCTGCGCATCAGTCAAACGCCCATCGTCTAGTACTTGAAGTAAGAGCGTCAAGACCTGTGGATTAGCCTTTTCAATTTCATCTAATAATACGATGGAATAAGGATTTCTCCGTACCTTTTCGGTCAAAGTATTATTATTGTCATTGTAACCAACGTACCCAGCACTAGCACCAATCAATTTTGAAACAGCGGTAGTGTCAGAGTATTCAGACATGTCCAATCTAATGATTGCACCCTTATTTCCGAACATGTCTAAAGCTAATTGCTTTGCTAATTCAGTCTTACCAACACCAGTAGGCCCAACGAATAAGAAACTACCAATTGGACGATTGCCTTCGTCAAATCCAGCCCGATTCCGCCGAATCGCACGAGCAACATCTTCAACGGCTTCATCTTGGCCAATGACCTTACCACGAAGTCTAGAATCCATTGTCTTTAATCTTTCAATGTCGCTTGAACCCATCTTAGCAACTGGAATCCCCGTTAATCTTTCAACAGATTTAGCAACATCATCGACACTAGCGGTAACCTTCTTTTCATCACTACTATTATCTAGTTGTTCCTTCAAAGATTCAATCTTATTTTGATGTTTCAATGCATCTTCATAGTCTTCCTTATCAGCAGCAGCTTGTTTAGCGGTGGTTTCCTTCTTGATATCTGCTTCAATTTGCTTTTGATCAACCACTGGGTGTTGAGCAGCTAAATGAGCAGCAGTCATATCAATTAAATCAATCGCCTTATCTGGTAAGTGTCTTTGTGGGATGTATTGATTAGAAAAGTCAATCGCAGCCTTTAAAACCTTATCTGGTAGTTCAACATTGTGGTGCTTTTCGTATAGTGGACGAATTCCTTCCAAAATTCTGAAAGTGATTTCATCTGAAGGTGCCTTAACTTGTACTTCATTAAACCGACGTGCTAAAGCTGCATCCTTCATGATTGTGTTTCTATATTCATCTTGAGTCGTTGCCCCAATAATAGAGATTTCACCACGAGATAAAGCTGGTTTAATAATATCAGCTAAGCCCTTCGACCCACTTTCATCTCCAGCATTTCCGGCTCCTAAAATTTGATGGATTTCATCAAAGAATAGGATGACATTACCCCTTGCCTTAACTTCTTTGATTAGGTTTTGAATGTTTTGTTCAAAACTACCACGGTATTGAGTTCCCGCCTCAAGGCCAGAAATATCAATACTAATAATTTCCTTATTTTTAATTGCAGCAGGGACATCACCCTTAACAATTGATTGAGCTAATCCTTCAACCACCGCAGTTTTACCAACTCCTGCATCACCAACTAGTACAGGGTTATTTTTAATTCTACGTGAAAGTACCTCAGCAGTTTCTTGAATTTCTTTTTCACGACCAATAACAGGATCTAATTTCTTGTCACGAGCTTCTTGAGTTAAGTTAGTTCCTAATTTATCAAGGATACTTCCCTTAGAATCTTTACCACCTTGTTGTGGTTGTTGACCTAGTTGACCGCTTTTTTGTAATTCCGCGAATTGTTCAGGAGTTAATTCCTGTCCATTAACTGAGTAACGGCGTTGTACATCACCATCATTATGATTGTTAAAAAATTGATTAAAAATATCGTCAAATCCATCATTTGAGAATGGATCATTTGAAAATCTAGCCATAAAAACATTCCTCATTTCATATAAAATTAATTTTTAATTTAAATTTACAATGTTTTAATTGCTGATTACATTTTCAGATAACTTTCCTCAAGAATTTTGAGAACTTGCCACATCTTTAGGTGCTGAACGCTAGCGATTGCATTCAAGTCTCTAATATTTATAGAAGTTGCACTTGATTGATGCTTATTAAATGATTTATGCAGTGTTGTGTATCCATAGCCGGACTCTTTTGCAACCCGGTAAATTGATAGTTTATTATCGTCTAGATATGCTTTGATATTTATTTTCATAATTATCCGCCTCGATTCGACTATACAATAACATATTTCACACATAACACAAGTGTAAATCAGCAATTATTAAATTTTTTCTCGTAAATTGATTATATTTTTTATTAGCTTTTGTTTATAATTAATTTACATATACTAATATATCACTTATTTCGTATAACACAAATATAAAGCTCATAAAAATGATTTTTTTTAATAAAAAAACAGTCTTCAAATTAAAGACTGTCATATTAGGCTATTTAACGTAATTCATTTTTAAATATTTAACAAGTGACACGATAAAGATGATTATTAATACAACTGCAAAAAATAATGACACCCACATTTTCAAAACATTCTCCGATGGAGTCCCAATATTTTGGGACACTAAATCACCTGGGTATAGATGCTTTAGATAATAATAGTTCTTGTAATCCACCCTTGCAGTAAAAAATAAAAATAAAGATACAAAGGGTGAAATCAGTGCTATTGACAATAGTATATACCTTCTCATCGAAATTCACCTCTCTTTGAATTAATCCGCTTATCTAATTGTAAACCAAATTCAAAAAAGTATCACATATTTAAACTAGTCCTAATATTGCGAATTAGTTCTAATGCAAAAGATTCAATTCCGTTATTAGTATGGATAAACAATTGCTCAGACTGAACTCCCTTGATTTGACCCCGAAATTCAAAGGGGGAACTATTCTCTAAGGAGTTAACTTGAATGATTACTAATAAGTGTTCATCAATCGATTTTATAATCAAGTCTCGAATAACATTAATTGATTGTTGACGACGAGTTACCAATGCATTTGAATGCTTTTCATTTTCAATATAGGCAGTATGGTCACTCAACATAAACCCCTGCCATTTCATCATCCCTCGATCATGAAAATCATTATCAATAAACTTTTGCGCTACTTCATCACTTACTGGATGCTTAATCATTTAATACTCCTTCCTACTTAAAAGCATTACCACCATTATGACCACCTACTAGTTTACTTCTTGATTTTCGAGTAGCTCCCCGTTTTAAATCATAGGGATGCATAATTGAATTCACTCCAAATTTATCCCGAATATCATCAACTACCCTTTCTAAATCATGGTGCTTAACCTGCGAATCTAGTGAATCGAATAGGTTCATTTGTTCACTAAATCCATCAACTAACCCACCATAATTAATTGCAATATTCCGAACACTTTCACCATTCCAATACTTATCAAACATTCGTAATAAATAACCAATTAATTCATTAGTATTGTCAGTCACATCAATTTTTTGAGAATGCGCAAACCCAGTCCCTAATCCATCTGCTTGGGCGGCATAACTAAATCCTACGTGTAGATAAACCTTGGTTGCCTGTTTCTTTTGATGACGTAATCTGGATGCAACTTGCTCCCCAATTTCCTTAATTACAACCTTGATGTCTTCGGAGCGATGATAATCGTGAGCTAAAACTTGTGAATTTCCAACACTACTAGCCTTTGTTTTTACTATTTGATCTAATTGGGCTCGATCAATTCCGTTAGCCAATGCAAATAGCTGTCCTCCGAGCACACCAAATTCTTGTTGTAAGTAATATGGATCCGTGTGTGCTAGTTCATACATCGACTCAATTCCAATATCATTTAAATGCTTAGCAGTTCTTTTGCCAATGCTCCACACAGAACTTAATTGTTTAATCGGCCAAATCATTTGACCAAATGTTTCATAACTCAACTCACCAATCATTTCATAATCATGCTTTGCCAAAATGTCCAATGCCAACTTAGCCTGCATTGGATTTTCACCAATCCCAACGGTGGTATAGAGTCCCAATTCAGCCTTAACCGCTAACTGAATTCGTCTAGCAACTTCTTGATGGGTCTTGCCAAATAAGTGCCATGACTTAGTCATATCAATAATAGACTCATCGATCGAATAGGGGTAAACGTCTGGTTCTGCTGCAAATCGCTGAAAGATATTATTCACCGCCAGATTTTTTTCGATATATAAATTCATCCGTGGGGGAACGATAATCATTCGACTATCATGGGGTAAATCACGTTTACGATCCACATTTTTAAGGTGATATAGTTTTTTAGCCATTGGAGAAGTTGCTAAAATTAATCCACCATTGGTATTATCATTTTCTGATAACACCACTAATATTGATTTCATTGGATTTAAGCCCAATTTAACACTCTCAACGCTCGCATAGAATGATTTATTATCAATTACCATAAAAACACCATGCGGTTCTTTGCTGTAGTCCATCGCTTTCCCCTCCTTTCATCCATATTATACGAACAAATGTTCTTAAATGCAATCAAAATTAAAACGGCCGCCATAAAAAGCTGGCGACCGTTGAAATTTTTATTGTTGTGAATTTAAAAATAATAATTCTGGTTGTTTGGTAACATATTCTGCAATATGATCCTTAAAGTTAATTAAATGGGGCGTCTTCAAATGAGAATCCAAGCTCGCTTGATCTTGCCAGTGTTCCAAAATTAAATACTGATTCTCATCATTTTGATCTTGATAATGCCCATAGGCTAAATTACCTGCATCATTTAATGACTTAGTAACCAAATCATTAATAAAGGGTAGGTATTCAGCACGCTTAGCGGGATCAATCGTAATTCTAACGTTTACAACAATCATTAATCTTCATCTCCTCAAATCCATTTTATCATAATTCAATATTCATTAATCAAAATTACCATTAAGCGCTCAATTGAAACCCTTTAACTACGTTGTCCAAGGGACCGCTTTCTTGCTTCCATCAGTCAATGCATCATGGTTAGCACGTGTTAAAAGTGCCATTTTCTTTTTATCATCATTATTTTGGTAATTAGACTTCATTGTCATAATAAAACCCAAACAACCTGGCAAAAAGGATAGTAACACCCACGAACTACTTGAACACAGAATGCTAGCTAAGATGGTGATAATCGAAAATATCATTCCCGAACCGTTTAATTTTAATGCATCCCAAAGTGTAAATCGTTCATTTTCCTTAGGGGTTACGTTAAACTTTGCGGGTTTCCCAATCAATGCTAAATAGGTGCACCGCACGGTAAGATAATACATTGATCCATATAGTAGTGCCGTTTGAAATTCATAATTAACAACCTTGGATAACTTCATTCCCATTTGTAATTCAAAAATCGCATCGGGTAACATCTGACTAAAATAACAAACTAGTGTTGGAACTACCATAAACGATTGGTAACCCATTTGCGCATGGCCTAGTGGTAGGATAATACTACATAAAATCAAACTAATGTATTCAAAAGCGAAAATCGGCGTTGACAAAGTAAAGGTTAATAAATCTAATTTCTGACGCCTCGTAAAAAGTTTAGTCTTCCATAGTCGCATTCCATAGACCCGCATGAATTGGAAATTAGCAGAACAAAACTTACTGGATCTAACCATTAATGCGGCCGAATTTACTGGGAACTCTTCATTCCCATAAAGCGCAATCGCAAATTCAATGTCCCATCCCTTAAGCAACACCTCAAAAGACGTACATAGATCCTCTGCCACCATGAATGGCATTTTACCAATATCATCAAAGCATTCTCTACTAAACATCACACCATGCCCCAGTTCGATACAAACGGTATCACCATTTTTAACTATTTTTGGTTGCCGCTGTTTACTTTGAATATTAGTGGTTCTCACTCCTGAATATAGGCTTCGAACCGTATTCTGAACGGGCCAAAAAGTATTTCCAGAGTTAGAAAACATTCGCATAAAGCTATTTTCATTCCGTCCACTAATGTGATTAGCCTGCAGAACCCCCAAATTGGGATTGTACAAAAAATACTTAAGCGCCTTTTCTACAAAGGTGGGTTCCAGTAATTCATCACTGTCTAAAATCACGAAATAATCATAAGTCCCCTTCCCCTCATTGCAAAGATAGTTATCCAAGTTACCAGCTTTAGCATGGTAATTAGGAACATCACGGACCCATTTAACATACGGATGAACCTTAACGAATTGAGCGATTTCATCAATGTATTTTTGCTCAGTCGAATTATCCAAAATGACCGCCTGAACATTTTCATAGGTCTGTTGTAGGCATTGATTCAAAGCATATGGAATAAAATCATTATAAGTCGTGTATAATAACTGGACCCGTGGGTTAAAACCACTCGGAAATGGTTTTGACTGAATATACTTTTCGCGATCGACCGCAAACCTTTTCACCCGCATGTAAAATAGAGGTAAAAATAAATTAGACAAACCATAATAAAAGAAAATCGCCACAAATATTTGATTCAGAATTAATAACATTGCCATTATGGGTTTATGGCTCTTAAAATTAGGAATGATTCCGTCTAAAATGGTGTAGTATTCAAAAACCGTCATTATTAATAACCATGAAGTCATAATGGTCCAATATAACTTACCGCTTAAATCTTCATAACTAATCCGTTTAAAGTTTAATTTAACGGGTAAATGTGCCTCATTCAAAGAAAGCACCTCCTCCAATCATTAATATAAATATTTGAATTCGGTGATTATTATTTTATGTAGTATATAATCATGCTGAACCATCAAACTAAAAATTACTATTATAATTTTAATCATTTATGCTAACACTGTTAAATAATTAGCCTTTATTATTTATTTTTATTATTGGTTCAATCACGCACTTTAAAGTATTCATTGTTTTTAAGTTGACTTAAAGTTAGGTTTAAAGAGTATTATTGACAATAAAGAAAGGAAGCAGATTATGAATATTAAACAAGTAAGTGAAATTACTAAGGTGCCAGCATCGACCATTCGTTATTATGAAAAGGAGCATATCATTCCATCAGTTGAGCGAAATCATTCAGGAGTTCGTAACTTTGATGAACACTTAATTCGACGCATCAACTTTGCAAAAACAATGCGGGCCGCTGGAATGGAAATTGATACTTTAAAGCATTATATTTACCTATTCGACCAAGTCCAAGATAGTGAGCAAGAACAGCTTAATCTATTAAAGCAACAAAAAGAGATTATGGAAGAAAAACGGGATGACATTCAAGCAGCCATTGATCACCTAACATATAAAATCAGTCATTTTGATGATCATATGCTTGAGGCCGAAAAAGAGCTTCGGGAATTAGAGAGAAACAGCAATTCTAAAGACAAATAAGTTTAGGACTATAAAATCAAAAATAACGGGGCTTAGGAATTCCTAAGCTCCGTTATTTTGATTTAATATTAATCCTTATTATTTACTAGTTCCACTATTGTTCAAAACGTTATTTTTAACTTGATCTGTACTAATTGCAGTCACATTATCATTAACAGCACTATCATTCCCCTGCGTCGTAGCAAGCGTTTGGCCATTAAAGACGTTCCCAATACTAGTTAAATTATTACCACCGTCATTTTCAACAAAGTGATGACTTTCAATTCCACTAGCATCAACCACATTATTGCGGGCTAGAATTGTGGACTTATATCCAGAACCAATGGCATAACTAAACTTATAAGCACTGGAACCATCATTTTGATAGTAATTATTAACAACGTCCACTACTCCATATCTTACCCGTGGCATTCTTTGGATATCGTTCAAGAAGTAATTATCAGCAATCGTTACATGGAGCTTGCCACTATCGCTGGTATCGCTGTCTGAACTACCGATCAACATCGTCTTATCGTGATCAGCGAAGATATTGTAGTTCGCAGTCACATAATCTGAACCATCGGTAATGTCAACCAAGCCGTCATGTTGTTGGTATTGCCGCCCATAGTAAGTAGCGGCATTCGCATCGGAAGTACTGCCATCTTCAAAATGATCATGGGTCAACCAAACATTGGTGGCACCCTTCAAAGAAACGGCGTCGTATTGAGAATTCCAATTTCCAGTGCTTCCATCAGTTGGATCCCATTGAGGGAAGAAGTCAACTGGCGCAATCATGTGTAGATTTTGGAGGATTACATTGTTACTTTCGACCATGAAATTGATGTTTGAAAGTGTGACCCCATTCGCACCAATAATCGTAGTGTCGCTAGGAACAGCTACCTTAACGTTTTTGCCCTGATTATCTTCGGCCTTTTGGCGGGCTTGTTCTTGGGTCCCTGATGGCTTGGTCTTTCCATAAGTAGCTGGATTATAAGCAGTTAGGTAAGCATTTAAGTCATAGCCCGTTCCTTGAGCATAACTAGCTTCTGTATTGCCACTATTCCCGTCAATATTGCTATCAATATAGACTTTTCTAGGACCACTAACCTTAGATGACAAGGCTGCTCTTAGTTCCTGCATATTACTTACGTGAAATGTATTGGCACTCGTTGCATTGGTGCCCCCGGTAGCCTTAGATCCGTAGCCCACTGCACCCGAAACGGTATTTACATTTTGATTATTTTGTCCTTGTGCTTGCTTTTGGCTTTTTTTATTGGTTTGTTTATTCTGACTAGATTTATGCTTATTTTCCTTACTCTTATTAGCATGGTGCTCCTGTTTCTTACTGTGCTTTACTTTGACTGAATGATGATGCACCGTTTTGGCGTTCGTTAAAATTGGTTGAACACTGAAACCACCTAAGACGAGTGCTGAAAATAGCACCGTCATTTTTTTGGAAAATTTTTGCATAAATTTATCGCTCCCTAACTTTATTGTTTTATTACCGCTACAAATATACGCCCAATCAATAACAAAATAAAGGGGTTCCAGCAAAATAAATTCGCTGGAACCCCTTTAGATTAAGGCCTATTGATGCCGATACTAGTCCTTGCATATAATTCATAATCATCAAGCAACCGCTTTACTAAATCAGCAATTGCATTTCTAGAAACGTCGTGACCACCAAATGGTTGGTCTTGAGCCGTTACTTCATAGTTATCGGGACCATTATCGAACCAGCCCGGCCGAATGACGGTGTAATTCAAGCCACTGGCAGCAACGATATCAGCAGCATCGCGATATTGTTGCAAAAACGGATTGTGCTTTAAATTCCCATTTGCCCCAACGGATGCCGGAATTTCGTTATAGATTCCCATCGAACTAATAAAGACCAATTTGGCAAGCCGCGCCTTTTTAGCTGCTGTCACTACTGCAGTCGCTAGCTTTGCCATCGGACCACTTAGCGCCACGAACGCGGCATCTTGATCCTTGAATGCCGCTTCTAAATCAGTGGCGTTCAAGACATCGCCATCGACTAGCCTAACATTACTAGCAGCTAGCTTTAAGCTTGAAGCAGAACGCGCAAACAGCGTCAGTTGATAATCATCATTATTAATTAATTGATTCGTTAGTGTCCGACCTAGTGAACCCGTTGCACCAACAATTAGTATCTTTTTCACTTTATCACCTCATTAACCACATTATAGGCGTTAAAGTGAACTTTAAGTCAACTTTAACGCGATACTTTTTTAACGAAAATAGCTGCAATTAAAGTTAAAATTCCAATCAAACTAATCATTACAAACTCATGGTGATATTGTGCAATCGGAGTCGATAAACTCGTTGATAACGCTACCACCAATGATAAGATCACAGATGAACCTAGTTGGTGAAAGACATTGACCGCACTCGAAGCTGCACCAGCAATTTCATCATCAGCATGGGCCACCCCCGCAGATGTTAACGGACCAAATGCTAGTCCTTGACCGATTCCAAAAATAACCATTGGAACGGCAATTCCTAACCAGTAGCCGTGTTGTAAGCCAATTAACAGTTGTAAAATGACCCCGCAAACGGTAATCGTGACTCCAATCAATAACAAGGTGCTATTAGCAACTTTTTCTGACAACTTGGATTGAAACAACCCAGCGATAAATTGCGGAATCGTTTCGGGCATAAACGCCAGTGCCGACATTAATGGCGTGTAGCCGTACACTTGTTGAAGCGTTTGCGGCACCAAGAAGAAATAAGCAATGGCGATCCCTGCAAATAAAAAGCGGGCGGTATAGGCCCATCTTCTTTCAGGATCTTGGAAGAGTTTAAATGGTAGTAATGGATTGGCCCTACGCTTTTCTACGATGCCAAACATTGCTAATACTACGATTGCAAAAACAAATGCCAAGAGGCGATAACTAGCCCCGTTAATGCTATAAACTAACAAGAATAGCCCAATTACGGATAGGAATGAGCCTAAGTAATCTAAGTGCGCTTTCCTAGTGGTGCTGCTTGGTAGAAAAATAACGGATAAAATAATGAGCGCGATTCCAATTGGCACGTTGATGTAAAAGCCCCAGCGCCATGAAATATACGTCGTAATTACCCCACCAACAATAATTCCAATACTAGCACCAATTCCAGCAGTCACTCCGTAATAAGAGATTGCTTTTTGGCGTGTCTCCCCCTGATAGCTATCCAACAGCAACGCAAGCGTTGTCGGTGCTAAAATTGCAGAACCGATTCCTTGAAAGGCGCGCATTAAAATAATCATTGGTCCAGAAGTGGCGCTGCCGACTAGTAACGACCCGAGGGTAAAAATTGCAATCCCGATAATAAGGAGTAACTTCCGACCGTACAAATCACCTAACCGACCGCCCAACAGTAGCAAACTCCCAAACATCAATGCGTAGATGTTAGTGATCCAGCTCACATCGGCCTTAGTCATATTTAAATCAGTAGCGATTTTGACCGTACTTGTAAACACCACTGAATTATCAAGTAAAATTAAAAAGTAGCTAATCAATATAATTGGCAAAGTGATGCCAAATTTGCTTTTCGTTTTCATTATCATTGTCCTCCATCAATTAAGTATGTGGACATTTTAAACCTTAAAGTCTGCTTGAATGCAAGCACTAATTTTTAATTTCAAATCCTTGCATTCAAGTTCACTTTAAGGAATAAAATAAGATTAAAACTTAATTGAGGTGTTATAAATGAACATAAACGAGGTTAGTAAAAAGTACCATGTTGATAAGGCGACGATTCGGTTCTGGGAAAAAGAACAGGTAATGCCACCCGTACCACGAGATCAAAATGGTTACCGTAATTTCACACAATTCAATGAAGAATGGATTCACTTTATTATTGCATTAAGAAGGGCGGACATTTCGATCCCGACGCTAAAGCAATACACCAGCTTGATCCTTAAGGGTGATAGCTCGATCGAAAAACGCAAGGCCATCCTAAAAGCCCAAGAGGACAAAATCAACCAACAAATTAACGAATTGACCCAAACCCGTGACTACCTACACAATAAAATTGAACGCTACGGTACCCACCTGCTGCAGTATGAAAAAAATAATTTAAAACATTTAGAGTAATTCTAAGTATAATCATTTGCATTCAAGTCGACTTAAAGGTTTAAAATAGCAACTATCCTAAATGAAAGGAGTTTTCGCAATGCATCAACTATTTATTAACGCCAGTAAGGATCCCCATGGTTTAACGGAAACGCTGGTCAAACAACAACTGCACATTAGTAATTATGAAACCGTCAACCTAGTGGATTACTTGATCTATCCGCTTGGTCAGGAACAAAGACCTGGCGATCAATTTCAGGAAATTTGCCAAAAAGTGGCGAAAGCGGATGCCATCATCGTTGGTACCCCCGTCTATTGGTCGTCAATGTCGGCATACATGAAAATTTTAATCGACCGAATGACCCAGGTAATGGGGCCTAACAACCCGTTTGCAGGTAAAAAACTCTCACTCGTCATTGACGGGATGGAGCCTTCAGATGCCATCCCCCACATCAAACATGTCTGGGAACACGTTGCCCGACGCTTTAATATGCAATTAGTCCAAGTTGCTCACAACTAACAGGAGGAATTTTTAAAATGTCAGAAAAGAAAATTCAAAACGAAATACCAAAATTAGGGTTCGGGGTCTTCCAAGTCCCAGACCAATCAGATGCTAAGGCCGCAGTGATCGATGCCGTAAAGGCTGGCTACCGCTTAATTGATACTGCCGCTTCCTACCAAAATGAAGTTGGGGTCGGAGAAGCCATCCAGGAAGTTATCGATGCTGGATTGGTTACCCGCGATGAGTTATTCATTACCACCAAACTATGGGTCTCAGACGTTACCGTTGACCGCGCGGCCGGTGCGATTGATAAATCCCTGCAGAAGTTAAACCTCGACTACCTCGACTTACTATTGATCCACCAACCATACAACGATGTCTTTGCTGCTTGGCGGGCAATGGAAGATGCTCAAAAGGCTGGTAAGGTCAGATATATTGGGGTTTCGAACTTTAATAACGCCCAGATTACCAATTTAATCGAATTCAATGATGTGAAGCCGGCCGTCAACCAAGTTGAAGTTAACCCGTTCTTCCAAAATAATGATCAAGTGGCATTCTTACAATCCGAGGGCATTCAAGTTGAAGCGTGGGCTCCATTTGCTGAAGGCCGCAACCACCTCTTTGAAAACCCCGTTTTGCAATCAATCGGGGCTGCCCACGATAAGTCAGTCGGGCAGGTCGTCTTAAGATGGCTATTCCAAAGAAACATCATCCCATTGGCTAAGTCAGTTAAACCCAGTCGGATGGCTGAAAACATCAACGTCTTAGACTTTGAATTGAGTAATGATGAAATGGATCAAATTAAGAAATTAGATACCAACGTGAGTCAATTCTTTGACCACGCCGATCCAGAGCAAATTAGAAGAATCGCTAGTTTTAAGCGCTAATTAAAAAGCAGTTGCCGATGTTAAGTTGGCAACTGCTTTTATTATTCTGCTAATTCAGATTGACTATTTTGTTGCTTAAGAAATAAAAAGACCCCGATGATAACGATGATGCCACCAAGCACTTGAATGAGCGTTATCCGCTCGCCTAAAAGGATCACCGCTAGGATGGTCGCCCCGACTGGCTCACCGAGGGTGCTAATTGAGATCGTAGTGGTATTAACGTAGTTCAAAAGGTAATTGTAGATGACGTGGGCAACCGTTGGGAAGATTGCTAGTGATAAAAACATTAACCAGTCAAATCGACTATACCCAACTAGTGGCACCTTGGCAATCAAATTAAAGCCGTTCAGGGCAATTCCGGCAAATAAAAAGACGATAAAACTATAAACCCAAAACGAAATCCCCTTCACATTTGCCTGGCCAATCAACAAGTAAGTTACTAATGCGATCACACTTACGAACGCCATTAAATCACCAATTAACGCGGTTGAATTGTTGGTTCCCAAATCGGTGGAACTAACGATCACCACCCCAATAATTGATAATACGATCGTTCCAACGGTCTTTAAGTTCGTCCGTTCCTTATAAACAATGAAGCCACCCACCAGGGCCACAATTGGTTGTAATGATAAAATAATCGTTGAACTCGTTACTGAGGTATACTTTAACGACTGAAACCACAGTCCAAAGTGCATCCCCAAAAAGCTCCCCGCAATCGCTAGGTACAGCCATTGTAAGAATGATAATTTTTTTAAGTCACTGCGATGAAGCCACACGAATGGCAATAACAACAGACACGCTAAGTACATCCGATACATACTAATGACCGTTGCTGGTGCACTGGTCAGCTTCACTAGGATGGCAGCAACTGAAATGGCCACAATTGAAATTATTAATAAAAACAGATTTTTTCTGTTCATTTGATCCCTCCATTTTTAGTTTTAACCTAATTTAGTATATCAAAATATTCTAAATCGTTAAAATCATGAATGGTGAAATCAGTGGTCGGAAACGAAGGCAATCCGCAAAACTAGCGGTTCAGCCTTTTAATATTAATGGCCATTACTAATGGAATTAAAATTAGAATACTCATTAGGATCGTTTGTTCATGATACGCACGCAATGGCGAATGGTTACTAGCCGTTAGCGCAATCACGACTGACAAAACGACAGAGCTCCCAATCTGGTGAAAGACGTTGACCGCACTAGACGCCGCCCCCGCAATCTCGGGGCTGGTGTTGGCGACACCAGATGCGGTCAATGGACCATACGAAAGCCCCTGACCAATTCCAATCACCACCATTGGCATCGCAACACTGAGTAAATACCCCGCTTGAAGGCCGATCAGCCACCCTAGGCCAACGCCAATAGCGGTTATAATGGTCCCCCATAATAAAATGGTGGCATTTTTAAAATGATTCGCTAATTTGGATTGAACATAGCCAAAAATGAATTGGGGGATCGTTTCTGGCAAAAAGCCAACCGCAGCCATTAATGGGGTAAATCCATAGTAGCGTTGCATGACCTGGGGCACCAAGAAAAAGTAACAAATCATTACCCCGATGTAGAAAAAACGCGCAACATACGCTGAAAACCGTTCCGGATCAGTAAATAGTTGCAGTGGCATTATTGGGTAGTCGGTTTTGGCCTCCCTGATCAAGAACAATGCGATTATAAATACCGCCAGCACAGCTGATTGGACTTTGCCAATGCCGCCATCGATACTATATACCAGAGCCAAAAAGCCCAGGACCGACAAAAAAGCGCCGAGATAATCTAGGGGCTGCTTATTAGTAGGTGCCGAACTAGGCACGAACTTGATCGTCATCATAATTAGGATGATTCCAACGGGAACGTTGATCAAAAAGCCATACCGCCATGATGTAAACGTCGAGATTAAACCACCCATCACTAGCCCCACGCTAGCTCCTAGACCAGCAATTATCCCATAATAGGCAATTGCCCTAGCCCGTTGACCATCCCGATAGGTATCCAACAACAAGGCCAACGAAGTGGGGGCTAAAATGGCGGCGCCAATCCCCTGAAATGCCCGCATCAAAATTAAAATGGGGGCTGAGGGGGCAACCCCCACTAGCAACGAACCGATACTAAACGTTATCAGTCCCAGTAAAAAGAGCCGTTTGCGACCGTATAGATCCCCTAATCTCCCCCCTAGCAATAAGAGACTCCCAAACATTAACGCATAGATATTGGTGATCCATGCAATCATGCCTGCGTTCATGTGCAGATCATTTGCGATCTTTACCGTACTAGCAAAGACCATCGAAGTATCTAATATGATAATAAAATAGCTAATTAAAACGATCGGTAGCACGATGCCAAACTTTTGATTGTTTTTCAATTGAATCAACTCCTGATTTAATTTGTAACCATATCATAATTCTTAAAGCCCGCTTTAAGACAAGGATTAATTTTCGGTTGACTTAAAGCTAAGTTTAAAGTGTATCGTTATCAATAAAGAAGGGAGCTGGCCTTGATGACCATCAAAAGTTAGTGCAATTAACGGCCCACTAACCATTAAAAATGTAAATGCACATAAAAACAGATTAGAACAAGGGAGAAATAAAAAATGACAACTAAAGTAAAAGCACTAGCAGCCAAAAACTCCAATTACTCATCATTTGAACACACCACGATCGAGCGTCGCGACTTACGGCCAGATGACGTTGCAATCGACATTAAATACTGTGGAATTTGCCACTCCGATATTCACATTGTTGATGACGTCTTCGGTAACAGTCAATTTCCAATGGTTCCCGGCCATGAAATTGTTGGAATCGTTTCTAAAATCGGCAGTGCTGTTACCGACCTAAAGATCGGTGATCATGTTGGGGTCGGCTGCTTTGTCAATTCATGCGGAAAATGTCAGTACTGCCTAGCTGGTGAAGAACAATTTTGTGAGCAAGGGGTCATTATCGTTTTCAACTCCAAGGATAATGATGGTAGCATCACTAAGGGGGGCTATAGTCAATCGATCGTTGTTAAGGATCATTTTGCAATTAAGTTGCCTAATAATCTGGATTTAGCAACGACTGCTCCGCTGTTGTGTGCTGGAATCACGACCTATTCACCCCTAAAGCGTTGGAACGTCAAAAAGGGAAGTCGGGTTGCTATTATGGGCTTAGGTGGCTTAGGCCATATTGCCGTGCAATTTGCCCATGCACTAGGGGCGCACGTGACCGTGTTGGGCCATTCTGCTAGTAAGGAAGCTGAAGCCAAACAACTCGGTGCTGATGAGTATCGGCTGACGTCCGATCCTCAAACCTTCGCTGATCTTAAGGAGCATTTCGACTTGATTCTAAACACCCTTGCAATGCCGATTGAACCTGATCAATATATTGCACTATTAAGGGTCCACGGCGCCTTAGTCTACGTTGGGATTTCCACCGAGGCCCAGTCGTTTCATATGCCAGCGCTATTTAACGGTGGCAAGGAAATCGCTGCATCCAATGTGGGCGGGATTCCAGAAACTAAGGAAATGCTGGATTTTGCGGGAAAACATAATATTAAGGCTAAGATTGAAATGATTAGCATTGACGACGTGCCAACCGCGTATGAACGGATTTTAAAAAGTGACGTTAAATATCGTTTTGTGATCGATATGGACACATTGAAATAGTTAGACCATAAAAAAACAAGCCCGAGTAGAAAATTACTCGGGCTTGTTTTATTTAGCTTTTTAATGCATTACTAAGCCACCATCAACGTATAAGCATTGACCAGTTATGTTACTAGCCAAGTTAGATGCTAAGAAAGTAGCGGTTCCTGCAATATCCTTTGGTACCGTTAATCTGCCAGTCGGTGTCATGTTAATGATCGATTCACGAACATCATTTTGCGTTTCAATACTGGAATCAGTTGGATAGGTCAACCCGGGCGCAATCGCATTGACCAAAATTCCAAGGTTTCCAACTTCAGCAGCCAGGGATCTAGTGAAGCCCAGTAGCGCACTTTTAGCCGTAATATAGTCGTGATATGGAATCAATGGTGATTCAATTAAATTGCTGACCATATTGATAATGCGGCCACTATGGCTCATCATCGGAATCGCAGAATGGCAAATATTAAAGGACCCCTTTAGACTCCCATCAATTTGCGATTGATAATCCTGCCAATCAATTGACGCACTGGTCTTTCTGGTCTTGGGATTAAAAACGTAGTGATTCAAAGCGTTATTCACAACGATATCAACCTCATCAAATTGATCTTTAATTAACGCAAACATCGCAGCAACCGATTTAGCATCCCGAACGTCCGCTTGAATTGCGACGCCGTTGCCACCATTTGCTCTAATATCAGCTACGACCTGTTCGGCCCGTTGCCGATTATGCAAGTAGTTAATGACGACAATCGCGCCCTCTTCAGCAAACTGTTTGGCAATTGCCGCACCAATTCCACGGCTACTTCCAGTTATGACAGCCACCTTATTCTTCAGTAACATTATTTAAGTTCCCCCTACTCAACATCTGGATCGTATCGTTCTGCTAGGTCCTCTGCACTTCTTTCGATATCCACGAAATGCAGTAGGCTCAACAGGTTAAAGCCGCCATCGTGATGCCAACCAGGCTTAGCTCTAGTCATTTCACCCAGTGCTGAAATTCGATCGACCCCAATTCGGCCTAATTGATCAGCAATTTCAAAAAGGCGCGTGGGGGCTACCGCCACCCCACAACTTTGCAGAAATGAATGATAGCCATCTAAATACTTAGTAACAGCTGCTAAGTCATCGATCTGAAAAATGTGCACCGTCCGATTCAATGGTGAATTAGCGAACCCAGGTTCTTCGTGATATATGACTGTCCAATCGGTACTATGGGCACTACTAATTACCTCTACGGATCCATTTTGAATTTGCGTTATTTGACACTCATTGCGCAGTCGATTAATCGCAGCCGCCTCTTCATTCGTTAGTTGGGCGCGCGGCCGTTTTTGTTGATAGTCCGCCAACTCGTTGGCAATTACCCTAGCGAATAACCGCGGACTAATTGCCCCGCCGCTTTCCACAAAAATAGTTTGGGCAGAAAGACAACTTTGTTGATCATAAACGGCAACATCTTCGACAGCCTTATGTGTGGTCTCGCGATAATATTCAGGAGTCAGCGCTTCTTTCCCGACCATTGAAAAACTAATCTTATAGCCATAGTGTAAAAATTTCTTGTCAGTGGGCACCATTTGCCGAATGCTATCAACGGCTTGATTAGAACCATAAACGATCGTCGCATCCGTATTATTAATGGCGGCTTGCTCTAGTTGAGTGTTGCCCCCGTGCCATGGCAAGATTGAAACACATTCAGCCATGTGCGCATCAACACTAGCAATCGATTGCATGAACAGGATTGGAAACAGTGGTTCGGCAAGCGACGTTTTGCCCAAATTAGCTGATTTAACTAAGAGCCCCATGACCAATGGCCACAATTGCAGCGCTGGGATGTTACCAGAAAAGACATGAAAAATGCCGTCAGGGCCAAATGCTTTCGTGTTGCTACCACTTCTTTGGGGATGAAATTCATCTAAAATCCCTGGTTGATCCAATTCAGTATCAACGAATCTCAAAAGCTCTTTTTTCCTAAACAACCGAACAAAGCGCTTAATTTCTAATAACACCGTTTCTGAATTATAGCCAGTGATTTTAGGAATCAATTTAATTGCCAATTTGCGCTGCTCGTATTCTGGGTCGGTCCATTTTTGCACCGCCTGATCAATTACATTAATGATCTCAGCAAGCGTTAATTTAGTTAGGTAACTATGTTGGTGGTGCTTAATTATCCGAGCAGTCTGCGCAATTTCAGCAGCGGTCAACTCAGGATAACGGAAAGAATATGTCGTATTACCATCCGAAATTGAATAGTAATTAAAATTAACTGGTTGCACCTCACGAGGAAGGCTAAACAGGTCAATCGGGATGATTTGAATGGGATCCTTAGTCAATTTGATCACCAGCTTGATTAGAAGCCAGTAGTTGGTCGACCGCGATCGAACACCCCTTAGCTTCAGCGCCCTTGACCCGGCCTAACAATTTAAAGCCTGCTTCATCTTGCACACCCATATCTTCGGTTAAGATTCCCACACAGGAATTCCAATTCGAAAGATCGTAATATGCAATTAGCCCGACCTGACCATTTTTAACCGGCGTTAATTGATCTGGATCTAAAATTTGGATCCGCACCCATGCTGGCGCAGCCTTATCGTAGTTAATTGATTGATCATGATATAAATCATAAATGTTTTGGTCATAGCATTGTGAACAAACTTCAGTCATCCCATACATGTTAATATAGTGATCACGATCGATGCCAAACGTATCTTCGATTTCTTGCATCAACGTTTGAAATTCGACACTTCTGGACTGTCCCTTGAAACCACCAGTATCAAACAGCCGACTATCGGTTGGTAACTGGAAATGTAAATCGTTTTGCTTCAGGTAGTCTAATAAGTGAACATATGAAAAACTGGCCCCCAGTAACATTACTGGTTGATTGGCCTTAATTGATGCTTGCAAGGCCGCAATAATGCCAGCAAAATCCATTTGTGATTCATCCACATAGATTTTACTTTGCTCATCACCAAAAAATTCGACTGCCTTACTAACGTATCTGGACAGTGAAGAATTAGGGTTGATATCTTCACCTGGAAATAGACCAATGATCCGCATTTTATCATGATCAGGCATTACAAATTTCTTGAACGGAAAGCGCATCGAAGCATCCCAAGTTTTAAAAGTGGGGTGATAATTACGACTCCGATGGGTTGGATCGGTCGTTCCACTCGACATAAACACGGGTTCATCATCCGTAATCGGGGTGGCAGATAAGGTCAATCGTTTATAACCCTGAATTGGCATCAATGGAATTTCAGTCCAATCCCGCACTAACAACGGGGTCTTTCTTTGACTCTTGGCATATTTTTTAAACGGTAAGTTATTTTCAAATTGATAGTTAAATATTTTAAGCGCTAATTCGTTAAACGCACCTGCGCTTTCGTTCGCATCAGCAACTGCATATTGATCAATAAACGCTAAAACTTCTCTTTGAATTTCAACTGTTGATAGCACCATTGCTATTCCGCCTCCTGCTTTTTAAATGCTTTAGGAATTGCCACTAGGATAATGTGAAGAACAACTGAAGAAATTGCTCCTAATAAAATGTTATTAGTTAATAATGGCTTTAATGCTCCCGTATAGCCAGAAGCATAAGCTGGAATCCCGATTGCAAGCATAATCGATAAACCAATAATTAAGTTATTCGTATCATTATTTTCAGCACGTTTTAAAATATTAAAACCAGTTGTAATTAACGTGGCCGCTGCTGGTAGGAACATCCCACCAATTACTGGAGCGGGAGTCAAAGATAAAAAGGCCCCTAGCTTTGGAATAAAGCCTAATACCACTAACAAACTACCAGCTAGTAGGATTGGTTTTCTAGAATGAATGCCAGTCAGCTTCATTACTCCTAAGTTTTGAGCAAATGCTGTGGTTGGGAACCCACCAATTAGTGATGACAAGATTGATCCCGCTGCTTCACCAGCAATTCCCTTTTCCATTCTCTTTTGGTCCACCTTAGTATTAGTTACATCAGCCGATGCTTCATATACTCCCAATGCCTCAATAATCGCCACACAGTAGGCAATGAAGAACGTTAAGAAGATGGTCCAATTAAACTTCAACATCCCATAAGGAAGGATGTGTGGTAAACCGAACAGTGGCTTAGAACCAACCGCTGATAGATTGATCATGCCAGTCAATCCTGCAATCAGATCACCAGCTACCAATGCAATTAAAAATGAATAGCGATGCCAAGCACCCTTTCCAAAAATCGATAAAAAGACTACGATTCCTGCGGTTACAATTGCTACGAATAAGGTCTTGGGTGATGCAAATGATGCTGCAGTCGGGTCCCCACCTAAAAATTCCGCTAGTGTAAAACTAGCTAATGAGACCCCCACTAAAAAGATAATCGTTCCAGTGATTGCTGGTCGAAGCCATTTAGTTAACTTGGACAATAAACCAGTAACCGCTAAAAAGAAGGCTAAGATCGCACTTAGTAAAATCGATCCGCCAGCTGCGGGTAACGTCCCCGTTTTTCCAGCATTGATCATCAACGCATCAAAAGCTGCGGATGGTCCCTGCACAATTGGAAGGCGAACTAACTTAGTGGCTTGAATAATCGTTACTAACCCAGATGCAATAAAAATTGCATTAACTAAATTAGTCGATAAGCTCAGTGATAACCCAGCTGTTGAAGCCACAAAAATTGGATCTAACCATACATTTGAAACAAAAATATGTTGAATACTTGCAAGAAACGTTTGCCCCCATTTTAAGTTTGCGGGATCCAAACTTTGCTTTTCCTGTTCATTATTCATGAAAACATCTCTCCTTAAGCATTTTGGCTTAATTAAACTGAGAACCCAATTCACAACAAAAAATTGGATAGTTTGCACCACAAAAAGAATTGGATAGTTTTCATAAATATCCGCTGCATTCCTACGCTGGTACTAACCAGATCAGGTTCATTAGGGTCAAGGTCATGATTAACCTAGTCTCAGCCGAACGGCTCCCCTTGCAGTTAATTAAGTAATTTGAGTATAGCATAATCAAACAACAAGCAAAAGTGACATTTTTAGATAAATGTTTCAAAAAATAGTGGATATTATAGTAACAAAAAAGTTATTTTATTTTTAGTGAGCTAAACAATCCGCCCCATAAAGCGTTGGTTCAGCCATCATCTAAATTGTTATCAAAGCATAAAAAAATAACCATCCCTCGCAATCCGAAAGATGGTTATTTCATTATTTATTTTTTATAGCACTTTTTCCAAGAATGATTGTAATCTGGCATTTTTAGGATGATCAAAGATTTCTTCAGGCGTTCCTGATTCCAAAATCTTACCGTCATCAACAAAGACCACGCGGTCCGCAACTTCACGGGCAAAGCCCATTTCATGGGTTACGACCACCATTGTCATTCCATCCTTAGCCAAACGCTTCATTACTTGCAAAACATCACCAACCATTTCTGGATCAAGGGCACTGGTGGGTTCGTCAAATAACATGATGTCTGGCTTCATGGCTAAAGCACGGGCAATGGCGATCCGTTGTTTTTGACCACCAGAAAGTGATTGCACCTTTGCATCAAATTTTTGGGAAAGGTTAACAACTTCCAAGAGTTTCTTGGCTTGTTCAGCAGCTTCTTCCTTAGTTTCCTTCTTTAACTCAACTGGTGCTAACATGATGTTGTCACCAACTGAAAGATTGTTAAAGAGGTTGAAATGTTGGAACACCATCCCGATGTTTTCACGAACCTTATTCATATCGGTCTTTGGGTCTGCGATGTCCTTCCCATCAATGATTACGGAACCAGAGGTTGGTTCTTCCAACTTATTCAAGGTTCTTAATAACGTACTTTTCCCAGATCCGGATGGTCCGATAATTACGACCACTTCGTTTTTTTGAACTTGAAAGTCAACGTTCTTTAAAACGTGGTTGCTCCCGTAGTTCTTGACTAGGTTTTTAACGTCTACTTTAATCATAATCTAGTTCTCCTTTCACCCCATTTAGATAACCAGGTCAACAGCGTGATCACGATTAAGTAAATCAAAGCAACAATTGTCCAGACCTTAAATCCTTCAAGGTTTCTTGCGATAATAATTTTACCAGTTTGGGTTAATTCTAGAATTCCAATAATTGATAGGATTGAAGTATCCTTCAAAGTGATAATAAATTGGTTAATGAATGATGGAATGATTAACTTAATTCCCTGTGGAAGAATAACCTTAAACATCGACTTGGAGAATGGCAGTCCTAAACTCCGAGCTGCTTCCATTTGACCACTGTCAACGGAATTAATCCCCCCACGAACGAAGGCCGCAATATAGGCTCCTTCATTGAACATTAAGGTGACGACCCCGGCAATGAACGCTGGAATCTTAGTTCCAGTTAAAGTTGGAATCCCGGTGTAAATGAATAGTGCCAACACTAGTAATGGTAACCCACGGAAAATATAGATAATGGTACTAGATAGGTCTTGGAAGAACTTGTAAGGCAATACACCCAATAGTCCCACGATTACTCCAAATAATGTTGCAAAGAAGATCGAAACGATACTTAACCAAAGTGTTTGTAAGAACCCGTTCCAAAGGAAGCCCTTGTTTTGCTTAAGGATTCCCAAGAAGGTATGGTCACTAGAACCAGCATTGGTTCCCTTGCTTTCTAGGTAGTGATCAACAATCTTTTTATATTCACCGTTCTTTTGGAGGTTAGCAAGTCCCTTGTTGAACTTAGCAAGCAATACCTTGTTCTTACCCTTATCAACGGCAAAACCATATGAACCACTATCAGCAGGCTTAGTAACGATTGAAAGTTTCGTGCCTTGCTTGATACTGTACTTCATAACTGGTTCATCTTCAAAACAGGCAGCCGAATTTCCAGTTAACACATCTTGGTACATGTTACTAGAATCATCAAAGGTAACCACCTTAAAGCCATATTTATTCTTGATGCTGTTAGCATACGCAGCTCCGGAAGTCCCCGTCTTAACGGCAACTCTTTTACCACGGAGTTGATTAAGGTCTTTAACGCTCCCCCCCTGCTTAACAGCCATTACAACACCAGACTTGTAGTAAGGATTGGAAAAATCAAAGGTCTGTGCACGTTCTGGAGTAATATTCATCCCAGCGATCACACCATCAATTTGTCCTGACTGGGTTGCTTGAACCGCAGCATTAAAACCAATTGGTTTAATATTTACCTTAAAGCCCTGATCCTTAGCAATTGCCTTCATCAAATCAATGTCGATTCCGACATACTTGTTTTGATCATTAGCAAATTCAAACGGAGGAAATGTAACATCCGTCCCAATTTGATAGGTCTTTTCTGCATGGGCAGTCTGACTTGAAAAGCCAGTACCAATCAATAACGCAAACAGCGCTATTACCATTGCACCGAAGAACCCCTTTAATTTTTTCATGACAATATCCCCTTCGTGTACCCATCAATAGGTTACACATTTTTAATTTTCATTAATTATATTTTAGCAGTTTTTTTAAGATTTGTATATATTTCGTGTTACATCATCTCACATAAAAATAGCGGTTTTGCATAAATAAATCGCTTCCAACATTGATTTAGCGCGGTTTTTAAATTTTACTATTTTTTTGTAAATATTATAAAAAAGTAACCATTTAGTCAAAATATCCCAAATGGTTACTTATCTATTTATTGATGTTTATTCATGATTTTTCACAAAATTCTGAATCCGTTTTACAGCTTCCTCTAGCTCTTCCGTACTAGCAGCATAGCTTAATCTAAAGCTATTTTCACCACCAGGTCCAAAGCCAACTCCAGGAACGACCCCTACGTGCGCTTCATTCGCTAAGTCAAGACAGAATTGCATACTATCAGTCTTGTATGAATCAGGAATTGAAGCGAAGATATAAAAGGCCCCCTCTGGGGTGGGACTATTGATCCCAACTTCTTTAAGACCGTTGACAACTAGATCACGTCTTTGTTCATAAACCTTTTTCATTGGTTCAGCATCGTCGCGTCCATTATTAAATGCCTCGATGGCTGCATATTGAGCATTAGCAGTAAGACAGAAACTAGCGAACATGTGCATCTTCAATATTTCTGATAAAATTGCGGGCTTTGCAAACACTACCCCAACTCGCCAACCTGTCATCGCATGGGACTTAGACAAGCCATTGTAAGTAATCGTTTGCTCAGGAAGGAGTTTAGCGAATGAAAAATGAGCGTGGTCGTAAGTTAACTCACTATAAATTTCATCACTGATCACTAAAATATCATACTTTTTAATTACTTCAGCTAAAGCGCTAAGTTCATCTTCACTGTAAGTAACTCCCGTTGGGTTACTTGGATAATTCAATAACAGGGCTTTGACCTTGTCACCGTGTTCCTTTAAGGTCTTTTCCAACTTAGCAGGCGTTAGTTTAAAGCCGTCATTAGAGGTATCAACATAGACTGGCTTTCCACCTGGTAGCTTGATAACAGATTCATAAACTGGAAATGCTGGCGTTGGTAAGATTACCTCATCGCCAGCGTTAATAATTGCTAAAAAGGTACACAGCAACGCTTCACTCACCCCAGACGTAGCTAGTACCTCAGTCTCTGGATCGTAATTCAAACCATATTTATCATGAACATAATTGGCTGCCGCTTCTCTAAGTGCAAAAATCCCCTGCGGATTAGAGTAGTGACTTTCATTTTGTTCAATCGCTTGAATCGCAGCTTCTTTAACATGTTCTGGAGTATTAAAATCTGGTTCACCTAATGTAAGTGGGATCAAACCCTTGATTCCAGCAACTTGGCTATTAAAGCTAGAAATTAAATCTGGCTGAATTCCGTTCGCACTTTTACTAATAAATTGTTTTAAATCCATCATTATTTTCCCCTCGTTTTAGAGTAATACTAATAATCTTTCTAATTATTTTAACATCGTATTTTAATAATTTCAAATGATTAGTATAAATATTTAATTACTAATTTTTGGAAATTGGTGGGTCGTAAAAATTTGATCTAATAAAATATAATCAGCAAACATGTTGTAACGGTTTCCATTCAAGCGATTCCAAGTCATAATCGCCGAAATTTTACCCATCGTCCAAATATTATCAACGTCGTTACGCCCTTGCACAAAAATTTCAACGAACGTTGATGAAAAGATCTGCATAAATTCTTCATCGCGACTTTGTAAGTTGAACAATCGCTGGTAAGAATCATTGTAAATGTATAGTTCATGAATCACATGAAACGGTTGGCTACTAAATCCAGATTGATCAATTCCAGAACTAGCATTATCTATTGCAAATAAAATAAATTGATGCAATAAATCGTATTTATCTTCAAAATGATGATAAAAAGTATTGCGATGAATTAATGAATTTTTAGCAATCTGATTAACCGTAATATTAGTAAATGATTCGTTTTCAAGCATGTTATTCAACGCTTGAAAGATAATTAAATTGGTTCGTTGTTTTCTAAAGTCCGCCATGTTTTGTACATTTTTACTCCTGTGTTTATTTTTTGTGCACTATCACTATATTGTCCATTTTACATGACTTTTGTCTATCTTATAATTATTTTATCAATTAAATCTGAGAAAGAGGTAGGTAAAATGAATCAAAAGCTTAACAAATTGGGCCAATGGTCATTCCATAATAAATTCAAGTCACTATTAGTATGGTTATTCGTGCTAGTGATATTTATCACTGGAGTCAGCAAACTAGGTGCTAATTATAATCAAAACTTTACGATCAAGGGATTACCATCCACCAATGTGCAATCCACATTGAAACACGAGTTCAACCAAGATGTGAACGCCGGTACTATGAAGGTCGTAATTAAAAACGACCAAAAACACGGCGTAAATCAAAAGGCCCTCAAACGTCAAATTGAAGCTGCAATGAAGAATATAAAAGCTGAAAAGGGCATCAAGAGTGTCGAAAATCCATACTCTAACAAATTGGTCAGCAAGGACCAATCCACTACTTATGTAACGGTAACGTTTGATAAAGATGCCAAATTGGTTAGCCAAGCTCAGATCAAAGCCGTCGAAAAGCAGTTCAAAGCCGTAAGCAACCACGCCCAGACCAAGATCGCATACGATGGGACTGTGCAGATCACACCATTTGAAATTGGTGGTTCATCAGAAATCATTGGAATTATAATTGCGTTTATCCTTTTATTGATCCTCTTTCGCTCCTTTATTACGGCTGGGTTTCCAATTATCAGTGCCATTGTTGGCTTGCTCTCTGGCGTGTTGCTTGTTACGATTGGGACATCGTTTTTTACCATCGTCAACGTTGCCCAAACCCTTGCAACAATGCTTAGTCTAGCAGTAGGAATTGATTACGCCCTCTTTATTGTCCACCGTTATCGTGATGAACTAAAGGAGCATGCCCCAGATCAAGCATTGGGGATTGCCATTGCCACTGCCGGTGGCTCCGTTATCTTTGCCGGGGTGACCGTTATCATTGCCGTGGCCGGGCTTAGCATCATTGGAATGGACTTTTTGACCCAGATGGGATTGGCCTCAGCAATTGCCGTGGCGTTCGCTATTTTATCAGCAATTACGTTCTTGCCAGCCTTGATCTCGTTGCTCAGCAAGTTCATTAAACCAGCACCAGCGCAGCGTCAACAACCATCCGAGCAGCCTGGGATATTTGTAAAAATGATTACTAAATTCCCGCTTGTTACGGCATTGGTCAGCATTGTCATCTTGGTAGCAATGGCCCTTCCCGCTCGCAACATGCGACTGGGGATGCCTTATAACGGTTCACTACCTAAGCAAAATACGCAAAGACAAGCATATGACATTATCTCAGATCAATTTGGCGAAGGAATCAACGCCCCATTAATTGGGGTGGTCGAATTGAACCAGGACCAATCTAAGGCCGAACAGGAAAAAACGCTTCAGCAAATTACTAATAAGGTCAAAGCAATGGACGGTGCTAAAATGATCGTCCCAGTTGTTAATCAAAAGGCCGTCCGCGAGATGAAACAGCCCGCTTATCAAGCTAAGGTCAAACAACAAATTACAGCGGCGGTCCAAGCAAAGGTGCAAGCTGCCGTTCAAAGCGACCCCACGCTTGCAACTGATCAAACAAAGCAACAACAATTAGCTCAACAATATGCTGCCGAATACCAAAAACAGGCTCAAGCTGAGGCTAAAAAGAAGGCAATCGCACGCATCCCCGCCCAAATTAGCAAGAACCATAAATACGCAATGTTCATCCTAATTCCAAAGCATGGGGCCGAAGCTGTGCAAACGCAAGCACTGACCAATCGGGTCAAAGCATATTCAAAGACCGTCCAAAAAGAGGCTGGCACTAAGATCATCTTAACCGGGACGAACGCTGTTAACATTGATACCACTGATAAATTAAACGCTGCGACCCCGCTTTTTGCAGGAATCGTCATCGTCTTGGCCTTCATCTTACTAATGTTAATGTTCAAATCATTCTTAATTCCGTTAGTAGCAATGCTTGGTTTCGGCCTTTCGTTATTAGCTTCGTTCGGGTTGACGACGCTTACTATTCAAGAAGGGATGTTCAAATCGATTCTAGGCATTAGTAAGGGGGCGCCGATCCTATCTTTCCTCCCTGTCATTTTCATTGGGATCTTATTTGGACTCGCAATGGATTACGAGGTGTTCATGGTCTCTAGAACCCGTGAAGAATATCTAAAAACTGGGGACAATGCCCATTCAGTTATGGTCGGCTTAAAGAGCAGTGGTCCCGTAATTATCACCGCTGCTTTGATCATGATCGCCGTCTTTGGTAGTTTTGCACTCTCAAGCAATACCACGATCAAGTCGCTTGGCTTATCTTTGGCGTTCGGGATCTTCTTCGATGCCTTCCTGGTTAGATTAATCATCGTGCCATCCATGATTAAATTATTTGGTAAGGCTAACTGGGTCTTTCCCGGTCAAAATAAACAATCGTAGTTCAAACATTAAATCAATCTAAAAAATCATCCCCAGCGTAAATCCGCTCGGGATGATTTTTAATTTGCTATTTAATTAGTCCTAATCGATCAATGGCCCTGCTTTGCCAAATAGGTGACCAGGGCACCCCCAGCATAACCATTAAAGTTTTTCCCCTTGATGTTTAACAGTTCTGACTCATGATCGGCCAAGGCATCGATATCATTATCATCAATTGCATCATTTTTTAAAATTACTAGCGCACGTCTAACCTCACCATTGCAACGGGCCTTAATTTGTTTAATCCGCAAAACATCCTTAGCGATCGACATCATTGATTGGTTCAATAACTTTTCTTGTTCCATTAACTTTTTATTTTGTTCAACTAGGTATGCATTCTCTAACTTTAACCGTTTAAAATCCTGTTTTTCTGTCATTTATTGTCCTCCATCTATGAAAATAAATCAGTAATATCACCGTTTAAGCAATCATCCTTGGGCATGTTGTCCTTATCAAAAAAAGGGGCCTTTTGATACCTTTGCAATAATACAACATCAGAAATTTCAAATCCCTGGGCAGAGGCCTTTGCATTTAAATCGTTGAACGCAAATTCACAAACCCCATCCCGTAAAGCTAGCTCTTTTAGCTGCCTATAACTAAATTGACCATAGGTCGCCCAAATGAAATCCAAAGTCCTTTGCACCTTTCCATCAAAATGAACGCCAGTACATTCAAAATCCATCTTATGAATTACGGAATTTTCACCACGCCGCTTGATCGCAGAATTTAATTCATAATCAATACACCATGGACCATTGATCGTAGCAACTAGGGCGACGTTAAATAACCGCTCGTTAGGCTCGTTATTCAAAACTAAAAAGTGGGCGTAGGAGAGGTACAATAACAGAGTCAACTTCGAAAATGACATTTCAGAACGACCTAGAAAATACCACGCCACTTCGATTGCCGTTGTAAAGTAGTGCGCGGGGTGCGGATTTGAAACCCCATACTTAGTCGCTAACCTTTGAACGTCATTAGCTAGTTGACCAGCACCACTAGTAACGATCAACTTCCCGCTATTGGTTACCGTTAACACCATTGGGGAATAAGCAGCTAAATTCAAAGCACTCGCTAATGATGGCGTTAACTTACCGTTGCCGACTTGATCGATTGCCACCCTTTGTTCATGCCCATCATTTTGAAAATAAACGCAATCGATCTGGTTATCATCCCGTGGTAAATCAGATAGTGGGATTTGAAAACTGAAATCAACATCTAAAATTAAATTGAACGAATTGTCAATCATAATTGCACCTCCATAATATTACTGCTTTTCATTTTTACAATCATCATTTAATCGCTAACCAGGCTTGGGCTTCACTAGTAATTTGGGCAATGTTAATTTCTGGATGCTTTTGCAAAAATGGTGTCCGAAACATCTTAGCCACGTAATCTGGGGCATAGTGTTTTGCCTTAACTAAATAAATCCCTGATAATAATAAGTCCTTGCCATAGTTATGTAGGCGCGTGGCCTCGTTATACATCACTTTGTAGATATATTTCAATGTCGGCTTGATGTGCTGTTCATAACTAGGATCATCAAATATCGTGGGTGCTAAAATATCATCGATATATTCGCTCTCGGTATCCTTATTCACATTTAGGTACAACTGCTTTACGCTATCTTTAAAGAGCTTGTCATACTTTGAGTCTAATTCCTTAATGTGTTGATAGTTAATCAATAATTGAATCTCATTTCCGCGGGCCCGCAGTAGTATTTGATTAACTAAGTATTTAACGAGTTCGCTGCCAGCGTAATTTTTAACCACCATCCCCTTCGGACTTTCAGGTGTTGATTCATGATCAGCCAAAGCATCCGTAATATCTGATTTATTACCATCTTTATCAATTGCAAAAATTTTTCCGCCATTGATGTTAATGATGGTACTGCTGATTTCAGAAATAAGACGCTGTTTCATAACTTTGGCGTTATCAACTTTTTGGGATAATTTAGCAATTTTTTGATGTAATAAGTTTTTAGCGTCCAACAGCTGCTTGTTATTAGCAGCGAGCTGCTTATTGATATCGTCTTGTGATTCTAATTTCATTTGCATGTCCCCCCTAGAAAAGTTTTCAAATTAAATATCAAAATTATTTACTATGTTCAGTCTATCAATTCTTAACCAGCTTTTCGATTAGCTCCACTAAATTTGTCATAATCGTGGAATCACTTGCTATCACTGGCTTTTTCCAAAAAGCTAACCTTAAATCATTAAATTACTCTTCATCAAAAGCAAGCCATTATGTGATAAAATGAAATTATAAATATTTAAAGAAAGTAGAGATCATGAAATTCAAAAATAGTTTCGAGACTCCCATCATCGCTTCTTTATTAGCTGTCATCAGTGGCAGCATTGATGCATATACTTATATTGAGCATGGAGGGGTGTTTGCTGGTTTACAGACCGGAAACATCATCTTGTTAAGCATTAATTTAGGCCGGTTGAACTTTTATCCCGTATTTAGATTATGCTTTGCAATTGCTTTGTTTATCTTTGGCATTATCGTTGTCAAGTTCATTCAAAGACACTTTCCAGATGAAAATTACCGCAAAAAATTAATTATTCAGTATGAAGCCGTACTGCTCCTTATTACCGGACTTACGGCTCCATGGTCCCCTAATTTAATTACGATTGGTTTATTGGATATGTCTGCGGCGGCTCATCTACAGGAATTTAAACTGTTGCGAGGAAAAGCGTTTAACCCCCTAATGATGACTGGAAACCTCAGTAAAGTTTCTAACACTTTATATCTGACCATCTTGGACCATGATTCAGCTGCTAAGCAACTCTTTTTAGATACCTGTATAGTTATTTTAAGTTTTATTGGTGGCGCGATCACCATGAGTCTAATGACCAGATTGGCTGATCAATTTTCCATTTTGCTTACCCTAATTCCATTATTTTTAATTTTAATTATCGTCAAAATATATGATCATAAATCCTTACCAGAAAAGGATTAAGTCCTTGTTATAAAAATAGGATTCAATTTTTGAACAAATATTTTTTCAATTTATGTTTGACATCCATATTTTTTTGGTTTATTCTAATGGCAACTTGAAAGTAGTAATTCAATTAGCTCAGTTTAGCGAACATTCAGTTAGGTGAAATGGAATGTCTGGGTATTGGGTGAAGGCAGTCAAGAATTAACTTGAATAGAAATCGATATCTTAATGCGCATTAAGACTCAGAGGTATCAAGTGTGAGCTTGATATAAAATAAGGTGGAACAGTGTTAAAGACGCCCTTGTACAAAAGTACAAGGACGTCTTTTTTGTCTAATTTAGGAGGAATAATTATGTTCAATTATAAAACTAAAGACCCAGAAGCTTCAGCAACTATGTATGATTTTTCAGATCAAGATCCAGAAATTTGGGATGCCATTCAAATGGAAAACCGTCGTCAAGACAATGTGATTGAATTAATTGCTTCAGAAAACATTGCTTCAAAGGCAGTAAGAGCAGCGCAAGGTTCAATCTTAACTAATAAGTATGCCGTTGGATACCCTCAAAAACGGGTTTACACTGGTAACGAAGCAATTGACATCGTTGATAACGTTGCTAGGAAAAGAGCTAAAAAACTTTTCCATGCAGAATATGCCAACGTTAATCCACACTCAGGAACCCAAGCTAACCAAGCTGTTTATGCAGCATTCTTGAACCCAGGAGACAAAATTTTGGCAATGAGTGAACATGCTGGAGGCCACTTCACGCATGGTCAAAAGCATAATTTTTCAGGACAGTTATACCACTCATACTTCTACGGTGTTGACCCAGAAACTGAGTTACTTGACTATGATCAAATCGCACAAATCGCGCGGGAAGTTAAACCTAAATTAATCATTGCCGGAGCATCTGCTTACAGTCACATCATTGATTGGACTCAATTCAGAAAGATTGCTGATGAAGTTGGTGCCTACCTAATGGTCGATATGGCTCATATTGCCGGATTAGTTGCCGCTGGTGTCCACCCCAATCCAGTTGAAGTGGCTGATGTAGTTACCTCTACCACCCATAAAACGCTTCGTGGTCCAAGGGGAGGAATGATCTTAGCTAAGGCTAAGTATGCCGATCAATTAGATAACGCAGTCTTTCCAATCTCGCAAAGTGGATCACTAGAGCATGTTATTGCTGCAAAGGCAATTGCTTATCAAGAAGCACTTCAACCAGAATTCAAAGACTATGCCAAACAAATTATTAAGAACGCCAAAGCAATGGCAGATGTATTCAACCAAAGTGAACTGATCAGAGTAGTTTCAGGAGGAACAGAAAACCATGAAATGACACTGGATTTAAACGCCATCCACATGACTGGTGATCAAGCTGCTGAATTACTATACAAAGCAGGAATTGCAACCAACAAGGAACTTCTCCCATTAGAATCCGGAGATACTATGGAAGGAATTCGAATCGGAACGCCAACCATTACAAGTCGCCACTTTAACGAAGCAGATGCTGCTAAGGTCGCTAAAATTATCGTTAGCATCTTAGAAAACCCCCACAATGAATCGATTTTAAGTAATGCCCAAAAACAAGTGCAACAATTGGTTGACGAACATCCAATTGATCGATAATAAGAAAGCTCCCTCATCAATGATGATGAAGGAGCTTTTTATTACTATATCTATTTCTTCGCAAAAATAAGTTTACCACTAACTAATTGTAAATAAAAGCCTTTTTGTTAATTAAATTAACATTTCACTTCTCATTCGTTAGTAAATCCAGTTCCATTATGATAAGATTTAAGAATAAAACTACTATAATTAATGAGGTGAAATCATGCGTAAAATTTTACTAGTCGGTTGGACATTCTAATTGAATGGCCAATCCAAAATACAGCCATTCTAATTACTGGAAACTAAGAAATAGAATGGAGAAATAATAATGAAACAATCAAATATTAGAAACTTTTCAATCATTGCCCATATAGACCATGGTAAATCGACCCTGGCAGATCGCATCATGGAGTTAACACAAACGGTGGCTGCTAGAAATCGTAAGGACCAATTGTTAGATGACATGCAGGTCGAACAAGCCCATGGTGTTACTGTCAAATCAAGAACCGTCCGTAATCAATACCATGCTGATAATGGTCAGGATTATGAACTGAACTTCATCGATACCCCTGGACACGTTGACTTTAACTACGAAGTTGCCAAAAGCCTCTCCGCTAGTGACGGTGTGATCTTACTAGTGGATGAGACCCAGGGGATTCAAGCGCAAACGGTTGCTAATTACCACCTCGCAGTTAAAGCGGGTCTTAAAATATTACCTGTCATTAACAAGGTCGATAGTCCCAATGCACAAATTGAAATGACTACTAACCAATTAATGGAGTTAGATGCAAACTTCACTAGCGACAAAATTTTACAAATATCCGCTAAAATCGGTCAGGGAGTCCATGCGGTCTTAGAAGCCATTGTTCATTTTTTACCGGCCCCAAATGGGAATATTAATAAACCGCTTAAGGCGTTGGTATTTGATTCTGAATACGATAGTTTTAAAGGGGTGATTGCATCGATCAGAATTATCGATGGGAGCGTTAAACCTAATCAATCACTATTCCTAATGGCTAATCATCAAAATTTGCTTGCTAAGGAAATTGGCATCTTTTCACCCACCAGAATCGCTAGCCGTGAATTATCGGCTGGTGATGTCGGTTACATCGCGACTGGCCTCAAGGATCCCCACCTAGTCAGAGTTGGTGATACACTTACGAATAAACAAAGGCCCACTGACCATCCCCTTCCTGGATATAAACCTGCCGAACCAATGGTGTACGCCGGGATTTACCCCCAGGGTGATTATAACGAACTAGCCGAAGCACTGAACAAGCTCGCACTCAATGATTCTTCATTACAATTAACACCTGAAGTTTCTGATGCGCTCGGTCCTGGGTTTCGTGGCGGATTTTTAGGAATCTTTCACCTCCAAATTATTAGAGAACGCCTCCAAGATGAATTTGGGATCGCAGTTTTAACCACTGCGCCAAACGTGACGTATCGGGTTCACTTAAAAGGCCAAGCCGCACCAATGATCGTGGACAATCCAGTCCAGTTTCCAGATTTCGAAAAAGTCGAATTCGTTGAGGAGCCAATTGTAAGGGCCGTCATCACGACTAACGAGCAGGAATTAAATGCCGTCATGAAACTAGCTGATCAACATAAGGGTGTTTTCGTTGATATGGGTAACCAAGGCTCCTTAGTAGAATTGAGCTATCAAATGCCGTTATCTGAGATTGCCTATGATTTCTTTAATAAGCTCAAATCCGTCTCCCATGGCTATGCATCCCTCAATACCACGCTAGCTGGTTATGAAATGGCTGACATCGTGAAAGTAGAAGTACAAATTAACTACTCACGGGTCGATGCACTTACATTTATTACGCACCGCAGTGATGCACCCACTCAAACCAAGGAATTAGTGCATAAACTAAAGTATACGATTCCAAGACGCCTCTATCCCATGCCTGCCCAGGCAGTTGTCGAAGGACGCGTCATTGCCCGCGTTGATATTCCACCGTTAAGAAAAAATGCTGCCGTGAATGGCAATAAGTACAGTGTTTCTAAAAAACAAGCGCTGTTGCGGAGGCAAAGCGTTAATAAACGTCAAGCTGCCAAAAGCAATATCGAATTACCACAGTCGGTCTTTAACAGTATCTTAAATTTAAACGACTAACTAAAAAGAGGATGCCATCTGGCATCCTCTTTTTATTATATATATGATGATTAATCAGTCGTCACAACTGATTTAATGGCCTTTCTTTCTGCCATTGCCTTATAGGCATCATCAACGTCATCAATATTATAGCTGTTAGTGAAGACCTTACCGGGGTTGATCTGCCCATCCAAGACCGCTTGTAATAAGCCACCCTTGTCATAAGTGGTAACGGAAGCGACCCCACCTGATAGGGCCACGTTCTTCCCAAATGCCAATGGGAATTCTACGTTCCCGTGTGGTAAGCCGACCCGGCCCACGTGAGCGCCTGGACGAGCCACTTTTAATGCGGTATTCGTGGATAATTCACTTCCCACACATTCAAGCACGGCATCAGCACCAGCATTGTGGGTGAGTTCCATGACCTTAGCCACGGCTTCATCACCACGTTCAGCAACTACGTCGGTAGCGCCAAATTCCTTAGCCAGCGCTTGGCGATCAGCATGGCGACTCATGGCAATGATCCGCTTAGCACCCAATAGTTGCGCTGAGATAACACCACATAAGCCCACGGCACCATCACCGACAACCACTACGGTATCACCGGTTTGAACGTTTGCCGTCTTAGCAGCGTGAAAACCAGTGGCCATTACATCGGAGAGTGATAAGAAGGAATTCAACATTCCTTGACTGTAGTCTTCTGGCTTGCCAGGAACCTTTACCAACGCCCAGTTAGCGTGTTGGTAACGAACGTATTCGGATTGGTAACCACGACTGAAGTTATCATCGTGGTTTTGACAATTGCCATCAAAGCCGGCCCGACAGGCAGCACAGTGGCCACAACCATGGGTAAATGGTGCGATCACAAAATCACCGAGCTTCACAGTGGTGATATCCTTCCCCACTGATTCAACCACCCCAATGGCTTCATGACCACCATTCAATGAGTTTGGTTCTTTTTTATCTAGCCCCCGATATGCCCACAGATCAGATCCACAGACACAGGCTTGTACAACGTGCAAAATCACGTCGTCATCCTTTTCAATTTGCGGTTTTTCAACGTCTTTAACTTCTACTTTACCTGCTTTTACAAATCGAGTTTGTCTCATATTTTAGGGCCCCTTTAAATTTAAAAAGATTCGGTTTCTTTTTAAAGGATATAAGCTCACTATTCAAAAGTCAAACATATCGCTCCTGACAAACCGCTTAACAACGGTCTTTAAAGCGAACTATAAGGTTATTGATATATGTTAATTCGTTGGTGGATTGAACGATTTTACGGTAATTTTTTAACGCCAATTTGAGCAGCGTAAAATCCGTCCCAAGTGAATTGAGATTCTGTTTGGCAAGTAACCGATCACTGATGCGATCTAACTCGGAACGGCCCCGTTGATTATCAGCTGGCATCGTCTGCTTAAAGGCGCGACACGCGTTGCTTAATACCAGCGCCTCCGTTTTTGAAAAATTGATCATCTGTACAGCCCCCGTTATTAATTGAGTTCATCAAAAAAGCGTTGCTTGCGATCAGGGCTAGCATAGTATCTAATAACTTGGATTCCACTAAAAATGATCAAGAAACTAGCGCCTAACAAAAGCCACCAATTATCACCATAGCCGTATTGTTCTAACAGATCTTCCGTCGCAACGACGCCGTTTAACACCCCAGCTAGTGAAACATAGACCCATGCGGTCGCAAGGTTTAGTTTCCGATAAACCTTATCAAAGTCTACATTGTGGTTCAAAGCCGCCCTGGAAATTTGCCGAAACCGTTTTCTTTCCAGCATAATTTTAATGGGTGGCAATAGCCACATTAGACTGGCGAAACGTGCACTCCGTTTTTTGCCAGTGGCGTTACCCTTTGTTAACATCTCGCTACCCTCTGTGACGTCTAAGATCCCTTGAAAGAGCGGGAACACAAATAACAACCAGTCTCCTAAGAACCCTAACCACGCAATAAATAGTTTCATTTTAATGTCATCCCTTATTAATTAATTAACCTTAGCATATCAGGATTTAGGGATAAAAACATTTTTAATGCATTTTACTTGCCTTACACCCTACTATCAATGGTTTAATAGTAGGTAGCTAATAAAATTTTTGGAAAGGTTGATTAATAATGAAAACATTAATCCTATTATTTCATCCCAATATTGCAGAATCACGCGTAAATAAACGGTTGCTTGAGGAGCTAAAATCCCAGGACGTGCCGAACGTAACGGTTAGAGACGAGTATGCCGTTTATCCAGATGGTAACATTGACGTTGAATACGAACAAAAGCTAGTCGAAGAACACGACCGCATTATCTTTCAATTCCCACTATACTGGTATAGCTCGCCCAGTCTACTAAAGAAATGGGAAGACCTAGTCCTTCTATACGGTTGGGCATATGGATCAGATGGCGATTCACTGCGCGGCAAGCAAATGTCGATCGCAGTCTCCGCTGGTTCCCCAGATGACAAATACCATCAATACGGGGCATTCGGCCACACTATCGATGAGATCTTGGCACCATTTATGGCCACCAGTAATTTCGTTGACGCTAAGTTCACTAAACCATTCATTACCACCGGCGTTATGCAAAACTTGAGTGATGATCAATTAGAGAAGCGGGCCAAAGAATACGTTGAATACGTAAAAAATGAGGATAATTAGAGTCCCTAAAATCAAACGATAATAAAACAACCAGCCAATTATGGCTGGTTGTTTTATTACCATGAAAATTTTTCGTAATATATTTTCGAGCGGCGAATCCCTAACTGCTGCAAACTCTTAATCCAATAACTGCCCATCTTATCAGGCCCCCCGATCAAAACGACCGTTTTATGCTTATCCTTAGGTAAATGCGCTGCGATTTCAGTCTGGTTGAACCGCCCGACCTGTTGGAACGATTGGAAATTATTCCGCTTTTGCCATTGTTTAAATTTTTCTGGATATAATAGGTTATTTTCATGGCTGGCGTTGTAAAAAACGGTCGTATTGAGGTTCGGATTCCCATCCACCACTGAAAGTAACGGTACGATCCCAATTCCCCCCGCAACAATCAACAGGTTATCGGGATGGTTTTCATTAATAATCGACTGATACATCCCAAAACCGCCGTTGATCACGACTTTCGCATCCAGTGGCACCTGAGCTAATTCTTGGGTAAAATCACCGTCGCCCCGAATGGCTAAAACAATCTTATTACTATCATCTGGCGCGTTGACGATCGAAAATGGGTGCGGTTCCTTCATGAATCGAATTTCTGGAAATGAGGCAAACACAAAGTCACCTGGATAAATATTTAAATGGTGCTTAGATTGGATCGTCAACTGTCTTACGTTCGGCTTAATCTCAACATTATCAACCAAAGTAGCAGTGGCCCGTTTTTTATGAACGAACGTCATTGCATACGAGCCAAATACAAATAATGATGCCGCCACGAATAACACCGTAAATGGAACAATCTGGCGAATGTAGGGGATCAAAAGGACGTGGATGAATACCAACCCAGTTGCGACGACGTTTAAACGGTGGATTAAAACTGAGACTTCGTGTTTGAAAATGTGCTCCAAGTGCTTTTTGATCCATAACAGAATCGGCAGCCGACTGGTTAACCAGCCCGCCATGAACACCATTGAGTAAATAGCCAACCCGATGAATAGGTATAACGCCCAATCACCAGTTAATTTGATCAGGCCGTCCGATTGTAGGTTGCTTTTATGCAGGTACGCCAACACGATCGCAGCTAAACTAATGATTCCGTGGATCATGTACGCATTGGGGAGTCTGATCAACCGGTCCAACCACTTGGGCCGCGTTGAAATATACATCGAAAGCAGCATCCACGAATAAGCGATCGTCCCAAATAAGATCATCGTTTTATCATGATTATATAACGCCGGGAGTCCCGCACTCAGCGTTTGAACAAACGGAAAGGGAATCAAAACGATGGCTACCATCCATGATAGCCCTAACAGGTATCGATTATTGTTTAACATCAATTATTTCTCCTCCATTAAAGTAACTTAAGTGATGCGCTTGATCTAAAAAACAGCCCGTCAAGCGGTGCTTGCGAATTAGTTCCCGAAACGCCGCTGCGCCTGCCGCCAAACCGGCGGTCGCCCAGACGTCAGAACGGGTCAACGAATCAGCAAATACGGTGACCTGCAGTAAATCAGCTACTCCGTTAATGCGGATATGGTGGCCCCGTTTACTGTAACCGGAAGTTGCCATCCCACCATTCGCCAATTGATAACTAGCAACTAACTCTGTCAGATCTGTAGGATCTTCAATCCCAATATTCCATTTAAAATCACCGCTACTGGCAAATTGTAAATCCCCACCGCCGTTGAAACACACTCCGCTTACAGTCGGTAAATCCAAGCAGGGGCGGATCAACTTTTGAAATATCATTTCGATCGCCCACCCCTTAACGTAGCCGAGTGGTTCGAAGCGCTTAGCATCATCGAACGGATTAAAGTAGCCGTTGGTGTCGCGTTGCGCCTTTAGGCAGGCTTCATAAACAGACTTAAACTCTGCATCTTGGTTTAAAAGCTCATCTTGACCATTCCTAAAGTTACTTACTAACGAATCTGCTAAGTAAGTCGAGTAACGTTGATTAATCCGTTCTAATTCTAACTTCACGGGCTGCATTAACTTTTGAAGTTGGGCTTGCAGGACTGCTTCATCGCTGCCCGCAATGCTAATCACAAATGGAATCGTCATTGATTCAATTACGACTGATTTAATCTTAGTTTCCATATTTTATTTCTCCGCTTTTGTAATTGCGTCTTGAAGGGATCCGGTGAAGCCACCGTAAGTGACGGTTGCCCCAGAGACCTGACTAATCTCAGCACTTTGTTGTTGTAAAGCTTCCTTAGTATAGATTGGAATCGCTTGTTCATTAATTTCACTAGACTTGCCACCCTCAGGATGCTTTAGGACGGTTACTTGACTAATTTTGCCATTTTGCACCTTAATTTGCACTTGAACATCACCGTATTGTGTTTCGGTCGATGCCCCAGTGTAGGTCCCGTTTTTGAACTTCCCACTGTTAGCGCTGCTAGAATTACTAGCACTGCCGGCGCTTTGGCTACTGGTGTTATTCTGACTAACGGTTTGTGACTGGCCATTAGTAGCCGCTGTTTGGTTCTTCTTATCGAAAAAGACGGTATAGCCTTCGATCACTACCGCCAATAAAACGGCGATTGATATTAATAAAACGCTTATTTTTTTTAACATATCGGTCAACTCCTAAATTAGATTTCATTTTAATAATACTTACATTGTAATCTTTAAAAGTTAATTATTGCTAAAATTAAGTATAACTTTTCACTAAAAAAAAACGAACCGTCTAAAACAGTTCGTTTTTTTTAAGCTACGATTTAAATATGTTAATCAAATTATAAAATGAGTAAGAGCAATCAGATTGTTAATTTTTGAATCATTAACTATTGATTATTAACAGCTGCCTGGCGATTTCTGTTAAGAAATAGGTATACCAATGCTGATACAAAGAACCCGATCAACCATGAAAGATCAAACTGAACTAAGGCAACGATGGCCCCAATAAATAATGCTGCAAATGCACGCCAGTTATTCTTTCTCAATTGATTACTGTACAATTCCTTGAGATCAACGACTTGTTTTCTTTCAATATAGTATTCGATCAAAATAATCGCTGTCATTGGTCCTAAGAAAATCGAGTAAGCATGGATAAACATCGTTAAACCAGCTGATGATGAGTCCTTAACCAACAACCATGGAAAGGTAAACACTGATAATAAGGTAATGATTGCTAACGATAATTTCTTAGGTAGTTTGAAGATGGAAGTCAACACGTAGGTTGGTGGGATAATATTAGCAACCGCATTCGTTGTAATTACTCCTAAAACAATGAAGATCGAAACAAAGATTGTGATTAAGTTGTTATTAAAAATTTGTGCCATCGCGTTTACGGGACTAGAAATTTTAGTAACGGCTGCCAACATTGCCCCAGTTAATAGGGTAATCCCATATGAAAATGCAATTGGCAAAAAGTATAAAATCCCTCTTTTTCCATTACTAAGCCCTGGCTTTAACTCTCTAGAGTAATCAGCAGCCGATTCAAAGATCGCTGTATAGTTACCTAAGAATGCAACGATAAAGCCAAAGAACGTTAATCCCCAAGAACCCTTAGCATGAACTAAGTTCTGGCTAATCATACTCCCATGGTTGGCTAACAATACGATGAATAATCCAGTCAATGAGATCATCATAATAACTGAAATCACGGAAGTTACCGTCTTGATTGATTGGAATCCGCGAAGGGATAACGCTAATTGTACAATCATCAATCCCACAAAACAGATCCCAGTATTATTGAATTCGTTGCCAGTTAAGATCTTAGCGATTTCATTTAACGCTAACGCCCCTGTCCAACTTTGAAAACCATACCAAACGATCGCTGGAATCCCTCTAAATAAGCTAGAAAATTTAGCACCATTCCGACCAAATGATAATCTTAATTGCATTACATAGGGAGCACCAGTCTGATACCCAAAGCGATCATTAAAAGCAAAGATAATTGAAACAATTACAATTGCAATTGCAGCTGCTAATAACGTTTGAAATAGGTTCATCGTTGCTACTCCAGCAACCACTATCGATGAACCTAGGGTAATGTTTCCGATGTTAAAGCCATCCCCTAGCCACATTGACATATAAGCCAGCCGTCCAATTTTTCTTTTACTATTTTGAATCGGTAATAAATCTGCGGAAATATCTGATTGAGCTTGTGGTTGCGGTTCTTTTTCGATTGCTACACTTTGCATTGGCAGTTCCTCCTTTTTATTCCGTTGCTTTTCTTAAAACGCTATCATTAGTTAAAAATTTACCAGTTGGTTGATCATCAAAACCATTTGCTAGGTCAAAGATGGTCTTACCTCTAAGAAGCGTTTTAGTAATTCGACAGTTGATCTTAAATCCTTCATATGCAGAAATTTTATTTTTGTAGTAAAGGTCTGATTTTTGTAAGGTATATGATTGAGTCGGGTCAAGGAAGGTGATATCGGCATCCTTGCCAATTTCAATCGTACCCTTATCTTTCAGTCCAAATATTTTAGCTGGATTAGCCGAAATCAACTTAGAGAATTCGGTGATGCTTAGCTTGCCACTGTTCACAGCGATATCATAGAATAAATCAACGTTATTTTGCGCCCCGCTGATGCCACCCCAAATATCAAAGATATTGTTATCAGGGCTTTCCTTCATCGATTCAGGAGCAGGCGAGTGATCAGAAGTAACCATATCTACGTGCCCCTTCAAGACTTCATTCCATAAACTATCTTGAACTGCTTGGCTTCGCAATGCTGGCGAACACTTAGCAAGCGGGCCAATTTTTTCAAAGTCGTCACGGGTTAGTACTAAATAATGAACACAGGTTTCACAAGTGACATCCTGGCCAGCTTCTTGGGCCTTAACAACTTCTCTGACTGATTCGCCTGTTGAGAGATGCACAAAGTGTAGTTTACAGCCAGTCAATTTACCGAAGTAAAGCGCTCTTTTAACGGCCTCGACTTCTACAAATGGCGGTCTAGAATCAACGTAATCTTGAATCTGTGTTTTGCCTTGACTAATTTTTTCTTCGGCAAAGCGATCGGTTAATACTGGATTTTCCGCATGTAATAATAACTTCAAACCCGTTTTCTGAATTGCTTGCATTCCACGGTATAATTCGTAATCATCAACATTGTGAAATTCACCTGGAATATCAGATCCTGTCGTTGCCATAAAAGCCTTAAATGATGCAGCACCATCGTTTGCCATCTTACTAATTTCATCAATATTGCCAGGTACTAATCCACCGTACAAAGCAAAGTCAATGTAAGACTTATCAGCTGCAATCTCACGATGCGTTTTAAATTCTTCACTAGTGGTTCTGGCAGGCAGTGCATTCAAAGGCATTACGATCATGCTAGTTGTCCCACCAGCTGCTAATGCCTTACTACCAGTGTTATAATCTTCCCAATCTCCTCGTCCAGGTTCATTAATGTGCACATGGCCATCAACCATCCCTGGCAGCACGTAGTTATTATTAGCGTTGATTTTTTCAGTCGCTTGACCATCTAGGTCGCTTCCGATTGCTACGATTTTTCCATTTTTAATCCCAATTTGTCCGTTGAACACTTCGTTTGGCGTGACAATCTTACCGTTGTAAATTAATGTATCGTACTTCATAAACAGCACACCCTTCATAGTTTTTAACAAATTAATATGTTATATACATGATATATTAATTCAATGCATATTTATTCGTTATAAAATACAAAGCTGGCATTTATTTTGATGAAAAATGACAAATATTATAATTGTTTTCTAATATAAAAAGAGGTGGGCAATCATGTGATTGCCCACCTTCAAATTAAATTATTTATATGCTTGTTTTAGGTATTCGTTCATTGCTGACTCATCAATCGTTACCCCGTATTCCTTTAAAACGTGGGTAAAGATCGACAAGAAACGTAGAACATAGTGTTGCTGAGCAACGTAGCCCATCAAACCAATTCGCCAAATCTTACCCTTCATTGGCCCAAAGCTTGATGAAATTTCCACCCCATAATCATCTAATAGGGTCGCTCTGAATTGGTCACCATCAACACCACTAGGAATCTCTACGGCCACCATGTTAGGCATTTCATGTTTTTCATCACCAAAGATGGTCAACCCTAATTTCCGTAATGCTTCCTTTAAGACCGTCTGGTGTTTCAACTGGTTCGCAAACCGATTCTGAATCCCTTCTTCATTTACCGCGATCGATAGCGCTTCATGTAAAGCGTAGTTCATGATCGTAGATTCAGTATGGTGGTTTAACCTTGCTGGTGACCAATAGTCCATTAGTTGGGTTAAATCTAAGTAGTTAGAAAAGATGTAGTTTTCAGATTTATCTGAGGAGTCATCTGCGACCCCCTCTTCAACACGTTTTCGTTTCAAGATGGCTTCTGCAAAGCGGTCGTTAAAGGTAATTGGTGTAATTCCCGCTGGTGCTGATAATGATTTTTGTGCTCCACCAATTACGGCATCTAACTCCCAATCATCAACTGGAATGTTGACTCCCATATAACTAGCAACACAGTCAACAATGGTAAATACCCCCGCTTGCTTAGCTGCATGCCCTACCTGATCCAATGGTTGTAATCTCCCAGTTGATGTCTCTCCATGAACCACCAGGATGGCCTTCGGTTTAACTTCGTTCATTTTTTCAATGATTTGGTCTTGATCAAAAACTTGTCCCCATTCCGCATCAATAACGGTTATTTCAGCTCCCGCTCTACGGGCTAGTTCGACTGCTAGGTTCCCGAATCTGCCGAACCGTGGAATCAAAACTTTATCACCTTTTTGCACCAAGGAACTGATAACCGCTTCGATCCCTGCTCTAGAACTTCCGTCAATTGGAAATGCCCAGGTGTTCTTAGTTTGAAAAGATTTTCTGATTAGTTCCATATTTTCATTCATAATTTTAGTAAATTCTGGATCAAACTGCCCTAAAATTTGATTAGATGCTGCCTGGGAAACCCTTGGGTCTACCATGGTTGGTCCTGGTGTCATAATTAATCTATCTGTAATTTTTAATGTCATAATAATTGCCCCCTAGTATGCTAGTTTATATAGTGTTCGTTTTAAAACATTCAATCCATTCTCAAGATCATTCGCCTCAGTAAATTCCTCTGGTGAATGGCTAACCCCGTTTACGCTAGGAACAAAAATCATCCCTGTCGGAACTTTGTATGAAAGCACCTGCGCATCATGCCCTGCTCCTGATGGAATCGATAAGTCGCTTAAGTTCAATTCACTGGTGGATTTATTGATTGCGTCGATCAATTTAGGATCCATCTTTGATGGTGTTACGTTAGTTGTTATATCAATTTTTACGTTTTGAGAATTACAAATATCACTTACTCGTTGGAATGCTGAACTTAAAACGGATTGGTCTAAATCACGCATATCAATTGAAAATACCACCTTACCAGGGATGACATTCGTAACGTTAGGATAAGCATTGATTTTACCAATTGTAAATCTCAGACTATCAATTTGCGAAAGACTATCGTAAATCTGACTCATCAATTTAGTGGTGCTCCTAAGAGCATCGTCTCTCATATCCATCGGGGTAGTGCCCGCATGATTTGATCTACCGATAACGGTTACTAATAATCTAATTTGCCCCGTGATTCCAGAAACAACTCCAATATTAACGGCTCGGTTTTCCAATACCGGACCCTGTTCAACATGTAGCTCTAAATACTCTTGAATGTCCAGTTTAGAATCTACTAAATCAATTGAATTATTCAAAGTTGAAACGGCTTTACTTCTAGCGGTCTCAAAATCAATTCCATGTTCATCAGTAAGTAATAAATCATTTTCATTAAATTGATTAGTCGTAAATTTAGAACCTGAGAAAGTCGTTTCGAATCTTGACCCCTCTTCTTCAGAAAATGATACCGCAACGATCGGTACTTGTGATTCGCCATTTTTCAAAAATAATTCGCCAGTTGAAACCAAACTAGCTAGGTCGCCATATATTCCGTCATAACGTCCGCCATTTTCAACCGTATCAACATGTGAGCCCGTTAAGATAACTTTTTTATTGGTTAAATCATCAGTATTAGAAGCATATACGTTTCCCATCTGATCCATAAACACTTTTAGTCCGTACTGTTTAGCACGTTTAGCATATTGTAGTTGGGCATTCACCCAATGGCTGTCATATACCTTTCTAGTAACTCCATTGGTCGATACCTTACCAATTTCGCTAAATTGATTTAGTAATATCATCAAAGAGCTATTCTTCACTGAATTAATCATAAACATCATCTCACAATTTAATATTTGATGAGGTTAATTATTACAGTTTTATGTATTTTTATCATTGTATTTTCATCTAATTAAATGTATGATTTTAGTAAATTTATACAAATTCATCTTTAAAAGATGTAAGTGGGGATTATATATGAAACTAGCAGAACTATTAGCCCGTCCGCAATTTAGCAAAATTAAGTTAATCAATGCGAATGCGGATCTATCTACAAACGTAACAACGGTGGGCATGATGGAAGCTCCTGACATTATTGACTACGTGGTCAAGGGGCAGTTATTGGTAACGACTGGGTATCACTTCATTAATAACCTACAAGGATTAAACGAGCTCATTATTGCAATGCGCCAAAGAGGGGCAGCTGCGATTGGCATTAAGGATCGCAGATACTTCAATGAAATTCCAAAGAGTGTGATTGAAGTTGCCAATCAGGCCCACTTTCCAATCCTTTTATTACCAGACAGCGTTAGTCTATCAGTCGTTGTAAGAAATTTGCTCCATGCCGTTTTACAGCAACAAACAGATGAATTAACTCAAATTATGAATGACTCTCTATATATTTCAAAATATATTTTGGCAGAACGAAGTGACAATGAAATTCTGGACCATATTTCCCAATTATTAAAATGTGATGTGTTCATCATTGACACTTTTGGTCGTCTTAAAGCTAAAAACAAAGCGGCTTTAGTTAATGATCAACTATTTCAATTCATTTCTGAAAAAATTGAGTTATTAAAACTCAAGAACTCTAAACGAGTTTTAGATAATTACGTCATTTACCCGTTAAAAACGGTCAATAAACTAACGAGTCGATTCGTCATTTTTAACTTAACTAGCATTAATGGATCTGGTCAGCACCTATTAATTGATAATATGGTGAACCTCCTCAGTTTGGAAAACATGCAGGTCGGCATTAACATTAATGATGAACGGCAAAGAAAAAGTGAATTCTTCGAAACCCTACTTTCCAAAAAAATGTCTAAAGAAGTTTTTAAAAATACCCTGAGCTTTAAAGACTTGGATATTAATGACTCCTACCAAGCGTTTGCAATTGATGAAGCTAATTCAGTGGATACCGGAAATCATCAAGCAGCAATGCATAAAATTGTTGACTATATTTATTGGTATTTTCAAAAAATCGAAATTCCAATCGTTGTCATTAACTGGGATTTTAAAATCTTTGTATTAGTTAAGACAGATGGTAACTTAACCGAAGTATTAAAAAAGCTAGAGAACTTTATTATTGATACTTTCAGCGATTTCAAAATTAGGATCGGTTTTACTAGCTATCAAAAGCAATTATTCAATTTTCAAAAATTAATGAATGAATGTAAAGAAGCATTAGAGCTAGCCAAAAGTCATCATTCAGATACCCCAGTTGAATTTCGCCCCGATGACGTTGATGATATCTTAAGTCTAATCCCTAAAAATGAAGTGAATATGTTCATTAAATCAACCCTAAGTGGCATTTTTAACTTACCGACCAATGAGTCTGAGCAACTGCTTGAGCTATTAGAACAGTACTTTATCGCAAATCAATCACTATCCAAAGCCGCTGATAACTTATTTTTACACCGTAATACCGCTGTCTATCGACTAAAAAAGGTCGAAAAAACATTAAAGCTCAGTATTAAAAATCCAGAGGAAGTCGAAAGACTATCATTGGCCATTAAGCTATATTCAATTGTAAATAAACAATAAATTAACCAAAAAATGACGCTCGGGAACCCTGCCCTAGCGTCATTTTATTTAACCTAAATCTGATAGTGTTTTAAATGGATGCACCTGAATATTCATTAGATCGGCCTTAAACAACGGATCATTTTGAACCAACGAGGTCACATTTCTACCAGTTGAAGATCCATCACTAACTTCGCAATACATTTTCAGCGATGAAGTAATTGCCGTAGTTGCTGATGGGAGTCCGCTCAGTAGTAATGCATCCATCTCGATGACTGAGATTGCAAAATTAAAAATCGCCACCCTCAGTGGTAAATTCTACTTTCGAAAGCTAATCAACCAATACTTTCAAAAACAATTAATGTTTCCCAATTGTCAATTTGAACTGAGTAGTTTTGATAGCTGCATCAACGTTGTTAAGCAAAACGATGCCGCAATCGCCCTCATCCCCCAATCAGTATTAACCGCTAAGAATTATTCTAATATCGTTCCATTAAAAATTAATAGTAGCATTTTAAAAGTCAGAATCGGGCTGGTATCCCTAAAGGAAAGCCAGCTGACTAAACCGTTGATCAACCTATTAGATGTTATGGTGCAACAATTTGGGAATGATTAGTGTATAATGTACAATAAGTTAGATAAAGTGTGTTATCAATTTTGATGCTAATTTAGATTAATAACGAAAGGATGATCTTAAATGAAAAAGACAATCATATACCTAGCTACATTAGCCACCCTTTCTGCTGGTGGAGTTGCAGCAGTAAATACCGTCAACGATACTTTTTTGAGCCCCACTGTTGCTCATGCCGGTACTGGTGCTTGGATTTTACTCAAACCACTAGATTCACAAACTGCTCAATACGTCCAATCTGATCCAATCGAAGGAGCTGTCCTAACTGATGCTGGTCAGCAAGTTTATAATAATGTTAGTAGCATTAAGCAACAATTCTTATTTACAACGGCTCCTTACATAAGAGATGAAAATCAGGTCAATTTAACTGGCCCTAATTCAGGCGGATGGGTAGGCCAAATGGACACGATGACATTCAACGCAAAGGATAGCTCCATGCAGCCACTAAACGTTGTAACAATTAGCACACTAGGTGAAGAAGATGTTGCCGACGGTACTAATAATTTACCAGACTATATTTCACAAATCGAGGAATATAATAGTACCCATAGTCCCAATGCAGATGCCGATGTTCAGGTAATGCAGACTGCTTTAGCCCTTGAATCAGCTGGTATCATTCCAAAAGATAGTAAAATTAAAACAACGCTTGATAAGATTAATAATCGAACGGACAATCCAAGTAGTGATACCGCATCCACAATTAGCTCTAGCGACCAATCATCGGGATCAACTAGCACTTCCAGTACTGGTCAAACCAGTAGCAATGGTAATAAAGTGACAACTGCTAAGCAAAAGGTAAAAACTGCTCAAAAGGCACTTAAAAAAGCATCCCAAGATGTAAAGGATAGTAAGCATAAGTCTAAAAAGGCAAAACAAAATGCTAAAAAGAAATATGATCATGCTAAAGCGGCCCTTAAGAAAGCTAAGGCAACCCTCAAAAAGGCTGAAAAATAGTTAATAATAAGCAAAATGACGTTCGGAAGTAACTTTCGAACGTCATTTTATTTATTCTAAATCTGATAGCGTTTTAAACGGATGCACTTGAATATTCATCGCATTTGCTTGAAACAGTGGATCATTTTGGACTAACGGAGTAACAGCAGCTTCATCCGCTGCTTGATATACAATTAGCCCGCCCACGTTATCGATGGTTGATCCAGCGAACACTAAATTGCCAATTTGGGATTGGTTGCGCAGATATGCCAAGTGTTCAGCAATTACCTGATTCATTTGTTGTTTATCCAACTGAGATGGTTCTGCTTTAGGTGTTGCAATTTCAATAAACTTCATTTTTAATCCACTCCTTCGATAATATATTTAGCGTATTCTGCCGACCGCGTAGCAAGTTGCTGGTCGTCTAAGCTCTGCATTACTCCCTGTGTCACAAACGGCTTCGTAAAATGGGTCCCAATTAAGTTGCTAGTGGCCTTAAACGGCGATAGCATTTCGTCAATTGTATGCCCGAATGCTCCGTAAATGTGATAATTTTCAGCAGGAGCGCCCGTAGAAACGGCTAACGACAGTTGTTTGCCGTGCAACACCGTTCCAGCTAATCCATATGCCCAACCGTGCAGTAATACCAAGTCCTCCCACTTCTTCATTAAGCTGGGTGAGCTGTACCAATAGATTGGAAATTGGAATACAATTCGGTCATGTTGCTCAGCAAGTTGTTGTTCTTTTTGAACGTCAATATTGCCATTCGGATAAACGGCGTACTCATCTCGAATGGTAACGTTAGGGTCATTTACGTCCCGAATCGCCTTAATTAACGCTTTGTTTACGCGTGATTGTGCTAAATCGGGGTGGAATAATAAAATTAATGTTTTCAATATCGAAATTCCTTCCTTTTGGTAATCGTTAACGTTATCTATTAAACCACCTATAGTGAGGTCCAGCACAACCCCAAATGAATAAATAAATAAATAAAATTGACATGTAGTTAACTACAGCTACTATAATAAATATTAAGGAAGTGATCAGTTGAGTCTATCAATTACACAACTATGCCAAAAATATGGGGTTAGCGTCGAAACAATTCGCTACTACGAGCGCATCGGACTAATCCCCAACGTCCCTAGAAATGAACATGGTAATCGTTATTATGATTCGGATTTACAACAATGGTTTGAAATGATTGTTTGCCTTAGACATTCAGGAGTGGCAGTCAAAGTACTTCAGCAATACGTGGCAATGATCAAAAAGGGTGATGCCACCCTAAAGCAAAGAGAGGAATTGCTGCGGGAACAGGAACAAGCACTGCTGGAGAAGCGGGCGAACTTAAACAAATCAATTCACAGGCTTCGCCACAAAATTAATTTATACGCAAGTGGGGAAATCAAGAATAACCGTAGTTACTACGAAGAATATGGAATTGAACGCGAAATTAAAAACAAGTTGCACTAGGAAGTCCTAGTATAGCTTGTTTTTTAATTACTAATGCCAATTACACTAGATTTATATACGAATATCCGATGGTTCTTACAATTTTGCCATATATTAACTAGGTTATAAAAAAGAACGTTCGGCACCACAAAACGTTGAAGAGACCCCCGTATGTTGGACAGAAAATGTTCAGCATACGGGGGTCTTTATTTTGGCAAAATATAGTTATGAATTTAGATTGAAAGTTGTTTTAGAATACCTTTCTGGAGTTGGATCAACTACGTTGAACCATAAATATGGCATTAAGGGTGTTGCAACAATCTACTCGTGGGTAAAGACGTATAAAAAATTTGGTAAAAAAGCGCTTATTGCAAAACATTATAATCAAGAATATTCTTATATGTATAAATTAAAAGTGCTGAAATGGATGCACCTCTACCACAAGTCGTATCCAGAAACAGCACTTCATTTTAATATTGCATCTCCGTCGAGCATCTTTACATGGCAACGGAGATTAGAGAATGGAAGCCTATATTTAATGAATAAACGTAAGTCCCATCAAAAGAATGTTCTCACAAATAGCGCTGTAAAGCAAATTAAACTGTTAAAAAAGCAAAATTTAGCTTTATCGATTAAACTATCCTATGAAAAATTACTAAGCACTAATAATCAATACGAAAGTATTGATTTATTAGTGAAAAAATTTAGTGATGTTGCAATTTCTAGAATATTATCATCAATTTCATTCCCTAAAAGTAGTTATTATCATCATAGAAAAGCTTCGCTTTCGAAAATAAATGATGAGTTTGATACTGAGGTGAAAAAGGCTGTTAAGGATCATCCTGCTTATGGTTATAGAAGAATAACAGCATTATTTAACAATAATGGATACCATGTTAATCACAAAAGAGTCCAGAGAATTATGCAAAAATACAGTTTACAGTGCCAACTATTTGGAAAAAGAAAACGTAAATATAACTCTTACCATGGCCAAGTAGGCCATGTTGCTGATAATGTTTTAAATGGTGATTTTTCATCTAATAATTTTGGAGAGAAGATAACAACAGATGTAAGTGAATTTAGATATGGAAATGAAGATATAAACCATCGGGTTTATCTTTCTCCAGTGATGGATTTATATTCTGATAAAATCATTTCATATGGAATTAGCAGCCATCCAACAGTTGAACTAACATTAAAGCCGTTGAACCAGGCACTAAAAAGAATCCAGAACACTGTTAAGCATTCAATTGTGCATAGTGATCAAGGAATTCAATACCAGAGTCATAGTTGGGTTCAAACACTAAACAAATATGAAGCTATTCAGTCCATGTCCCGTAAGGGGACATGTTTAGATAATGCTCAAATGGAATCATTTTTCCATATCATGAAAATTGAAATGATGAATACGCATTATGATACCAAAAAATCCTTAATCAATGCGATGAAAACATGGATTAAGGATTACAATAACAATAGATTAAAAGAAAAACTAGGATACCAATCACCAAATCAATATTTGGGATTGATATCCTAGCAAAAAGTATTAGTCCAACCTATAGGGGTCAGATCACGTTCTTTTTTTATTATTTATGCTTGGCTTGTGTTACGGGCAAGTAAAAAGTAAACAGTGTTCATTTGCTCTAAGGCCCCAGCCACTTCGGTGAGCTTCTGAAACGGAAATACGATTTCTGGAATTGCTTCGTCATCGTTAAGGTACGGGTGCGTACCACTTGATTGTTGATACTGAGCGATCGATTTGCTATAGATTCGTTTAACAATGATTGGATCAACGTCATGACCATGTTGATCACGATAAATATCGCTGACGATCGAATATGCATCGCCGTTATCTGTCAATAAGATCAAATCGTCTGCTTGCCGCATCGAAAGAGACTCTTGAAATCCGAAGTTATTATCCATATCATTCCAAACGGATAGGTTGATCACTCCGATTTGTTGATTTGGATCAAATCGTGCGGATATCGATTCACAGTGGCCCTGCAGCCGTTTAGCGATTTGGGTTTGGATAATGTTGAACTCATCTTGATCATTGAAGTGAAGCGCTTTTTTTCTCAATTAAAGATTCCCTCCTGTGGGATAAATTAATAGCCATATTATACCATGCAATTATTGATGAAATGCCGTCCTTTATAACAAATACCCACCTATCTGACTTAGGCAAAAAAATGACGTTCGGAAACAATTACCGAGCGTCATTTTTTATTATTAATTATTTATTTTTCAAGTTTTTTAAGAGCAGCTTCAGCCTTTTTCAACGCCTTTTGGGCAGTCTTTTTAGCCTTAGTCCCCTTAGCCTTTTTTACCTGGGCTTTAGCATCTTTAACGGCCTTTTTAGCATTCGTCACACTCTTTTTATTGGTTTTAGCCTTAACAGCTAAATCATTAGATAGTGACTTTACAGTCTTTTTATAATCATCAGCATAGGATTGAACACGACTAGCAATGCTACTAGTATAGTTTGCCACACTAGTAACTACACTAGCTTGAGTTGAACCCTCAGAAATTAATGAGTTAGTAGCTGAAGCAGCGCTGGCAGTGGAAACCGAAGCAGCATTTGATTGGCTAGTAATTTGTTCAAATTGATCAACAATCGTTTTTAAAGCTGAATTAGCAGCATTATACTCACTAGTAGCACTATTAAAGCTATCAGTATATTCACTATTATAATCACGATAATCGGTAAGTTCCACTGCACTATTAGCTAAACTAGCATACTTATTTTGATTAGCAGTAGTAGCATTTGCAAATGCATCGCTAAGCCTATCGGTATAATCATTCATTAAACTAGCGTTATTAACAAATTGATCCCGCGCAGTCGAGATTACTGAGCTAGCAGAAGATAAGGCCCCCTCTGCTACGGCCAAACTAGCCTGTCCATAACTAGCAACTGAAGCTAACCCCGCATTGCTACTAGCAACGCTATTAGTATCAGCATGGACACTCACTGAATATTGATTATCCATATATCCGACCGTTAAAACCCCTAAGGTGACCGCTCCTAAAACCAATCCATTCTTACTCTTTTTTAAGTTATGTAATCTATTCTTATTCATATTTAAAGACCTCCAAGTCACAACCTAGTTAAAACAACTTCATTATCACACATTGCATTAAAATTGTATATAAAAACACCGCCAATTGATTTAAATAAAATCTTATCTTGGATGGACCTTCTTCGTAATTTTTACAACCGTTATTAAATGGTTACTTTCATTGTTTCCAATCCGTTTATTACTAATATGAACATCGAATTTATCAGCAGTAAATGGTGCTAAAAATTCAGAAATTTTTTCGTCATCAATTGTAATTAAGTTTTTTACGACGGTTTGTCCTGCTGTCATGCTATTAGCAATCTCAGGAGCCTCTTTAATTGCTTTTTGTACTTGAACCCTGCGATGTCTATAAATCAAATGCCTCGCACCGTACATAAAAATACAGAAAAATACCCCAAAGACTATCATATACACCAGCTGTGACGAATGACTCATTCGAAAATAATCTGTAATATTCATTTTTTAGCTCCTCATAAATTATTTTACTAATTCCACAAATTTTTTATTTGCAGTAATGTAGTTTCCATCCAACAATTGAAACCTGGTCATTCCACCAATTATAACCACCCTCATTATTGGAATTTTTTGGTTTTTGGCATAAAAACCCAGTAATTTAGCATCTTTAAACTTTTTTTGACTGTAGATATTGATCTTATGTAAAGTTCTAACCAGTGGGGCATTAGTTGTTTTAGCCTCACCAGCTGGTGAAACAAACATAAACATAGCTAACCCAGTTGTTGAAAGAATCATAGTAACCCGTTTGAGTAACACACTTCCATTAGTTTTAATCGTTATTAAAGAATGATTCATAGCCACTATTATATTCCACTCCCCTTTTATAACGTTTGTTTTGATAAAATTTAAAAATTTTAGTCATCAATTTATGTGATGCTAAATATTCCATGGTTATACTATCATGCCATGCTTGATCATAACCGCGTTGAAAATCATTTGTGGGTTTCCCATGATATTGATAGTACTGATCACCCTTCCCATAACGATTTTGATTTGCCTGCTGCCATTTATGATAACGCTTTTGGTATTTTTCATTTTTATATGCGCCAGATTTCATAAATCGGTGCCACTCTTTAATCCATTTTAGCATCATTTCACCCCCATTCATTAGTAATTATACATGATTAAATTTTAAAAATCGATTTATAGAACAAAAAAACGCCACTCCATCAAGTGACGTTTTTTTGACTTTATTTAATTAAATAAACTTAACAAGTTTCTTGTTACTAGTAATATATTTACCATTTCCAATATAGAATCTAGTTAATCCTTTATATTTCACAACTCGCTTAACTCTAATCTCTGCTCCAGGCTTGTAATACTTACCCTTATCAGCATTGAAAGTCTTAGTACTATGAGCACGGGCACCAAGTGGATTCAAAACCTTAACCACCTTTTCACCAGCAGCATTATAATCAGCGGTTTGATAGTAAGCATTGACTAAATAGCCACTCTTAGCAGTAAGATAACCATGCTTAACATTATTAGTTAAATGACTCTTAACATAGTAACGAACTAAACCACTGCTTGATACAGCGATTCGATTAATCTTAAATTCACTAATGTTTCTTTGAATGGTCTTATTATACTTCTTGATTCGATCCGCAGCATAAAAGTTCTTGCTGTCATATAGATAAAGCGCCCGATTGTTATATACATATAGTGGATGTTTTTTCAACTTGTTGTTGAATTCGGTCACATATCCATACTTATAACCAGCTGATTGTCCATCCAAAGATTCCACAGCATAAGCCTTCTTATCAGCAGCTTTCTTACCACTAGCAACATCCCGTAAGTAAGCCGTTCTACCAGCATCATATGCTCTTGCATAATCAGATTGGTAAAGAGCTGACTTCCCAGTAAAGTCAGTTTTGGCACTCTGCCCATTGTATGCGTCAGAATAACCATCAAAGGCCCCCGTATAAGTAGGATCATTAGTGTAGATTGGATCACTCTTATAACCATCGGTAGCATCATCCAACCCGCGTTGGTAATTATCAATGTTCCCTACGGTGGTCCCAGAAGCAGCAGTTCCATCTGGATTGATCAATCCAGAATTACCACTTCCGCCAATTTGATCAATGTCAGGCGTTGCTACTCCGGCAGCACTGGCTGCAGAAAAGACGATCCGAGCTGCTAAAATCATTATTTGATAATCACTGGCGGCCCGATTAGCTGCCGAACTAGCTTGTGATGTTGCCAAACTAGCAGCAGCGTTAGCAGAAGTAATTTGACCATCAGCAACTGAAACAACGCTAGCAGCGGAACCAGCAACTGAAGTGTAGCTATCTCCCGCGGCTATATCGCCACGGGCATAGGCTGCCGATGCAGATTGATATGCAGCACTAGCAGTCACGTTCGCTGCACTGGCCACTGCGTAGGCACTATTAGCAGCACTTGAAGCAACGCTTGCGGCAGCATAAGCACTAGCTGCCACGCTATTTGCCATAATTGCATCAGCAGATGCAGATCCAATTGTAACCGTAGCAGAACTAACTTGGGTCGCATAACTATTATTAGTGGCATTGGCATTACTTGCATATACATTAGCAACAACAGAAGCAACACTATAAGCAGTTATAGCCGCTTGTGATGCCTGTGAAGTGCTTGAACTTGCGACGGATGAGTAGTAAGCAGCCTGATTATTATTGCTAATAATTAATGATGTTGCACTATTAACAACGGTGTTATTAGAAGCTGCTTGGCTAGCATATGATGATGCCAAGATAGCTTGACTACTCGTAGTAGGATTTACGATATAGCCAGCACCAGCACTAACAGTGGCTGCTGATTGTGCAGCAGAATTGGCAGCAATCACCGTTTGTGCAGCTGATTGAGCAACTGCAAAGTAACTAGCAGCACTAACGTAAGCAAGTGAAGCGACCGCATTGGCACTAGCAGCAACAACAGAAGCGCTTTGTGCAACTACCGCATTTGAACTGGCAACTTGATTAGCACTATTAACCAACGCATTAGCGCTGCTAAAGGCTGCTGAATTGCCGTTGTTTGCAAAGCTATTTGCAACCGATGCTTGCACGCTAGCTACAACAGCGGCACTCACCACTGCAGTACTTGCTGAAGCAGCGGTACTAGCGGCACTGGATGCAACTTGGTTAGCAGACTGCCCCTTAGTAGTTGCACTGACAGCCCCTGCGTAAGCTGAACTAGCAATCACATTGGCGCTCGATGCAAGCGCAGCAGCTGATTGAACAAATGGATTCCCAGGAGCTGCAGAGGCAGCTGCACTAGCTTGCCCGTTAGCTGTTGATGCTTGAGAAGCAATCGTAGCAATTTGATTCGTTGATGAACTCGCTAGACTAACGAATTGGGAAGCGGCACTCGCAGCAGCAACTCCACCACTGGTAGCAATGGAAGCAGCACTATTAAAGTTAGTTGCATTTGAAATGTTAGCAACTGCTGAGTTAGCAGTGTTGGCAGCAGAACTAGCAACGACCGATGCACTTGTGGCAACGAATGCAGCACTGGAAGCAACTGACACCGCTGAACTAGCAACGTTCGAGTCGCTGGTTGCACTTGCTAAGGCAGCGTTAGCAACACTGGCAGCACTAACAGCTTGGTGACTATAACTATCACCAGATTGAGAATTACTATTTGCATATGCTGAAGCAGCAGCTATGGAAGCGCTGTTAGCAATGGAAGCAGCACTGGATGCAATTGCACTTTGACTGACCGCATCACTGGCAGCAGAATCAGCATTTGACTTAGCTGATGCTGCAGTGTCGTTCGCGCTGGATGCAGCTGAATTAGCTACGTTCGCAACCGTAGTGGCTGAACTAACAACCGATGACGCACTGGCAACTGCTGAGTTAGCTGGGAATTGCGTTGCATAACTACTTAATTGACTATTATCATTATTTGCAACGCTAGTAGCACTTGCAGCTCCACTATTGGCAACGCTAGCAACCTTCGCATAGCTATCAGCATTACTTGCGTTTGATATTGTCGCATTAGCAACCCCTGTAGTTGCACTAGCTGCCGATTCAGCAGCGGAAGCAGCACTATTGTTACCAGGAAGTGAAGCAGCTGCTGAACTCAAGGCTCCATTAGCAACCGCAGCTGCAGAACTGGCTACGATTGATGCACTTGTGGCTGATTGAGCAGCATTCGATGCCGCATTGACCGCTGAACTAGCAACGCTAGAATCATTCGCTGCTTGAACCGCAGCTGCGCTGGCATCATCAGCAGCCGTTGATGCCTGGCGACTATAACTATCACCAGCCTGTGAATCACCCGCAGCATAGGCAGATGATGCAGCACTGGATGCACTAGTGGCTTTAGAAGCAGCAGCACTAGCAATCGCATTTTGACTATTAACATCGCTAGCAGCAGAATCAGCAGCATCCTTAGCTCCCATAGCAACGCTATTGGCACTAAAAGCAATTGCACTGGCGGATTTAGCAACGGAGCTAGCAGAACTGATCGTCAAAGACGCACTAGCCACCACTGAATTATTAGGATATTCAGAAGCATAACTATTCACACTTCCATTAGCGACACTAACTGCACTGGTAGAAGCATCAGCACCGGAACTAGCAACGCTAGCAGTTTTTGCATAACTATCAGCATTACTTGCATTAGAGGTAATTGGAGCAACTAGACCAGCAACAACGGAAGCGTTAGAAGCAGCATTCGATTGCGCAACAGCTGCCGTACTATTATTAGTTGGTAATGCGGAAATCGCATCTTTTAATGCATCGTTCGCAACGGATGCAGCAGAACTAGCGATCCCAGATGCACTCGTGGCTGATTGAGCAGCATTTGATGCCACGATTGTTGCGGAATTAGCAACACTAAAGTCCTTGTTAGCCTGAACGACTGCAGAGCTGGCATCTGCTGCAGCAGATGAAGCCTTACGACTATAGCTATCTCCAGCTGACGAGTTTCCAGTAACATAAGCAAATGAAGCCGCACTCGATGCAACTGTTGCTAAAGAAGCAGCGGAACTAGCCACTGAACTTTGCAATGAAACATCACTAGCTGCAGAATCAGCATCAGCTTTAGCACTAGCGGCAACGCTATTGGCACTGGATGCTACCGTACTTGCAGAATCAGCCGTTGAACTAGCAACACTAATCGTGGTAGCGGCGCTAGCAACAACAGAATTATCAGGATATACGGAGGCGTAACTATTAACGATTCCATTCGCTGCACTAACAACACTAGTAGAGCTCGATGCGCCAGAATTATCACCACTAGCGACCTTAGCATAACTATCAGCGCTATTGGCATTCGCATTCGTGACGTTAGCAACGCTAGCCACTGCAGAAGAAGCGATATCGGCATTAGACTTTGCAATCGAAGCAGCATTACTGATCACTGGTAATGATGAGGCTGCAGAATCCAATGCTGACTTAGCAACCGATGCTGCTGAACTAGCAATGCTAGATGCAGAACTAGCATCACCAGCAGCACTCGCAGCTGCCGTAACCGCAGAGCTAGCAAGGGCTGAATCTTTAGCGGCTTGATCAACTGCGGACTTAGCATCATCGGCAGCAGCGGATGCTTGACGACTATAGCTACTTCCTGCCTGTGCATCATTACTAGAGTAAGCATTGGATGCAGCACTGGACGCAATACGAGCAACCGAAGCCGCACTACTTGCAACTAAGCTTTGGGTTACCACATCGTTTGAAGCTGAATCGGCAACGGATTTTGCGCTATTAGCAACACTATTAGCACTCGATGCGACTGCATTAGCAGATTTGGCCACGCTATTAGCAGAACTAATTACTGGCACCGCACTCGCCACTGCTGAATTATCTGGATATTGGGAAGCATAACTATTAATTGTATTATTAGCAGAACTAGCAGTACTAGTGGAACTATCGGCACTAGCATTCGAACGCTTAGCATTATCAGCATAACTAGTCGCATTACTTGCAGCAGAAACTGCTCCGCTAGCGATGCTGGTAGTCGTGGCAGAAGCTGAATCAGCATGTGATTTAGCAATTGAAGCCTCACTATTCGTAACAGGAAGTGCTGAAGCGGCGGCACTTAAAGCCGCCTCAGCAGCGTTCGCAGCAAAGCTAGCAACCACGGAAGCAGAAGTTGCACTGGATGCAGCATTCGAAGCTACTTGAACGGCAGAGCTAGCAACTAGTGAATCATCGGCCGCCTTAGAAGCGGCAACGCTAGCATCATCGGCAGCAGACGATGCTTGGCGGCTATAGCTGTCTCCAGCTGATGAGTTCCCGGCATCGTAAGCAGATGCAGCAGCCGTGGAATTAACCCCTGCTAATGAAGCAGCATTACTTGCGATCACACTTTGCCGATTGGCATCACTTGCAACCGAGTCAGCAACGGACTTGGCATTAGCCGCAGCACTGTTAGCGCTGTCAGCCACGTGATTAGCTGAGTCTGCAATTGAATGCGCAACACTAGTGGTGGATACAGCACTTGCCACCACGGAATTATCTGGATACTGAGCAGCATAGCTATTAACCTGGCGATTAGCATCACTAGCAACGCTAGTAGAACTACCAGCCCCTGAGTTAGCAACGCTCGCAACCTTAGCATAGCTATCGGCATTACTTGCTGCTGAAAGCGTAGCAGCATCGACACTCCCAGCAACCGATGAAGAAACCGTTGCATTAGAGTTTGCAACTGAAGCTTCGCTATTCGTAACTGGCAATGCTGATTCAGCATCACTGATTGCCGCAATAGCGTTATTAGCAGCACTACTTGCCACTGTCGATGCAGAACTAGCAACTCCAGCGGCACTGGATGCTAATACAACTGCAGAACTGGTGGCACTGGCGTCTTGGGATGCTTGAGCGGCAGCTGAACTAGCATCAGCTGCTACACTAGCTGCTTGACGACTATAACTGTCACCTTCTTGTTGATTACCAGCAGCGTATGCGGAAGTAGCAGCACTAGAAACCACATTAGCTAATGAAGCGGCACTACTTGCAACTGCACTTTGGCTAGCAGCATCACTAGCTGCAGAATCAGCAATAGATTTTGCACTTGCAGCCATTTGATGAGCACTATTGGCAGATACATTTGCAACACTAGCAACTGAATTAGCAGCACTAATCACAGAAGCAGCACTGGCAACGACTGAATTAGCTGGATCCTTAGCAGCGTAACTTACCGCCTTGCTATTAAGTGAATTAACGACACTGGTTGAAATACCTGCTCCTGAATTATCATCACTGGCAATTTTAGCATAACTGTCAGCAGCACTAGCGTTAGCAATGGCAACGCTATTAGCGCTACTGGTAACGACAGAAGCAGAATCGGCAGTAGACTTAGCAACAGAAGCTTCGCTATCCGTAACTGGAAGAGCAGCTGCTGCAGAATTCAATGCCGCCTTTGCAGCATCGGCAGCAAAACTAGCAACAACCGAAGCCGAAGTCGCAGTGGAAGCAGCATCTGATGCGACCGAAACGGCCGAATTAGCAGCACTAGAATCAGCGGAGGCATTATTAGCAGCGACACTGGCTTCACTAGCAGCTGCAGTCGCTTGATGACTATAGCTATCACCAGCGGTAGGGTTGCCATTCGCATAAGCAGATGCAGCAGCACTGGAGGCACTATTAACAACTGAAGCAGCACTACTTGCAATTGCGCTTTGACTAGCAGCATCACTTGCAATTGAATCAACCGTACTCTTGGCACTAGTTGCAGCACTCTTAGCACTAGCCGCAACTGAATTAGCAGAGCTTGCGATCGATGAGGCAACACTAGTAGTAGAAGCCGCACTCACAACGACTGCGTTATTTGGATATGCTGAAACATAGCTATTCACCACATCGTTAGCAGAGCTTGCGGTACTCTTAGAACTACCAGCACCAACGCTGGCGGAACTAGCAATTTTAGCATAACTATCGGCACTGCTTACGTCCGATAATGCTCCACTAGCGGTGCTAGTAGCAACAGATAAAGCAGCCTTAGCGTTAGAAACGGCCATTGAAGCTTCACTATTCATCCCTGGATATTGAGATTGAGCAGCATTTAAGGCATCCTTAGCAGCTTCAGCGGCAAAACTAGCCACAACTGAAGCCGAGCTAGCTGAATCCGCAGCAGCGGATGCGCTCGTTACGGCTGAACTAGCTGCGTTCGAATCGTTAATTGCTTGACTAGCAGCAGAACTAGCCGTGTTTAATGCATTAGAAGCTTGACTATTGAATCGATCACCCGATTGTGGATCACCAGCAGCGTATGCTGATGAAGCAGCACTCTTGGCAATTGCTGCATTGGAAAGAGCCGCAGAGGCATTTTTACTTTGTTCCACCACATCACTTGAAGCTGAGTCAGCAACCGATTTGGCGTTTATCGCAGCACTATTGGCACTAGATGCAACTGAATTAGCAGAACTAGCGATCGAAGCAGCAGTACTAGTCGTTGCAGAAGCACTCACCACAACCGAGTTATCTGGATGGGCGGACGCTAGACTATTAACGGTTCCGCTAGCAGAACTAGCGAAGCTGGTTGATTGAGCGGCTCCCGAGTTATCAGCACTAGCTACCTTAGCGTAACTATCGGCTGTGCTAGCGGCTGAAATCGTCGGTGCAACAAGATCTGAACCACTACTAGTAACTGCTGATTGCGCAGAATTCAAAGCCGCATTAGCAGCATCATTTGCTGCACTGGCAACGCTGGATGCATTCACCGCACTTCTGGCGGCGCTGGCAGCATCGTTAACTGCGGAACTGGCAACATCACTAGCAGAATTGGCTTGACTAACCGCGACACTAGCATCAGAAGCAGCAGCAACTGCTTGTTTCACATAGGCATCCCCAGCAGTACTATTCCCCGCTACATATGCAGATGAGGCGGCACTTGCGGCACTGGATGCAGTATATGAGTCTTGTTCAGCAGTTGAGCGTTGCTTTTCCACTTCGTTGGCGGCTGATGAAGCAACCGACTTAGCGCTAGCAGCAACACTATTAGCACTGGATGCATCATTAGATGCAGACTGAGCAGCGGAACTAGCGGAGCTAATCGTATTAGCAGCGCTAGCCACAACGGAATTATCTGGGTATGACGAAGCATAGCTGTTGACTGCATTGGTAGCAGAACTAACTGCACTGGTGGAACTATTTGCTCCTGAACTAGCGGCACTGGCAACGCTAGCGTATTTATCTGCAGCATTGGAGTTTGCTCCATTGGCACTCGCAATCGAATCAGCTAGGCTGGCAGCGGAAGAAGCAGCCACTTTTGCGCTTTGTGCTGCAATGTTTCCTGGGAGGGCTGGGTTACTTCCATGTTCACTAGCCAGCGAATTAGCAACGCTGGTCGCACTAGCAGCTTGACTAGCAAGTGATTGTACGGCAGAAGTAGCACTAGCTCCTTGATTAGCAGCGCTATCAACATCTTGTTTAGCCTGACTAGCATCGCTAGTAGCAGCATCAGCATCAGATTGAGCACTCTTGGCAACTGAAGCGGCACTGGATGCCTGTTCGGCATATGACTTTGCAGCAGCACGATCACCACCGGCAACGGCGCTGGAGGCAGCTACAGAATCAGCTGACGCAACAATTGAAGCGGAATTAGCAATGACAGAAGCGCTGCTAATCTTAGCAGCGTTGCTGTCAACCCGACTCTTTGCAGAAACGACAGCTGAACTAGCACTAGTCACTTGTTGGGCAACAGATGCAACACTTTGGGTCGCCGTTGAAGCATTCTTAACCGCACTGGCAATCGATGAATCATCTGGATAGTATGATGCGATTACGCTGGCTGCTGTGCTGGCGGAATTGGCAGAACTGACTGCAGTGTTAGCAGCGGATTGGTTAGCAGTAGCAGTGTTAGCAGCACTTTGCGCACTGGAAACGATTGGAGCAACCACTGCTGAATCAGAACTTACGGCAGCAGATGCGCTGCTGGCAACCGAACTGGCGGAACTAGCAACACTATTATAATCACCAGCTAAAACGGCCTCGGTCGCTTTTGAAGCGACTTTACTAGCATCAGCAATGGCACTGGAAGCCACTACCTGTGCAGACGAAGCCTGCGAAGCAGCAACGGAAGCGGCCTTAGCATATAGGTTGGCGGTACTTGAGGCTGATTGGGCAACGCTACTGTCACTAGAAGCTTGATCAGCAGCATTGGAGGCAATAGATTCGGCCGAACTAGCTCCCGATGGATCGTTAGAATTGGCAGCGCTGTTGGCAATGCTATCGTATTGCGATGCAATCGATGCCTGTGTATTCGCATTGCTAGCAGCAGAATTAGCGGAACTAGCGGCACTATCGGCGGCATCCTTTGCAACAGAAGCGGCACTGGATGCCTGTTTAGCAGCGGATGAGGCCGAATTAGCAACTGATGTGTCACTAGCAACTGCACTAACCGCACTGTTGATGACAGAATCACTTGGGTTCTCAGAACTCAAACTAGCCACCTGACTATTAGCTGAAGAGAGCGAACCCATTGATTGGTTAATCGCATCAGAAGCTTGACTGGCGGCGGTTGAATACTTAGCCGCATCGTTAGCAGCAGATTGAGCACCGCTCGCTCCACTCGCAGCTTCGTTGGCGACTGAAGCTGCCTTACTGGCATCACTGTAATCATTATCAGCATCGCTAGCGTATTGGCTTCCGGCCTTGCCATTAATTGCTGCATCAGCGTTAGCAACAGCACGGTTGGCACTAGAAGCGACCGAACTAGCATGAGAAGCAGTAGCGTTAGCACTGGCAGCGGTGCTGTTGGCTAGGCTCGCAGCTTGATCAGCATTGTTTGCGTCTGATTGTGCTGACTTAGCAACTTCAGCAGCACTGGATGCCTGGTCGGCATAGGAATGGGCCACCGAGTTGTTCCCACTGGCCACCGCATTAGATGCTGCTGCAGAAGCACTAGCAGCAGTGCTGGCGGCGGAGCTAGCAATAACGCTCGCACTGGCAACAATACTAGCATTGCTTACTACTTGTGATTTTGCAGTCTCAGCAGCTGATTGCGCACTAACTGCTTGACTGGCAGCACTATTAGCAACCGAGTTGGCAGAACTAGCAACCTGCGCTTGACTAACAATGGCAGAATCGTTTGGATGTAAAGCGGCAATTGATTGGGCATCGCTGTTCAACGAACTGGCACCTGAAGCAAAGTTATTGGCACTACTTACGTCATCAGCAATTGCAGAAGCATAGGAGGTAGCACTAACAATCGATGAATTAACGTCAGCAGAGGTTCCACTAATTGCAGCGGAAGCACTCGAGGCAGCAGAACTAGCGGAACTGGCTTCATGGTTGTAATCAGCCCCATCGTTGACGCTGTTGCTGACAGCAGCAATGGCGGAAGAAGCAACGGAGGCGACATTAGCGATCGTTGATTGCGCACTGGAAGCCTTAGCAGCTGCGGCGTTTCCACTATCAGTCGCTGCTTGAGCATTCGAATTAGCGGATTGGACCACATCATTGGCTGAACTAGCAAGGCTCGCAGCCGACTTAGCAGCTGTGGCAGCAGATGATGCAGCACTCACATCACCATTAGCAGCATAACTAATTGCAGCACTAGCAGCGGCATTGGCAACACTAGATTGCACAGCTGCTGAATTGGCAGCATCAGCAGCGGATTGAGCAGCAGCGCTGGCTGCGGATGAAGCCGAATTAGCAACGCTGGATGCAACGGACGCATCGATCGAAGCAGAACTGGCAATGACACTGGCGCTATTAACCACGCTGGCGGCACTTTGGACACTAGCGTTAGATGGATTGGAATTGATTAAACTATTGATGGCACTACTTGCTGATGCGACCGAACTCATTGTTTGACTAGCAGTACTGGAAGCTGCACTGGCTTCTGAAGAGTACTTAGCAGAACTGCTCAACACAGCAACACTGCTAGCGGTCTGTTGCGCATTATTGGTGGTATTAGCAGCAGAAGATGCTTGAGCCTTGGCCTCGTTGGCATAGCTGGAAGCACCACCGATGGCACTATTAGCAGTGCTTTCTGCACTTTGAACGGTGTTATTAGCTGAAACAGCATTGCTGGCAGCCGAAGATGCCTTGGCAGAAGCAGCGGAAGCAGTATTGGATGCAATCACGGCATTAGACTGGGCAACTGAGGCATTGCTGATGGCAGATTGGGCGCTATTAGCCGCAGCACTGGCAGCACTAGCTGCGCTAGAAGCCGCCACGGGATCACCGCTAGCAGCGGCTTGACTAGCAGCAGTTGAAGCACTCTTGGCTGCACTAGCGGCAGAATTGGCCACACTAGCAGCTGCTGAGGCGGTCACACTTGCACTACTTGCATCGTTGCTGGCGGATTGGGCGGCCGTGTTGGCAGAGTCGGCATCAGAAGCAGCGGATTGGGCCACTGAGTTGGCGCTCGCTACTCCAGATGCAGCACTTTGAACGGTTGAGTTGTTCGGGTTAGCAGATGCCATCGACTTGACCTGGGCGTTGGCATCGGAAGCTTCCTTAGCGGCACTGGCAGCGGCGCTATCACTAGCAGAAGCCCCAGATGCTGCATCGTTGGTCTGACTAGTTAACGATGCAACGTTGGATGGGTTAGCAGAATCGCTCGTCAACGAATTAGTCTTGCTATTGGCACTAGTGGCATTACTATCGGCAGCACTGGCAGTCGAGTTAGCAAGTGAAGCTGCTCTAGCGGACGCATTGCTGTTGGCACTGGCGACGCTGGATAGTGCACTAGCTGCAGCACTGCTTGCTGCAGCCACACTGGATTCATCACTTTGCGCAGAATTATAGGCGCTAGAAGCCACCTGACTGGCCGCATTAGCACTGGAGACCGCGTTTTGAGCAGCGGAATTCGCCACTGCTGCATCGGAAGCGGCGGAAGAAGCCTTATTAAAGTTACCAGCGGATTCATAACTAGAAGCAAGCACGGAGGCGCTCTGCGCACTGGCAATCGCCTGGCTAGCTGCTTGACTAGCGGTTGAATAATTAGAAGCCGCATTATCAGCATCGTTTTTGGCAGACTGAGCTACCGAATTAGCAACTGAACCTGCCGATTGGGCACTGTTCAAGGCACTATTAGCAGCACTGGCAACCGATTGATCGCTGTTAATTTGCGAATCGTTGGGATAAAGGCTGGCAACACTACTAATGGCAGCCGAAGCACTATTTCCAGATTGTTGGGCAGCACTAACGGCGTTGGCTTCTGATTGGGCCTTAGAGGCTACTGAATCGGCATTGCTGACGTTAGCACTCACGCTACTTGATAAACTACTAATGCTGTCGGCGGCACTTTGAGCCCCTGAAACGGCTGAGCTGGCCTTGCTGTTTGCATTGTCAACCCCATCGCTGTAGATGCTGTTGGCAGCACTGGCAAACTTCGCAGCCGCGTTCGAAGCATTAACGGCGCTATCGGTCAGTTGGGCAGCAGCACTAACGGCACTGCTGAAGTTAGAATAATCAGCACTGGCGGATGAGACTGCAGCGCTCGCTAAAGAAGCATAGTAAGAGGCACTGGAGGCATCACTATCGGATGGGCCGAAGTTGCTCAACTTGGCTTCGGCGTTGTTATTTGAGGTAACGTTGTTGGCGTATGAAGATGCCAAACTAGCGTAGCTGCTGACGTTGTTCGATTGAACAATGTAGTCACTATTAGCAGAAGTTGCTAAGCTAGTGGCGACTTGGGCTTGGGAGTTGTACTCAGAAGCATTCGAACTATTAATCGTCATTGCACTAACGGCACTAGCCATTGATGATTGCATTGCAACTGCAGATGGATATCCCTGTGAGGCCAACGATTGCATGGCACTTGATTGACTGACCACACTGGTGTAACTAACGTTCGTCGCACTAGCGGCACTAGCAGCCTTAACGGCGTAACTAGAGTTGTTGATCGCAGTCGAGCTAATCGCACTGCCGTTCGAGCTAGCAAAGGCGGTCATACTGCTGCCAGCTGAAGAAGCCTGCAATGAAGAAGCATTGGCTTGATCAATTGCTGGTTGGTTAATTAGGTAGAGTGGATCAGTAATTGCGTGGTTCTTGATACTGCCAGAATAGATCTGGGTATTAGAAACGTTGAACGGACCGGTTGTTGGGTTAATGATGTTACTACTGGTGTAGGTATTCCCATTCTTATCTTCATAGAGTTCACTATCGATCGTTGAAACGAAGTAGTGCGCAGTAACAGACAACGAGTTAACGATCGCATTCGTGCTGCTGGTGGCCGCCTTAAAATCGTTCAACCAACTGGCGGGAACCCGATAGCTAAATGGCATTGAGGTCACTAACTGTCCGTTCACGTAGCTCACCGGAAGCGTATTAGTGTATTTATTACCATCCCCATCGACATCAGTCTTAGGATCATCAACGACTCCCTGGCCGTTGTTGTCAATTAGAAGTTGGTGGCCGTTGACGACCACACTCATGTAGACTGGCTTATTCTTCAAGGATTCAGGGATGTTATTGACCCCCGTCAAAGAGAGGGTTCCAGAAATTTCGTATTCATTAACGTCGGTTCCATCCCCGTTAACCACCTTTTGGACGTTCAGTGGACTAATGAAGTTGGCGGTTGGCGATGCCGTAAACGACAGGTACTTGGAATTGGTAATTGAAGTCGAGCCATTGACACCGTTACTTGGCAGATTTTCAAAAGCCTTGTCCTGGGCGTTGTAATACAGGATGTTCCCACTGGCTGGAATCTTAACTGCGTAGTAGGCTCCCTGCGCATTCCCGTTGTTATCCACACTAACCGCATAGGCGTTGAAGTTAGCGTTGGAAATAATCCCCGCACTTTGCTTTTGGGCGGGATCCGAATGGGTGGTGTCTAGATCAAAGACAACGTCCTGCCCTGGGGTATTAATGTTAACAGTCCCTTGGGTGTACAATAGCGTCGGGTTGCTGGTCCCATCCGATGACAGGATCAGATTCCCACCGTTTACAACGTTCAAGGTAGCGTTCGAACCCAATTGGAGAACGTATGGATTCCCGGTTCCGGTAACGTTGTTGATCGTGGATTGCAATAATCCGTTCGTTTCGGATGTCACGGTACCACCAATATAGGTAACGATGTTTTGGTAGTCGGTCATGTTTTTCCCTAACACGTTGAACTGACCGCTGTTCTTAACATCCAGGTTCCCTTCGATATCAACTGGGTAGGCGGCTGGTTTACTGTTGATCGAGACGTTGACGGACCCACCATCGACAACCATGTTGGCACCAGAGGCTAGGTAGAGGGCACTGGTCCCCCAGCTACTGTTCCCGGTATTACTGGAACTCCCAGTCTGCATGTTCCCGGTGTTGATGTTGACAGTCCCGTTGATCACAGCGGTCCCCTTAGCGTATAGCCCTTGTGCTCTGACACTTTGTGAACCATGCTTGATTGAAGGAGCTGCTGCGGATTGCCCAAAGTAGGTACTGGCATCCCCGTTCGGGTTCAAATTAACCGTGGCACCCTTTTGGACGTTGAACTGGCCCTGTAATTCAATTACGGTCCCATTATTGGTATAACCGTTGTAGGTCGCCCCGCTCATCACGGTCATCGAAATAACTTCAAGGTTCCGACTGTTGGTAACGTCGGCATAGTGGGTCGCCGTATCGCTAGGAATCCCTGAAACGGTAAAGCTTGGCACACTATTAACGGTCACGTTATTTTGAATGTAGGCGTTCAAGTTATTGGCTTGAATCATTTGTGGTCCTGTGTAGGTTACGTTATTAATGTAGGTATCGGTGGTCAGTGGTTTTCCAGAACCCAAATGGTCGGTAATGATCCCGTATTGGGAGGTCCCGTACATGTTTTGGTTCATCAACGTGATCGTCCGCGTGTTCATCGGACTGTAGTCGACCCCACCGTAGTCGATGTTGGCCCAGGTTCCGTCGGCCTTTAACCCGTTGATCACAAAGTCCTTGGTGTTATCGTTCTTAGTCACCTGACGAGTTTGGACCGCATCGGTCACCCCTTGGGCCTGGTGTAAGTCGATGTCATTTAAAACGTTAATATGGTAGACGTTCGGGTTCATCACTGCATCATTAAATGCTTGGGCCGTGGTAACGTTGACCGTCGTGTTGGTGGTCCCCTGCGCATTCAAACCGGCGGAAGTAGCGTTAGCATAGTTGCTCGAAGTGGCCGAATATTCACTGTTGATTGCGATCACAGCGGCACTGGCACTATTGTAGAGCACGGTTGCTAGCGATAGGTTCGAAGCGTTAGCACTCGAAACGTTCGTCAATTCACCAGCATAGGCACTAACCGCATAACTAGTCAGCACTTTGTACTTGTAATTGGTAGCTGAACTATTGGTCGTATTTGCATTAGATTGGTAGCTTTGCATTAAACTATATGCGGAGCTCAATACAGCTGCATTACTACTCATCGCAGAATAGGAATCAATCGAGGCACTATTAGAATTGGCATAACTCATAGCAACAGCCACGGAGCTAAACATTGCAGAAACCGCACTAGTTTGCGAATTAACGGCACTCCCTTGTGAAATGACCGTATCCAATTGAGACTGTGCACTTACAACTACAGGATCAGCGCTGGCAGAAGAAGCCGCAATACTGGAATTAGCACTATCGATAGCACTGTTAACCTGACTTACGAAACTGCCAGAAGAATTGCTGGTGTTTGAATTATTACTACCTGTTGAAGCACTGCCACTAGCACTGCTAGTATTACTGGTTCCACTAGCACTAGCGTTCGCAGACGAGTTCGAACTAGTGGTTGATGAGGAACTACTCCCATTGGTAGAACCACTATTGGAACCGCTAGCACTGCTAACCGTAGAACTATTCGTGCTATCACTAGTTACGCTACTTCCAGTTGAGCTAGCGGAAGCGCCCCCTGATTGCTTATCAGCAGAACTACTTCCACTGTTATCATTATTAATAGAAGGATTGGTGTCGGCATTAACCGTCACTGCTTTTTCAGCAATCGTTGCTCCCCCTAGAGCAGCAAGCATTGACACTGAAACTACGACCCATTGCCTTTTCACTTTCTTTAATGCTTTTTTATCATTTACTTTATTAAAACGATATTTATTATAAGGCAAATTAATCACTCCCTAATTTTCTGAATCAAAATACATAAAATAAACCAAAATTGGAATAATTTTATTATGTAAAAACCATAATGTATCAAATATTATTATACGCTAGTAACATATTTAATACATAACAAAAAACAACGTAGTTTAATTTAAATTTTAAAACCGGATTAGATTAGCTTATTAAACAAATTCAAAAATAGTGTATAATTAAGCGTTGTTTGTGGGTTCAATAACCATGTGGTAATATATCCATTGGAATTGAGCTCAACGCTTATTAGCAACGATCAATTCAACTAAACAATAAATATTTAGAACTCGAGGGATTTTTTTGAATAAAAAGATGTTATCGGGATCATTTTGGCTGTCTTTTGGTAGTATTTTCTCCAGGGTGTTAGGGATCGTCTATCTAATTCCATGGTTAATAATGATTGGTAGCTACAGTGATCAGTTAAATGCGCAAGCAGTGTTCAATGCTTCATATACACCATATGCATTACTAATCGCGGTTGGAACTGCTGGACTCCCCTCAGTAATCGCTAGACGTGTTTCATCGTTAAACTCTAGAAATCGATATCTAGATAGTGCATACGTCACTAAATTAGCATTTATAATAATGATTATCGCTGGAATTATATGTGGACTCGTTTTGTACATTTTAGCACCATTAATTGCTCAAAATAGTCCTGTAAAATCAATCCATCAAGCAATCATTTCAATTCGAATGTTAGTTCCAGCCATCGTTATTCTGCCTTCAATGAGCATGATGAGGGGATGGTTTCAAGGGCATAGTGATATGAAACCATACGGAATCTCACAGCTTTGGGAACAATTATCACGGGTCTTATTCATTATCATTTCAACCTTTATCGTTATCAAAGTGCTTCATCATAACTATATCGTTGCCGTTTACCTGAGCGTCTTCGGTGCATTTATTGGTTCCATTATCAGCTACTTATACTTACTGCTGTACGGCAATCATAAAAAATCAATCTATCAAAAACAGATGGATAATAGTAAACCAGAAACCCTCAACAATGTTGTATCAACTATTTTAGGATTATGGTACGCATCAATTCCATTCGTGTTAGTCGGATCATGTATTACAATTAGCCAATTAATCGATCAAGTATTCTTCAAGCAGGTCTTGATCAACGTTAATCACATGGCTTCTGATTACGTTAACTATCTTTATACTGTCTCATCGGCTAACCCTAGTAAAATCACTACGATTATTATTTCACTGGTCACATCGGTTTCTGAAACTAGTTTGCCATTGTTTTCAGAACTACATGCCAAAAAAGAATGGTCCCAAATCAATAAGTTATTATTAGAGAACTATAAATTGCTACTATTCTTTTTAATGCCAATTGTTATTATTAGCGGATTCGCTGCTGGTCCCGTTTATACTGTTCTATTCACTCACGACCAGGTTGGAACTTATTATCTCGTCCAAAATATTATTCAAAGCATCTTTTTAGGCCTTGCCGTTAACGTATTAACGCTAATGCAGGCACTCCATGCTAGTAAAAAAGCGGTCATGTACATGTCAGTGGGAATTTTTATCAAACTAGCCTTACAGTTCCCACTGCTTAAATTATTTGGTGCAAATGGAGCAATCATCGCAACTGATGCTGCCTTTTTAGCAATCGTTGCACTCGGCTACTTTAAGTTAAACCATCTATATGGCGTAAAATTAGGCTCACTAGTCCCTATTTTGTACACCAATTCATTTTTAATCATCATCATGAGTGGTTATTACTTCACCTTCCAGCAAGTGTTTCAGCCAGTCAATCGATTAAGCAGTTTCATTTATTTAGCCATTTATGGAATCACATTCCTATTGATATATATCTTTTTGGCCAACCATACCGGAACTGCCAAGCGAATTTTTGGAATGAAATTGGGCTATCGATACTTTAAGTATAAACATTTCAAATAAAATAAGGGGTTGATCTGATTAATTTCAGATCAACCCCTTATTTTTTGTTTGAATCCAATTAAAACATCACATGCGGTTTATTTGTGATTTGCATTAAACAATTTTTGCTTAGCATGATTGTAATTAAGCTTTGCTGTCATTAGTTGTTTTTTATTTTTAGCATTTTGCAAATCATGTTTAGCATGTATAAAGTCATCCTTTGCTTTGGCCAATCGCACTTGTTTAAAGCGATCGAACTCGCTTCCTGAATGTGAACCGTTGTTTTGAGGTGCATATTTATGATGACGACGGGCTTGGATGAGATTAACTTGCTTTTGATTCATATCAGCATTTACGTTATCAGTTCCTTGAAAGTAAATCGTCGTGCCAGCAGCGATTGCTAATAAAATTGCTAAATGTGAAATTTTGGCTCTTAACATTTTCATCATCCCTTAAAATTATGTTACTAATCTACCCTTTAATTATATCAGCTTTATCACTAATATAAACTGAAATCACTTAATATTCATAAGGATGATCTAGTACAATATTATCATCCAAGTGATGAATAATTGTAAGTAGCGCAATCTTGATGCCATCTACTTCATCATCCAACGCCATGGTTGGCACATCATCATTATCGGAATAATTAGATGGAACATGAATAAAGCCGGCCTTCATAGTGGGGTATCTTTTGCGCATTAAGTATTGAACCTCATACATGACGTGGTTACAAACGAAATTTCCAGCTGAGGTAGAAATTTTACTATCAATCCCAATATCACGAATATTTCTAACGATTGTTTTAATTGGGATATTACTAAAGTATTCATCTTCACCATCATGATGAATCGATCTTGTAATTGGCTGGTAGCCATTGTTATCGGGAATGCCCGCATTATCAACATTAACAGCCACTAATTCTGGAGTAATGCCAATTCGACCGTCAGCCTGACCAATGTTTAAAACGAAATCGGGATGATGTTGTTCGATCGAATCAGCAAGCATTAAACTGCTGGTTTGAAACTCAGTTGGTAATGCTAATTTAACAATTTCAGCTTCATCTAGTCGATCAGGGAGTGAATATAAAATATCCAAAGATGGATTATTAGGATGTTTATCAAATGGGTTAAAACCGGTTACTAATCCCTTCATTTAGCATCACTCCTCCCTTCAATAAGATGATAACAAGCTGACATCATTGTCATTTTCCTATTTTGTACAGAAGTACCACTAAATCTTATGTAATCAAAAAAATTTCTTATATGGTTCTTGACATAGTCATAAATAAAATGCTCAGCCATTTAACCACCTCTCCTCACTTTTTTAATTTAATTTTAATTTAATTATAAAATAATAATAAAATGATTTCATTAAATTTAACCAAATTATTTCAATAAATTTTAAAATGTTATATTAAAGGCTTTATAAGTGCTAAAGAAGCATTTCTTTTTAATTTTAACGATTAACTATTATTAAAATTAAATTAAATTGATTGAAACGTTAATAAAAAGCATCCCCCTATTTTTAAATAGTTGGATGCTTCAATTATATTGTTCGATTTATGCCAGATAAAATGAGAATCACGTTTTTCAATCAACCATTTAACATCCACTTTGACGTAGCGATCCTCATATCGAACGCCTTCTTGTACCTTAGATTGAGCATTTTCTAAAAAGACGTAATTATAAGCAATCCCCTCAGCATGCATTTCATCAATAAAAGTAATCGTTTGTTGGCCACTCATGTGAAAAACAGTTTCATACTCTTCCATGGATTTAGAGAACGCATCATAAATTGCTTTGCGCCCCTTTAGTTTAAAGACCACTTTGCCATTATTAATAATATTGACTTCACCATCAGAAGTGAACAATTGAACCTGTTTTTCATTTTCTTTAGTATCTGCATAGTTCGAAAATAGATCAACTAGTTGTTTTAACTCTAAACGATCATTGATTTCTTGAATATTCATTTCCATATTAAAATCTCCCTAAAGTTATTTGCTTGTGTTTTGCGGTAAGGTTCTAATGCAATTTAAAACGATTGCAATTAATGAAAGGACTAGCCCCATAAACATCACTAGGTGGATCCCATTGAAAAGCATTCTCTTTAAATGCGGCACTAGTTGGTAAGGCAATGACTGTGCAGTTTTAAAATCAGTTAACGCTGTTACCATTTTCAATGGATATTGATAATTAGTCTGTTGTGAAATCCTGATGCTAAACACCGCACCAAAAATTGCTGCCATAAAAGTTTCACCTAGGGTACGGATTAATAATCCAAATGTTGTTGACACCCCCACTAACTGCTTAGCAACTCCATCTTGAATTGAAATTTGCATAGGGGTAAACGATAGGCCCATCCCAAGTCCATTGAAGGCTCCGCTAATCAATAACCAAAAGTATGGAGTATTTTGTGTCGCTAAAAACATTGTCAATGACGATACACAAACGCTAGATATCCCTACTCCCACAATGGTCCGATATTGAATGCGTTTCATTAAGTGTGCCGTAAGCCTAGTCCCTAATAACAATAAGATCGAACCAGCAATTTGAGTTAATCCCCCATAAGTAGCATTAGTGCCCAATAATCCTTGCGACCACATCGGGGCGTAAACGCTAAAGCCAATAAAGTATCCGTTGATCAAGAACATGATGATGTTTTGTGACTGGATCGGCCAATTTTTTAATAACTGAATCGGTACTAAAGCATCATCAATGCTCTTTTCCACGTGATAAAAAATAACTGATATCCCAACCGTAATTACTATTAAAATCACAGTAATTTGAAAATGGCTAGATAACGAGCTACTGGCAAATAGCAATAAAGTCAATATTATCGACAATAGTCCCGCACCCAGATAATCAAAACGACTACTCGTAGGTTTAAAATCATTAACTCGATACGTGAGCTGTAACATTAAGATAGACAGTAATCCAATCGGTAAGTTAATAAAAAACACCCAGTGCCACGAAAAATGGTCAACAATCAATCCCCCAATTATTGGACCTAGAACGGTTGATAGCGTATAAGATGCGGTCACCCAACCAACTGCCCGTGCTCGCTCAGCTGGCTTAGGGTATATTTCAGCATAGATAATAAATGGAATCGAAACCATCCCACCAGTACCGATCCCCATCAATGCTCTAGCGATGATCAATATTAGCATATTAGGAGCAAGCCCCGCTAAGCCCGAACTGCAGATGAACAATAATACCGCGATTTGAAAAGCCCGTTTATTATTGATGATTTCTCCTAAGCGTCCCCATAGGACGGTTGTTATAGCAACGCCTAATAAAAATACTGAACTGATCCATCCGATTAATTGAATCGCACTCAAATCACTAGTGATCGATGGAATTGCTGTATTGACAATCGTTGCATCTAATCCACCCATAAAATTAGCGAGCAATAATGAAAACATTGCCAACGTCGTACGATCCTTATCCAACATAATCATCCCCTTATTTGTTGATATGCTGGATATTATAGGTAAATTTATAAGCTAATAAAATGGTCAATTATTTCTATATCGTGGCTTATGCCACTAATTTTTATAATCAGTGGCATAAAATTAGTTAAAAATTAAAAACACCCCCATCTGCAAGGAATGGGGGTGTTATTCGAGGAAAAATTGATGATGTACCCGTTTAGATTAAATAATTATGTAATAACAACAGAGGTTATATTCACTAATCATTAAAGGAGTTCAATCTTTAGCATTATTAATTATTTAACCTGCTGTTATTTTACTACGGCTAACATTAAAAGTAAATTATAATTTTAATTAAAAACTAATGTAACAAAAAATTAATTATTTATTTTTTATAATTAATTTCTTAATTGTTGGTTTTAAGAGTTTAAATAAAACTTCTCCAATAATAAAACCAATTCCTAATGCAATTGCAATCAATAACGTTTTTAAAAGTCCTTGCATTGCAAGTTTACTTAATCCTATGGTCAGTTGCTCCATGCTCTTGTAAAACAGTGCACCTGGTACCAATGAAATTACAGCTGGCACAAAGACTAAGTTAACGGGCGTTTTAACAATCATTGATTCCACATTCCCAAATAAACCGACGACAATTCCTGGCAGTAGGTTGGCAACAATTACATTTGCACCCATTCCATCTGCTAGAATATACGCCAGCCAAGCCATTGCGCCGACTAGGCCCGAAGCAATTAGGGTTCGCTTGGGAACATTAGTGATTACACCAAACCCCCAAGTTGATAAAAACGCAAATAGAAATTCAACGCTCAGCACCATTTTATATCCCACCAATCAAAAATTTAATTAATAACTTGCCAATGATTACCCCACCACTAATCGAAACTGCAATCATGGTTGCTTCCATGCCAAGGATCAGTCCAGATAAAATATTTTTAGCCATAATTTCTCTAAATGAGTTTGTCAGGGCAATCCCTGGCACAATCGGCATTAACGAACTAAAGATAATCATATCAGCGTTCGTTCCAGGAACTAAAATGCTAATGAGCATCGCCAACATTCCAATTACAAAACCACCAAACGCCACATCCAAGTAAGGGGTTTTTGATTTCCCTGACATAAACCTAGTTGTTAAATAACCCATAATTCCAACGAAAAAGGATAACGCTAAGTTAACCCAATTAGTATGAAATAGTAGTAATGGAGCCACTGATACTAACCCGGCAGCTAAAATTTTACGGGTGATCGTAAAGTCAATTACCTTATTTCTAATTCTGTAATAATCATTTTTTAAATAATCATATGTAATTTTATTCTCTACAAACTGACGTGATAGATTATTAATCTCATCAACTTTTTGAAAATTAAAGTCATGCCCCTTGATCTTCATAATTTGGTTTTTGATACCGTTTTCATAGTAAACAAATATTACACCTAATTCTGCGTAACATCTTAAGTCGTGCAATCCAGCCTTATGGCCAATGAATTCAACGGTAGTTTCGACCCTATTAATTTCAGCACCACTTTCGACCAAAGTACGCCCCAATCGACAACAAAAATTAGCAATTTCATCTTGTTTATCTACCCGCAATACGCTTCCCCCCACGTGACAATTAATTTAAAACCATTATATCATGATAAAAAATGAAAAACTGAGTCAATCAATGTAAGCGTTTTCTTTTGCTTAAAAAGTGATATAATAAAATTGTGAATTACAGAGATCTGATTGGAGGGATTAAAATGGCTAATAATTCAGAATGGAACGCTAAAACATGGTTTCACCGTTTCGCAATTTTAGCGGTTTCATTGGTCATTACGACTGGAACTGCAATTTCACCAGCACTTCCAGCGATGCAAAAAGCATTTTCAAACTATCCTGCAACCTTGGTAAACATGGTTGCAACAATTCAACAAATTCCAGCGTTCATAGTGCTATTAATGTCAGCACCACTAGCAAAACGATTTGGGATTAAAAAAATGATTGGCCTTGGAATCTTATTGATGGGGATTTCTGGTGTCATCCCAGCGTTCATCCCCAACCTATGGTTAATATTGGGATCTAGGATCATCTTTGGGATTGGAATTGGGATGATCAATTCGTTAGCAATTACGATCATCAATATCTTTTATAGTGGTAATGAACAAGCTCAAATGCTTGGTAATCGCAACTCATTTGAAACGATTGGTCTTTGTATCGTCAATATACTAGTTGGCCAATTATTAAACATCAGTTGGCAAGTGTCATTCTTAGCATACTTCTTTATTTTGATTATCCTGGTAATCTTCTGGAAGGCTGTGCCAAATATCGAAACAGGTGAACCCGTTGGTAAAGATGGACAACAGCAACGCTCAAAGGTTAACCTTGCTGTAATCGTTGCCGGAGTCTTTTGTGCAATCATGACGATGGGACTAGCAACGGTTAGTGTTATGACCCCTACGATCGTTGTTAATGGAAAACTAGGTAGTGCTACCGATGCGAGTTTCGTAATTACGATCTTCACGATTGCTAGCATGTTGATGGGATTTTTATTTGGAACCTTCTTCAAGATTTTTAAAAAATTTGTATTACCCCTGGGCTTGTTAGTGTTTACGGTTGGAATGTCCATCATGAATTTTGCTCCTAATTTAATCGTACTAACGATTGGAGAAATCATTATCGGTGGTGCGTACCCACTTGCTGGGACTTACGTTTTTAACTTGATGGATAAAGTAGCTCCCAAAAATTCGACCGCACTAGCCAACTCAATCCTATTAGTCGGATGTAACGTTGGGACAGCAGTATCACCAATCGTGATGGGATTCTTAAATCAAATTTCACCAATTTCTGGATCTCAACCTGGAATCGGACTCTTTAGTGTATTGATCGCTGTATTAATGATCATTATCTTGGGATTCCAAATATTTAAAAAGCAGTAATAAATAAAAGGCAGCCCATAATTGACGAGCTGCCTTTTATTTTTACCAATACAATAAACATAATTTATAATTTATTATTTATTTTAAATTGTCGTCAGAAAACTGCTTTAATTTAGCCAACAGTTCTGGATCTAATCCTGAATCATCATCATCAGAATAAGACGTTTCATTACTATAATCATCTGGATGTAACCATTGATCGTAAGCCTGGGTATATTCTTCATCCACTTTTCGTTGGGCCTTTTCATAAAAAGCACGGTTACGCTCCATAACGTACCCTACTAATGGCTTATTCTCACTAGGCACTGCATTTCGTTTTTCGTTAAAATTGCCTTTTCTAACAACATCTTGAATCTCGATCAATTCATAATCAGTAATTTTATTAATGCCAGCCCCCTTCTTGTAAGAATGGACCTGAGCTGTAAACCCAACTAAATCACCATCTTTTAATTCATCCAATTTAATAAACGGTTCCGTATAATGAACCCAAGCATGATCAGTGATAAAGTTGCCCATATCATCATGAACATCTAAAAATAAAATCGTAGGTTGGTAGTAATAACCATCTTCGTCATTATATTCTTCAGCATATCCCAAGCGGGTAAATTTCCCAACAAATTCATATCGCTTGTCAGCAGCTAAGTCTTTTAAACCGTTTCTCATATTATCATCTCCAAATTAGCATCAGCTTTATGATTACCATTTTAAGCTAATTTATATTAATAGGCAATGTGGAACAAGCATCAATATTGTTTCACGACTTCCATAAATCAGGCCCAATTTATTTGCTTTAGCGTTATAATAGTTAAGCATATTTTAGAGTGATAAAAGGAGAAATGATTCGTTTTGGATAGTAACTTTTTAGAAATTGATTTTAACAATGGATATCGACAAGCCATCGATGATTCAGTTGCCAACTTAAAGGGCCATCAACCTAGCATTACCCAAATGATGTTCAAGGCTAGTGTTAAAAATCATGACTTAATTAATCGGATTTTTAAGGTTAAACATAGTGAACCTTATCTAATGGGATATAAAGAGGGGCTTCGTATCTTTAACTTTGATCAAATCTCAGGTTAATAGTTCAAATTGAAAATGAGGACCATTCATATAATGAATGGTCCTCATTTTAGCTGTTATCGTCGATTTTTTATTTAATTATTTTTTAGCAATGCTAATATCATGGTTGTTGTATACAATGTGAAGACCATGAGATAATCCAGTAACCTTACTGAACTTACCCTTGTGACTGCCGTAGCTCATAATCTTATCACCGTTCTTAAATTCACCACCGTTAAGTTTAAGGGTTCCACCAAGTGTTGCCCCCTTCTTAACTACTAAGCGGCCCTTCTTAGCAATTGAAGTTGAGCCCTTGCTACTTTGTTTGTAAGTACCCTTAACGGTAACCTTTTTAGCACTAAGCTTAAGATCACCACCACTAACGCTAACAGATCCATTACCAAGAGCTGCGTTATTTGCTGCTACTAATGAACCATCCTTAACAGCAACGCCACCCTTGTATGTGTTCTTTCCAGTTAATGTCAATGCACCAGTACCGGTCTTAGTTAGTTTTCCAACCCCAGTAATGTCGTTACTCCAAGTATCAGCAGCATTGAAACCACCCTTAGATGCATCCATCTTAACGGTCGTATCAGAAACTAATTGGCCATAACCATTAGCAGCGTTGTAGAGGTTCAAACGACCCCAACCTTCACCATCATCTAAGATTGGATATCCAGTAGGTAGTTCGGTAGTTGCAAGAACTGCTCTTCTTTGAGTGGCATTAAGGTATGGTAATCTAGTTTCCAAAAGTACTTCAGCACCCTTAGGAACAACGTAAGTGTGCTTAGAGTTAGCAATCTTTGAGAAACCATAAGTTAAGCGGAAGTTATATTTTTGAGCATTTTCTTCCTTGTTGTCCATTCCATAGCTGTTATTGTCAGCCTTGGATTCCTTTAGGATGCTTTGAGCTTGGTCAAACGCTTCCTTTTTAAGTTGGGCATTTGCAGGGTCATTCAAGATAGCTGCTGCTAATGCAGTCCCTAATACTCGACCACCGATAACATCTAGTGGCGAGTGGCGTCCTGCAACAATTCGGTTGTTTCCTACTTCTGAAGCTCTAGTGATCAATGATTGAAATTTTTGTGGATAAGCATATGCAAGTGCGTATGCAGTTAAGTATGCACTATTAGTGTGACCACTTGGGAATCCATAATCATTAGTAGGATCAGCATTTGCTGATAGTTTTAACGTTGGAATAATTACCCCGTTATCTTGGGCGTTAGTAATGTTTGATAAATCATTCCATCTAAATGGACGTGGATACTTATAAAACTTCTTAGATGTACTACTTGAAGAATAGTTACCATCTTTCATAGTATCAGCTAATTTAACAACACTTCCTAGGCTGGAGTTAGGGTCACCAGTTACTTCTTGTTTACTCCAGTTAGTATCGTAATCCTTAGTTTCTGCATCTGATGGCACTGATGTATATCCACCAGTAATATTTGCTTCTTTTCTGAAGTAATCAGTTAGCGTCCCAAGTCCCTCTTGAGCAGAATAACCCATGTCATTTTTATCATCTAACCATGATGCATCTTCTTCAGCTTTCGTTCTTGTTTTAGCAATGTTGTAATTATAATTAATATTTTCGTCTAAAATCTTCGTGTTAAGGCGTTTTCCGTTGTTCCAATCAGAACCAGGTTGCCAAAGATTGTTCATTTGTGATAATAAGTCAATTGAAGCATTGGTTTGTGCTGTGGTATTAGCACTTGTGTTTGTTTTATAATCTTGAATGAAATATCTTCCTGCGTCTGATTTATGATCAGTATCAATTTCAAGCAAAGCCTTATTAGTACTCTTCTTATCGGCCTTTGCATTTGTGATGCTACTAATACTTAAAAGTGTTAAACCAATTAATACACTGGAACGTAGAATTCTTTTTTTCATGTTAATATCCCGCCTCTTTAATTTATTTTAACAATCTTAATAATAAACTAAGAATTTAGATTTATTGTATATTAATTGTAAAAATATTGTAAAATATAAAGTTGCTATTTTACAATTATTAAAACCATTTGCTAAGTTTTTAAATTTTCAATCAAAAACAATGTGATTTAGGAAGTGAACGATATGCTTAAAAATAAACAAAAAGCACTATATATAATCATTGGAATATTAGATATCATTGTTTTCATTAGTATCTTGATCAGTCTATTTGTTACTAAGGGAGAATACTTTTGGGGAATTATCGCTTTAGTCTCCGTTTACGTTTTAATGGTATTAGCTGCAAGCATTGCCCAACATCATAACCATAACGGAATTTTTAAAAACCCTAAAATTGGTTTGGGACGGGGATTTGCTTTTAATTTAATGTTTTTATTTGTGAAACCAATCTAAATAACAAGCAATAAATAATAAATTATTTATTGCTTGTTATTTATTTTTTGTTATAAAAAAAGGACCAGCCATTTAAGGTTGATCCTTTTTTGATATGGATTTTAGAATGGGAAAATTTCTGGGTTAGTTTGTCCTTGTCCATCATGAACTTCAGGTAAGTCTACAGTGTTACTTGCCATCTTATTCTTAGCAACTGCATAAACAGATAATGTGTAATCTGCAGTAGATGGATAGTTGTAAGTGATAGTACCACCAGCAGTATCATTACTAGTATTAAATGAATAACCATTAAACTTAGTGTAGAAGGTAACATTCTTTTCACCTTGATCATAAAGTCTAACAGCAACCTTACCAGCCTTCGAACGGTCAATACTGTAGTAAGTAGGATCTGGAGTTACATATTGTGACTTTTTAATCGTATAACTCTTAGTTAACTTCTTACCAGCCTTGTTGGTACCATAGATAGTAAAGTTATTCTTACCACTAAAAGCCTTTGAAAGATTAAATTTCTTACTCTTTACGCTTGCAGTAGCAAATTTTGAGCTACCCTTCTTAACAACAACTTTTGTAACGTTCTTAGCAGCGGAACCCTTAACAGACCCCTTAAAACTAAGTTTTCCTGAATTATATGAAACGCTTGGTGTTAATGTAGGCTTAGCACTGGCACTAGCAACATTCCCAAATGCAAATAATGGTGAAATAATTCCAGCAACTAATACTGTTGCAAAAATTTGTTTTTTCTTCATTATAAAAACTCCTTTATTTATTAAGTATTAACGTAATTATATCATCTTAAAACGACAAAAACCAAGTTCATAACTTTTTTTAACTATTTGTAATATCTATGAAATTTTATTTAACGTTATCTTCCTTAGTATATTTATCAAAATACTCGGTCGTTTTTGCAATATGCTTTTCTAAATAGGAACTAAACATTTCGCCGGTATCTTTAGATAGTGACTTAAATTCCTTTCTAGAATTCTTTTTAGTAATATTTCCTGTGATCACAACTGGTGATAAAAATTTCTTTTCTTGAATATGATTTTGCACAAGTGCAACACTTCCAATTGATAATGATGATTTCATTTTAGCTGGAATAAAAAATTTATAGGCTTTTGGAAATAATGGTTTGTTATTACTAAGTTGAATAAAATGAACAATTGCTGTGTTATACTTTAGTGTCATTAGATTAATTCCCTCACATTAATATATTTACCATCATTATAACAGACATATAATTAAAATATGAAATAATAGCCATAATTATAAATAATTTATAATTTATTTTTAATATGTTTATCAAATGCAAATAAAAAGTACCCTATAAATCGTTAGATTACAACTAACAATTATAAGATACTTAAATGATAAATACTTGCGATTAACTAAATTTATTAATTCTGTCGAAATAAGCATTTAACCATGGGAGCGTCTTAGCTTGAATCTGTTCGCCATTATAGCCGTTATTAACATCTGACCAAATTGAAACGAAACTACCTAAGTTATTACTGTTGGGTGCTTGTTGGGTTGAATCTAGATCATCCCACATTCCAGAATTAAACCCTGATAACCGTTGTTTAAAGCTATCAAGTCCTGACTTATCCAAACTACCCTTATCAACAACTACATATGTTATTGCCTGATTATCATTAAAAGTTTTTAAACCAGCCCGATTAATTTCAGGTAACGTAGCATTTAAAGCTAATAGCGATTTACGGTTAGCTGGATCTGAAACGGCACTCGATTGACTCCAATAGTTAACAACGATTGTCTTATCGTACTTATTAACTTGCGATTTTACAATACTATCATTCCAAACCATCATTTGTTTTCCATGACTTCTTAGATAACGATTGATATTATTATCGAACTGCCTAATTGAAACCTCATCTGAATGCCCATCAATTGAAAATTCATCTCCACCAGTTCCGAAGTAACTATTCTTAGGTAATAACGACATATATTCTGAAATTACCTTCTTATATAATGTTGTAACTCCATCAGCACCAAAGTCAAATTCATTTGAAAACGCAAGCATTGAATTAAGGTGAGGATACTTTTTGGCCTTTAATAAGTCGATCATCGCCTTACTATGTCCAGGAATTTCAATTTCTGGGTAAACCGAAACGTGTTTTTCCTTTCCATAAGCAATTAATTCCTTTAATTGTTGTTTAGATAAAAACGGCTGATTCGTTTTCTTACTAATGTACTCACCATTTACATATTTTGCATTTTTAACGGTTTGTCCAAGGAATTCATTTTCAATGCCAAAGTTTTCATTATCAGTCAAATGCAGCATTAGGTACTTTCCATTATGCTCGCTTAAGGTATCAATAAACTTCTTTATTGTTTGTGGCTTATAGTAAGTCCGAGCGGCATCTAGATTCAATCCAGTTGTAATCCCGTAATTCTTAACATGATCATTTTCCTCGCTATTTTGGTCTATTCGCCAAATGATTCCAAAAATTAAGATCAGAACCAGGATAACTGGAATGACTAATATTTTAATCCAGCGTTTCATTATTAAGCTCCTTTTTTATTCATATATATGTTATTGTAACTTATTTTTAAGTAAAAAAATATAAAATCATAAATTCATAACAATAATAAATAATAAATAATAAATAATAAATTTTAAATAATAAAAAAGGGAATCCCTTCATCTGAAGTTATCCCGATTTCTATTTCCTCTTCTTATCTAAAATTTTCTTCATGGTTTTATATTCAATTTTTTCCTCATCAGTTAAGTTATCGACTGCTGATTCTGATAGCTGGCCTAATAATTCTGTCACACTATCTAGTCCCAAAACACTAACTAATGAATTTAATTGGTTTGCAGTATCAACTGAAACCCGAATACTAGTAGATTTTTCACGTTGCTTTCTAGACTTCTCAATTTTTTTAATTTTATTATCAAAATCATTGCTCAACTCGTTTCTAGAAAAAACGTTTTTAGGCATTTTGTTGCGACTTTGATTTTCTAGATTCTTTTTTAATAGATCACTCATATTATTTCACCCGCTTAATAAATTCATCAGTAATTTGGTCATATAGATAATGCACCTTTTGATCATGAATATCATGCTTTTGATTAGGATTATCTGGATCAACAATGCCAATAATATCATATCTCTTTAGTCGTTCCATATTCTTAACGATGGTTTCAAAGACATTATCATTCCCAAATTGCTTCTTAGCTTGATCGAGGATTAATTGATCAACCTGTGATTTTTTCTTTAATAAAACAGGTAATATTCCTGAAATATCATAGTCAGCCTTATAATTATCGATCAACTCTTGTAGGTATTCAATATATGCTTCAGCACCAGTATATGAACGTTCTTGAGTTTGCAAAACTACAATTACATATCTTGATGACATTAAAGCAGAATCAGTGTACAAACTAACGGTCGGTGGCGTATCAATAATGATGTAGTCAAATTGAGATTCCAACGGCTCTAGTAATTTGGAAAAATGAATTGCTCTAAGGTATTGGTTATCCGCTCCTGGATACAGTTTTTCTAAATACAATGGATATGAAGTAAAATCAGCGAAGCTAGGAAGTAAATACAGGTTTTCCTTAATCTTAGTTACAATACTTTCAATATTATTATCGCTAATTGCGGTCATTAAGGTCGTATCGAATTTAACGACTTCCTTAGTCTGGGCCTGTTTAGTTGCTAAATAAAGTGCAGTTGCGTTTGCTTGAGGATCTAAATCAACCACTAACGTTCTATATCCTTTTTTTGACAAGTGATATGCAATCATACAACTATTTGTCGTCTTACCAGTACCACCCTTAAAATTACCAAAAGTCACTATTTTTGCCATAAAATTTGCTCCTCAAAAAAAATTTAAAAAAATTTTTTTGTACGTATTATTGTATAAATGTATTTTTATATTAATTAATACAAGTATTATATAATACTTGTATTAATGTATGCAATGAAAAAGTTTCTAAAAGTGCCTATATCAATGATTTTTCAAACACCATGTATTATTGCATACCTGGATATATGTAGTCATGTATGTGTACATACTAGTATTCATGTAGTAATAAATACATGTATGCAAGCATACATAAAAATATGCTATTGACTATTCTTATTATTACAGTTATTCTTTTCTTGTAATTAAAAACCTACCAAATTGTATGGTTCATTAATTATAAATTATAAAAAAACAATGTATATCCTAAAAATTTAGTTTTGGATATTTAAAAATGAATATAGAAAAAAGAGTGTTTCCAGAGCAACTGTTCACAGCAGTAACCCTAGTAACAGATCACAAGTACCCAAATTACTTGTTCTCCCAACACTCTAATTAAAAAAACTATTAAATTAAAAGTAGTTACAAACGTAACTAACTATAAAAAGACTAGATGGTTGGAGATAATTCTCCAACGAATGCTTTTATTATAGCTTATTGCTATTATCTTTGCAATATTAATAGCTTATTTAATTAGTCCTAAAATACATATTTTAGAAGGGGAGCAAGTAATTATACTTGCTCCTCTTTTTCTATTCCAGGAGGAATAGCTATGCAATTTATCATGTTAGACATTAACCTAATTAAAGACCCAAACTTAACTAACGATGAAGTCATCACATATGCACTACTATGCGATCGAATGAAATCATCAAGAACCAGTAAGCAGTTTTTCGATTCTAAAAAACAAGATTACTATGTCATTTACACGCTCGAACAAATGGCAACGTCGCTAAAGGTATCAATTCGTAAAGTGGGCCAAATCTTCAGTAAGTTGGTCAAATTAGGCTTATTAATTAAGAAAAAGCAATTCAGTAAAGCTGACAAATTGTTCTTGCCTAAATTTAAATCAACTAAGGTGCAAAATTTGCAACAAACAAATGCAGATTCTGCTACTCCACAAATGCAAAAAGTGCAACCTAATCAGAGTCAACAGAATCAAAAAATTAAATCAAAAAGTAATACAGTTAACACAAGTGACGAATTCTCAAACAAATCAGTTGCTAAATGGAAAAAAGCAGTTTGTGGAAAATTAAACGTTAAGGAAATCGTTATTGATCAAATATTAGATTTTACCAAAAATGATTTAAAACAGGCACACTCAATGATGGGGGTTATATTAAATGCGAAAACAAACATTGCAAGGAAGAATAAATTACTAAACAGTCCAATCACAAGGTTTGAAAATAATACCAACCTAGGAAACAAACTCGCAATGCAACTAAAACATATTTTTAGTTATTTACCTGCCACAATGGAAGAACGTTCTAAATACTTAATGAAATCCATGAAAACATTCTTTTTGGAAGCCTTTGGATTAAAAAAAGATGAACTAATTACCCCAATTGCAGCTAGTTCAAATAGGATCATTAAAAAACCAGTTCCAGAATGGCTTAGAAAAGATTATCAACCAAAGGTAAAACCAGCAACTGAAGCCCAAAAACAAGCAGTTTTGAAAAAATTAGAAGAATTTCGTAAACTTTAAGGTGACAATTTGAATGGTATTTACATTTTAGAATTAAATTCATTTTGATTTGTTTTAAGCGTGTTTTAAAGACTTTAATTGTTTAAATGATAAAATACATTGATAACAGTTAAGATCGCTAAAAATGGCTAAAAAAAGCCAATAATGATTTTTAGATCCATTATTGGCCACTATAAGAAGCTTTTTATTAATAATTTAAAATTTATAATTTAAAATTTATAATTAATTATAAATTACATTGATTCGTTAGCGCTCTGAACTGCCTTAATGACAGCATTTCTGAAGCCATTAGCATCTAATTCAGTTACGCCCTTAATCGTGGTGCCCCCAGGTGAAGTGACTTTATCTTTTAACTCTGCAGGAGTTTTTCCAGTATCAAATGCTAATTGACCTGATCCAGCTACCATACTAGCAATTACCCTGTATGCATTTTGACGATTTAGTCCTGCTTGAACAGCTGCATCAGCCATGGCATCCATAAAAACATCTACAAATGCAGGTCCACAACCACCGATCGTTCCAATAATTCCTAAATTAGCTTCTTTGGTGACTATTACGTCCCCTAATAAACTTAAAACTTCATTGGTGGTTTTTTGATCTTCCTTACTAACATCGTATGCAAAGCTCGTTGCAATCGTTCCATGATTAACTGAGACTGGAGTGTTTGGAATAATTGCAGCGATTGGATTGTTAGGAAGTGCCATTTTTACTTCAGTAATTCTGATTCCCCCTGCTGCAGAGATAATAATCGTATGGTTGCTAATCCCATTTAATTGTCTAATTACCTTTACGTTAATATCAGCTGGGACGGTAGAGATAACAACGTCTAATCTTTGTTTTTTGAATTCACTAGGGTCATTAAATAGATTAAACCCCAGCTTTTTTTGAAGTGCTTCAACACGTGGATTAACTGGATTTAAAGCAAAAAGATTGTTTGAATCCAGTTTATTTGTGAATCCTTTTAAAATTGCACTACCCATGTTACCGACTCCTAAAATTCCAATTTTCATGTAGATCCCTCCAATTTTTTATTACTATATTAATGATACTACACTATTAGATTGAAAGGCGCTAAAAAAGTCATCATTGAATTTAATCAATGATGACTTAATGATAACAAATCTTTTATTTACCTAATGATCCAGTAATGATACCACCAACAACAACGATAACTAGTCCGATAGTAACATAGGTGAGACCCTTTTTACTTTTCTTTTCGCCTAGCAATAAGATTCCACTTAAAGTCGAAACGATTACGCTCATTTGAGAAAGTGTAAACCCAGTTGCAATTCCGTTGACTTTAGCTGAGTACATATAAACGGCAGTTGCGATTCCGAAGTCGATTCCTACAGCAATGTTAGCAATCGAACGCTTGTCTGTTAGGGGGTTCGGTTCGTTCTTATCACGGTAAAAGAATGAAATAATAATTGATGCAATTACCATTCCGATTGCTTGAGGGAAGAAAGCACTCCAACCATCTACAACCGGAATTTGAGGAAGAGCTGAGAAACCAACGTAGCCGATCGTTCCTAATAGTAAAACCATGGTTCCCCTTCTTAGGACTGCAGGATCGAGTCCCTTACTTGCATCTTCTTTATCAGTCTTGGTAGTGAACAAAATTCCAATCATGATTAGAATCAAAGCAAGAAAACCAAATATTTTATCAGTTCCAGTTGCCCACTCTCCGAAGAAAAGCACTCCCACTACTGATGTTCCGACTAGCTGAGCACCAGTTGAGATTGGCATTGCTCTTGAAACCCCAATTTCTGGGAACGACCAGTATTGTGATAATTGTCCACAGGCCCAACATGCACCAGAAATTAAACACCAGATAAATGCACTTGATGATAGTTGTGGATGTTTGAACAATGCAATTACGATCGCAACGATCAAGGCACCATAGGTATTACCGACTAGCTGGTTGATCGGTCTACCACCAGTTTTACCAGCGATTAAGGGCATCAATCCCCATAGCGCAGCTGGCACTAACCCAATTAAAATATTCATTTGAAAAACTCCCTTATAATAATAACATTTCGAATTTAAATTTATGAATATAATTGTATACCCTTTTTTGACAAAGGTAAAGGAATCTTTAGAAAAAAAGCGCTTACAATTGCATAAAAACAACGATGAAAACGCATTCATAACAGCGTTTTGAAAGCGTTCACAAAAGCTTGAAAAATATTTGTAAGCGCTTTTTTAAAAAAAAGCTGGAAAGTGTTATATAATAGAATTGCAAATATTAATTAAGGGAGTTGATTTAATTGGCAGGATTTAAAGCTGTCAGTGCTCAATCAGAAGACGACTTTGATAAACAACCGCAAAAAAATCATAAATTTATCAATATTACATTAAGATCGATAATGTCATTTGTTGGAATTGCCATTCTTTCCATGGGGGCAGCGTTTTTAAAGCAAGCTAACTTAGGGATGGATCCATTTACTGCGATGAATATTGGTTTTTCAAACTCGTTGCACATAGAATTAGGTTCATTTCAATTGATGGTCAATGGATTACTATTTATTTTAGTGCTGATATTCGATCGCAAGCAAATTGGGATTGGAACGATTTTGAACATGGTGTTAGTAGGTTATGAAATTCAGTGGTTCTCATCATTATATGGGATTATTTTTCCTCATGGTGGTGGAATCTATGTCGTTATTGTTGATGTTATTGCTGGATTGATTTTATTTACATTAGGAACATCAATATATATGTCGCCATCTTTAGGAGCTTCTCCGTATGATGCGATCGCACCAATTTTTTCTAGTCGGTTGCACATTAAATATCAATTAGTTAGAAATATTCAAGATGTTTTCTTCATGGTCCTTGCATTTGTTGCCCATGGAGCCGTTGGGGTTTTAACATTAGTGGTTGCCTTCTTTGCTGGACCACTGATCAACTATTGGAACCAACACTTTAGTCAACAATTGGTTTACCATATCGATCACTTTAGTACTGAACCAACCATTAAGAATGCGAGTTCAGGAATTGCTGGGGTCGGTAAAATGGGTTATAGTATGTTTATCCATGCTTATCAACAGACATCATTTGTTGAACAACACTTAGCAGGATACTCCGATGAAGAATTGATCGAATTGACTCACAACACTCAGAGATCAATTGAAAGATCCGTTAAATTACAGCGTAATCTTCAAGCACGTTTAGATGCATTGAAGCAAGAAGCTAACAAACGGCATATTAAGGTCCCTAAGTTGGATGAGTACGAAAAATAAACAAATTAATTAATAACTTAAAAGCCAGTCACTTAATTGTGGCTGGCTTTTTTTACATAGAAATGAAACACATTCTGTTAATTTGTGAAATTATAATCAATATTAGACGATTGATTAATGCAAGGGGTTTAAATATCGCTTACAACTAAAAAAATTTTTTCAAAAAATATTGCAGTGACCCAAATATTATTATACCAATTCCAAGCCACATTAGATTGTAGACTAACTTTTGGTTTTGAATGGGCTTGGACTTGATAACACTATATATGTGCTTTATCTTTATATGTAGCACTATATATAGAATATCAAATTCAAGAAGGGTCATGATTGAAAATGCGATCTGAAAAAATCAACCAAGTGATAGTCATTAAACAAAGTGGCGAAAAAACACCATTTTTTAGTTATAAATTAGATTATTTATTTAATCAATTAGCTATTAATGAAGATCTAAAAAGCCAATTTTATAATTCATTATTAACGGCTGTAAGTAATAATGAATTAAAAACCAGCATAATTCGTGAATGTTTTAACAATTTATTGTCTAATAATAAATTATATGATAAATTACAAAAGTATCAAAAATATTATAAACAAGATCAAAAAAGATGGCAGGAAGCAACTGATATTGATCAGAACCTCAAACAGTTGTTTGATAAGAACGCTAGAGTTGTTCATGAAAATGCGAATAAGGATAGTAACGTATTCAATACTCAGCGTGACCTACAAGCGGGACGGGCAAGCAAGGCGATTGGATTAAAAATGCTACCACCATTAGTTGCGAAGGCCCATTTACGTGGTGATATTCATTGGCATGATCTAGATTATTCACCAGCAACCCCTGAAACTAATTGTTGTTTAGTTGATTTTGCGAACATGTTGAACAATGGGTTTAAGATTGGAAACGCAAAGGTTGCTTCCCCAAAGTCGATTCAGACTGCCACCGCTCAAGTTGCCCAAATTATTGCTAACGTTGCTTCACTGCAATACGGTGGAATTTCATTTGATCGAGCTGATGAAGTACTCGCTCCGTTTGCAAAGTTAAACTATCAAAAACATATTCTGGAAGCTAAAAAGTGGGTTGTTAAAGATAGACAGGAAGAATATGCGCGTCAACGCACCCAAAAAGATATTTACGATGCGATGCAAGCTCTTGAATATGAAATTAACACGCTCTATTCTTCTCAGGGCCAAACTCCTTTTACAACGGTTAGTTTTGGTTTAGGAACGAATTGGTTTGAAAAAGAAATTCAAAAGGATATTTTCGAAATTAGAATCAAGGGGCTTGGTGTCGAGCAACGCACTGCAATCTTTCCTAAACTGACCTTTACTTTGAAACGAGGTTTAAACCTAAACCCGAGCGATCCTAATTATGACGTTAAGCAACTGGCGGTGGAATGTGCCACAAAACGGATGTATCCAGATATATTGAATTACGATACTTTATCCGATATTACTGGTAATTTTAAGGCGCCAATGGGATGTCGATCATTTTTGCCAAAGTGGGTAGATGAAGATGGACATGAAATCAATGCTGGTCGGATGAACTTAGGGGTAGTTACGGTCAATTTGCCGCGAATCGCACTTTATGCGAATGGAAGTAAATCAGCATTTTGGAATATTTTTAGGGATAAAATGCGAATTGTACATGAAGCATTAGCCTATCGTATCAAGCGCTGTACTGAGGCAAAACCTTATAATGCCCCACTGCTTTATAAGTACGGTGCATTTGGCAAAAGGTTGCGTGATGATGATAGTGTGGATGAATTGTTTAACCATGAGCGAGCAACTGTGTCAGTAGGTTACATTGGCCTATATGAAGTTGGAACGAGCTTTTTTGGTCCGAATTGGGAACGTAACGAAACTGCCCATGAATTCACTTTAGAAATCGTTAAGCAACTGAACCTACTATGCCAAAAATGGTCGCAGCAAAGTGGCTATCACTATAGTTTGTACTCTACGCCAGCTGAATCCTTAACCGATACGTTTTGTCAGGATGATATCGATAAATTTGGCAAAATCGATTCAATTACTGATAAGGAATACTACACAAATAGCTTTCATTATGACGTACGCAAAAATCCGAACCCATTTGAAAAATTAACCTTTGAAGAAGCATATCCACATTATGCTTCAGCGGGATTTATTCATTATTGTGAATATCCAAATTTAAAGCAAAATCCTAAGGCACTGGAGGCTGTTTGGGATTGGGCATACGATCACGTTGGTTATCTAGGAACCAATACTTCAATTGATCAATGCTTTAAGTGTGGCTTTAAGGGTGATTTTAATGCAACTGCGAAGGGATTTGTTTGTCCGCAATGTGGCAATCATGATCCCAGGTATTGTGACGTCGTTAAGCGAACTTGTGGTTATTTAGGTAATCCACAAGCGCGGCCAATGGTTCACGGGAGACATGTAGAAATCTCAGCGCGTGTAAAACATATGACAGGAGGAATGATCAAAAATGCGGCAGAACATGAAAGGGCCAAACAATCCGACACCCAAAGAATGGCGCGCTAATAAATTGAGTTTGCAATACGTTGCAGATTATAAGCCGTTCAATTTTGTAGATGGCGAGGGCATTCGGTGTAGCTTATACGTTAGTGGATGTTTATTTTATTGTCCTGGTTGTTACAATGTAGCAGCACAAAATTTTCACTACGGTCAACCTTATAGTCAACAGCTAGAGGATCAGATCATAAACGACATGCAAAAGCCATATGTTCAGGGCTTAACTTTACTGGGTGGAGAACCCTTTTTGAATACACAGGTATGTTTAAAACTTTGCCAACGAGTTCGGAAGGAATTTGGGCATACAAAAGATATTTGGTCTTGGACTGGCTATACCTGGGATGAGTTAATGCAGGAGTCTTATGACAAGCTAAAATTACTTTCGTTGATTGATATTTTAGTTGACGGGCGGTTTTTAGAATCACAAAAAGATTTGACGCTTCAATTTAGAGGAAGCGCGAATCAAAGAATTATCAAGGTTCCAGAGTCATTATCAAAAAACCAGGTCGTCTTGTGGGATCGTTTGATTCATTAATAGGAGGGATAACGTGTTAAAAATAGAAGATCTACATGTTCAAATTAACGAAACGGGTACCGAGATATTGCACGGATTGAATTTAACGATTCCAGATGGGGAAATCCATGTCATTATGGGGCCTAACGGGACGGGAAAGTCAACGCTCTCACAAACCATTATGGGATCCAGTCGTTATTCGATTAATAGCGGTTCGATTACATTAGACGGGATTCGACTAAATGAATTATCAACTGATCAAAGAGCACGGTTAGGGATATTCTTAGCGATGCAATACCCGACTGAGATTACTGGGATTAAGAATGTTGATTTTATTCGTGCTGCCGTAGATGCAATGCGTCCCAAGTCACAGCGGTTAAGCGTCTTTGAGTTTATGAACCAACTAGCGGCGAAAATGAAGTTACTATCCATCCCAGAAGAATATACTGATCGTTACTTGAACCAAGGTTTTTCTGGCGGTGAAAAAAAACGCAACGAAATTTTGCAAATGATGATGATCGATCCCAAACTATCGATTTTAGATGAGATTGATTCGGGATTGGATATTGATGCCTTAAAGGTGGTCTCAAATGGAATCAATGCAATGCGCTCAGTTCATTTTAGTTGCTTGATCATTACCCACTACGATCGAATTTTAAGATATGTAAAACCCGATGTGGTCCACGTTATGATGGGCGGAAAGATCGTTACTAGCGGGGGGTTAGAATTAGCTGAAAAACTGGAAAATGGTGGTTATGCTAACTTACGAAATGAACTTGGACTAGACGTTGAGCTGGTGGATGAATGATGACTAACATGACGCTTGAATCCTTTTCTAAACACAACCAAGAACCAAAATGGCTTACGATAAAACGCCAATTAGTGAGTGCAATGATTAATAAATTACCATTAGACAGTCAGCAAGCTAAATATCAATTTGAAATCCCACCATTGATAGCAAAACCAATTGACTTAACTAACCATGCTCCAAATGATTTAAGAAAGCAGGGCATGGTATTGATGGATCTATTGGGTGCAGCTCGTCAATATCCAAATTTGATTCAAGAAAATCTGATGGAAAAGGCGGTGGAATGGCGTAGTAATGCATTAAATGCAAGGCACCTGGCCTATCTTCAATCGGGAGTATTCATTTACTTACCACCGAACCTAGTTGTTCGAAAACCGTTGAACATTAGTCAACTGCTCGATCATTCGGCCCAAGAAAAACACGTTTTAATCATTGCAGGCGCAAATTCAAAGCTAGCCGTCATGTTTGAAGATAAACGAACTGAAATAGGTGATGATTGTCTAGTGGTTGAAGGATTACTAGGTGATAATGCACATGTTAAATATTACGATGCTGCTAATTCTAATAGTTACCGCAATCATCGCATTTTGAATGCATACCTTGCACAAAATGCATCCCTGCAAACCTTTGTTGGGCTATTCAATCATCATGATACTCGTTATGAAAGCAATCTTAATCTTGATGGTCAAAATAGTGTTGGGCAGATTAACATTGTTAACCTCGGTGAGAGCAGTCAGGTGCAATCGATTATTACATCAATTGTTAATGAAGGTCCTCACACCCATGGTGAAATAAACGAACGCGGCGTTGTTGCTGATAATGCCAAAACACATTTTTTTACCAACGGAATTATTCATGCAAACGGCTCATCCGCTTATTCTAATCAAGTGAGTCGGCTGTTAACGCTTGATGAAACAAGTCATGGGAAAGTCAATCCCGTGTTATTGATTGATAATTATGATGTTATTGCTGGACACGCTGCCAGTGTTGGGAAGGTTGATTCTGATCAATTATACTATCTAAACAGCCGTGGCATCGATTTGATTACAGCCAAACGAATGTTGACCAAGGGCTTTTTGTTACCGCTGGTTGATCAATTTCCTGAACGTGCAATTAGAAATAAATTAATGAATAGACTGGAGGATCGCTTTAATGTTGGATGAATCAGTGCGCAATCACTTTCCGTTTTTTACCAATAATGATCAATCACTGGCATACTTTGATAACGCAGCAACTACTCAAAAGCCAGCTAATGTATTAAAAATTATTCAAGATGCCTATATTAACGACAGTTATAATGTCCATCGAAGTGGATACACGGCTGCCCAAGCTACTACTGACAAGTACGAGGCTGTGAGGAAAAAGGTTGCAAAATTTATTAACGCCCCGAATGAAAGGTCAATCATATTTACCCGTGGGACAACCGATGGGCTCAATCTGATCGTGAATGGTTATTTTAAGACACGGATCAAACGTGGGGACGAAATTGTTGTGGCGATTAGTGAACACCATAGTAACCTACTGCCCTGGATGCAATTAGCGAATATCAATGGGGCACGGTTAAGGTATCTTGAAATAGATGCTAGTGGTCGATTAGATATTGAACAGGCGCAAAGGATTATCAATGATCGGACAAGTGTCGTTGCGGTGGGGGCAGTGTCCAACGTTTTAGGAACGCTCAATCCAGTTAAAGCAATTGGAGCCATTGCACATGCCCATGGAGCTCAAATGGTCGTAGATGCTGCACAAGCAATTGCCGAAATACCAGTTGATGTTAACGAATGGAATGCCGATTGGATTGCTTTTTCTGGGCATAAAATGTTGGGACCAACGGGAATCGGCGTATTATACGGGCGGATTGAAAATCTATCAAAAATGTTGCCGATTCAATTAGGCGGTGAGATGGTCGAGATGGTGATGCGTGATCAATTTACCGTCCAGCCGATTCCATGGCGCCTGGAAGCGGGGACGCCAAATATAATTGGTGTTTTAGGCTTGGGAGCTGCAATTGACTATTTAAATCATCTGGGGATGAACAACATTCAAGTGCGTTGTCAAAATTTAGGTCAATCATTATATGATGAGTTGGCTAAAATTAGCGGCGTGAGTCTATACGGTCCCAAGCAGCGGAAAACGGGGATTGTTTCTTTTAACGTCGATGGTGTACACCCCCACGATGTGGCCACGATTCTTGACATGGCAAATATTGCAGTACGAGCTGGGTATCATTGTGCAGAGCCTTTAATGCATGCATTGGGGACGAACGGTGCAGTGCGGGCCAGTGCTTATATCTATAATTCACAACGAGAAATTGATCGGCTTGTAAATACAATTCGAGAGGCTAAGGAGTTCTTTGTTGACCATGCAAATCAATGAAATTTATCAACGAGTCATTATGGACTACGCAAATCAATTGCATCCATGTCCATTAAATAAGACGACCTTTATGGTCAATCTTAGCAACCCTACTTGTGGTGATCGGATTCAGCTCAATCTTGAACTAAAGAATAGTGTAATTGATTCAGTCAACTATCGAGCAAGCGGTTGTATTATTTTTAAAGCCTCGCTAGCAATGTTATCACAACTGATGATTGGCAAAACATTACCAGAGGCTAATGAATTGATTGACCGTTTTTCACGCCTAATGATGGGAGCAGCGTTATCGAAAGCAACTGAGGCATCACTTGGAGATGCACAGATAATGCATGCAATTGTTAAACTGCCGATGCGAATCAAATGTGTCATGCTGCCGTGGAAGGCCCTTTTACAAGCGATTAATGGAGATGTTGACGATGGATGAATCAATTAGAAAATTAAACGATGAATATCAATATGGCTTTAAAGATAAATATGAGCCAATTTATACAACTGGAGCGGGATTGAACGAAGCAGTCGTTAGGCAAATTTCAGTTCAAAAAAACGAACCAGAATGGATGTTAGACCTTAGATTAAAGGCCCTTAAAATTTACAATCAATTACCAATGCCTAATTTTGGCCCAGACCTATCTGAATTAGATTTAAACCAAATTAATTATTTTCAACGCGCTGCTGATCACGTTTCGCGTGATTGGGATGACGTCCCATCAAGGATGAAGAAAACGTTCGAAAAAATTGGGGTTCCTGAGGCGGAACGCAAGTATTTGGCAGGTGCTGAGGCCCAATACGAATCAGAAGCCGTTTATGCGAACTTAAAGCAAGAATTTGCTCAAATGGGGATAATTTTTACCGATACCGATACTGCTTTGAAGGAATACCCAGAAGTGATCAAGGAATATTTTGGTCAACTAGTTGGCCCTGAAAACAACAAATTCGCCGCCTTGAACACCGCTGTTTGGTCAGGAGGAGTGTTTTTGTATGTTCCCAAAGGGGTCCACTGTCAAGTTCCAATTCAGAGTTTCTTTCGGATTAATAATGGCAACACTGGTCAATTTGAACGAACATTAATTATTGTCGATGAGGGGGCAAGTGTTAATTACGTTGAAGGCTGTACAGCGCCTAATTATTCTGAAGATAGCCTACATGCGGCAGTTGTTGAAGTATTTGTGAAGCGTGACGGCTTTGCTAGGTATACGACGATCCAAAATTGGTCTGATAACGTCTATAGCCTAGAGACCAAGCGGGCTTCTGCTGCTGAAAATGCAACTATGGAATGGATCGATGGGAACTTAGGGTCTAAAGTGACGATGAAGTATCCAAGTATTGATTTAAATGGTCCTCATGCAACGGGAACGATGCTGTCAATTGCTTTTGCTAGTCATCACGTTTATCAAGATAACGGATCGATTATGCGTCATAACGCCCCGCTCACTTCTTCAAACATTGTTTCAAAGTCGATTTGTAAGACCGGTGGAACTTGTAATTATCGCGGGAAGGTACGTATCTCAGAGCATAGTAATGGTGCCAAGTCACATATTGAGTGTGATACGATCATCATGGATGATGAATCAAAGAGCGATACGATTCCGCAAAATATTATTAATAATGGGGATGCGACCATTGAACATGAGGCTAAGGTGTCCAAGATTTCTGCAGAGTCGCTTTATTATTTGATGAGCAGAGGATTGAGTGAACAAGCAGCCACTAAAATGATCATTATGGGTTTTATTGAACCGTTTGCTAAGCAACTGCCAATGGAATATGCTGTCGAGTTAAATCTTTTAATCGATTATCAAATGGATGAATCAATTGGTTGATTCAATTTTAATTTTTAATCTATGATAAATAAAATCAGCTTAACGCAAATTAAGTTGATTTTTTAGTATCCAAATAACCACCAGCATTTTTGTTTATAATAACTTATTATGAAAAATAAAATATTTACAATTTAAAATAAATAATTTATAATTAATTTTAAATTGGAGGGATGATGATGGCAAAAGTATTGCTTCATTTTAATTTTAAAGGTGGGGTCGGTAAGACCACTATGACGGTTTTAGATACTTACCTTTTAAATCAAATGGGTAAAAAAGTGTTATTAATTGATATGGATCCACAAGCAAACGCAACTGAAATTATAAATACAACTTTCAATAATAAGGAACACCCTAAGACTTCATTTTATGATGGATTAATGAAATTCGACTTATCAAATAGCATCGTTAAAGTGACTGATAATTTAGACATGATTCCATCTGACTGGGCATTAAGTTCTTGGCCAGGGAAAGTTGAAAAATACAATCGTCATGATCGGGCTTTGATATTAAAGAATCTGATCGAACCATTTCGAGCTAAATATGATTTTATATTATTCGATGTACCACCAACCCTCTCAACTTTTACTAACAACGCAATCTTAGCTAGCGATTATATTACCTTGGTACTTCAAACCCAACGCCAAGCATATACATCGATTTTAAAAACTGCTAAGTACATGTATCAACTACGTGAAGATTATCAGGCAGATTATAATGTTTTAGGGGTTGTGTTGTACCTTGTGAAAAATAATGCTAAAACTGATACAGAAATATCCAATAGTGCTAAGGATTCATTTGGGGATGCCGTTTTCAAAAATTACGTTTACCAACAAGAAAGAATTAAGGTGTTTGGAGACGAGGGAATTCGTAACAATGATTATTGGGATAAGCGAGCCCTTAAGATGTATCAGACGACCTTGGATGAAGAGTTAAGTAGAATAGGAGCGAGTGAAAATGAGTAATGATTTTTTGAATAATTTAGCTAATCAGGCTAATTCACAATTAGATGATAATGAACAACATACAAGTCCATTTGCAAGACAAAAACAAACCAGTAAACCAATTCAAGTTCGTGAAAGTTATTATCGCGAAATTAAAAAGATTGCGTTTTTGAATGATAAAAAGATGGTTGATGTAATTGATGATATGCTAAAATACGCAATTGATTCAGGAAAATTTAACACTGAAGATAAGTAATAAAAAATAAATAATAAAAAATATATTTTTTATTATCAAATAGAATAATCAAGACAGCTCGGTTCATCCCAAAATTGAATTGAGCTGTTTTTGCATGAAATCGATTAACTCCCTTTAAGGGACATTTAGTTAATCAATTTAAAAATAGCGCTCTGCTTATGATATGATAAATGTAAATTTATCAGGGGGCTTAAAATTGGATTTAGATCAACATGCAAAATGGTTAGTGAATTTCTATAAAAAACATAAATGGTATGATTTATCACCAGAGATTAGAATGAATTTTTTAACTGAAGAATCAGGAGAACTATCACGGGCAATTAGGACAATGGAAATTGGTCGTGAACATCCTGGTGAGGCTCCAAAGACCAAAGCACAAATGGATGATAATCTTCACGAAGAGTTAGCTGATGTATTAGATCAATTATTAATTTTATGTAGTAAGTACGACATCGAACCAAGCAGTTTATTAGATTATAGTGAGAACAAGCTGCATAAAAGATGGAAAGAATAATAAAAAATTTATTTTTTATTATTTATTATTTATTTTAAACTTAAAAGGCTAATCACTATTTTAGTGATTAGCCTTTTAACCAATAATTTGATCCAGTTCGCGAACAAATATCGGAGTCCAACAATAACGATACCCAGCCCTAGTAGGATGGCTATCATCAGCCATGTATTCAGGGTGTTTTTGATTTAGTCTATGAATATATTGATTGTTCCAGATGTCAATGATTTCAAAATTCCATTTTCTTTGTAATCTAAATAACTGATTGCGAAGTAGTTCATATTCTGGGGATTCTTTTTTCAAGCAGGTAAAAAAGATAACGGGGCAGTGCCAGTGTTCGTTAGCATATGAGACGATGTATTCGATTGAACCAGTGGTGGTCAAGGTATCAAAATCATCAATATTAAATGAATTACTAATTGTGCCTAGTGGCTTTTTGCGCTTCTGGTCATTCATTGATAGCTGGCATACCAGTGCATCGAGATCTTGGTTAGTGGCAACGTTATTTATTAGTCTTTCAATATATGAATCGGGTTCATTACCGGCAAGGGTAGTCCCGCTCACCGCTTCTTTTTGAGCGATTACTCCATGTTCGACTTCTAAATAATCAACGAAAGAATCGCCTTTGGCAGTAACTCCAGAGGTAATTGAAGAACCGATAAATACAATTTTTTTATCGTTTAAGCGGCTGTTCGGGTTATAAAAGTTTTTGGAAGGGGCGTATAGTTCACCATTGCCACGCATGACCTGAATGCTGGATTTAGCAACCTTATACGATATTCCACCTAATATGGTTGCTAGTGCCGTTTTAAATACTTTACCATTCATAATAACTATCCTCCTTTAGCAGACAATTAATTAATGTGTTAAATACATTCTACTCAAATCACAATTAATTTAAAAGAAAAGAATTCCATGAAATAATTAAAAAACTATGGCAATTTGATTAGTTCGTTGTTATAATACACCTATACCATATTTTAAATTTATTTGAGGAGTTGATTTTTATGACATTTGAATATTCAAGACGAGTACCAAAAACCGACAACGACGTGGTTGGAGAAATTTTGGAAGCCGCTGCTAATCCAGCAGTTATTTCATTTGCCGGTGGACTACCAGCACCTGAACTATTTCCAGTTGCAGAAATGCAGAAGGCGGCTGACACCGTCTTCGAAAATGAAGGTCAGACCGCCTTACAATATAGTAACGCCATTGGCGAAACGGTATTACGTGAACAAATTGTGAAATTAATGGCTGATCGTAGTGTGTCCACTTCTGTTGAACACGTGGGGGTCACTACTGGTTCAGAGCAATCAATTGATTTATTAGCAAAAATGTTCATTAACCCTGGTGATACCGTTATCGTTGAAGAACCTACATATCTGTGTACTTTAGATGTGTTCCGTAGCTACGGGGCTAACATCGTCGGGGTTGAAATGGATGAAAATGGAATGAGAATGGACAAGTTCGAAGAAGCTTTGAAGGCTCATCCAGAAGCTAAGTTAGTTTACACGATTCCTACTTTCCAAAACCCAACTGGTCGAACAATGTCAGTTGATCGTCGGAAGCAATTTGTGGAATTAGCTAACAAGTACGATTTATTAGTAATGGAAGATGATCCTTACGGAGCAATTAGATACGAAGGCGAAACTTTACCTCCATTAAAGCACTTTGATACTCAAGATCGGGTTGTTTACATGAGTACTTTCTCTAAGATCTTAGCACCAGGGATGCGTTTAGGATGGATTGTCTGTAACACCGACGTATTATCAAACTTCGTCGTAATGAAGCAAAGTGCTGACTTACACTCAGATAACTTAAGTCAACATATCATTGCTAGATTCCTTGAACAAAATGACATTTATGAACATATTAAAAAGATTAGTGATTTATACCACCATCGTTTTGAATTAATGTTAAGTGCCATCAAGGAAGAATTCCCAGCTGATGCTAAGCACAGTCATCCTGAAGGTGGGATGTTCATTTGGATTGAATTACCTGGTGAAGTTGATACCATGCAATTATTTAACACCTGTGTGGAACATAACGTTGCGTTCGTGCCAGGAGATTCATTCTACCCTAATAAACCAAAGATGGGGACTTTCAGATTGAACTTCTCAAACGTTGATGACGAAACCATTAAGGTCGGGATGAAGCGTTTAGGAACTGCCTTAAAGGAAGCTCTTGAAGCAACTAAATAATAGTAATAAAAAAACTCCCAAGTTGATTTACAACTTAGGAGTTTTTTTGTGATTCAATTTATCTGAAAAATATGATAGCAAGCCATGATCGACTATTTTTTATTCACTTACTTTTTTGCTTAATTTACGTAAGTATAAGAAATTCCAAACAGTAAACGCAATTGCCGTGATCCATGACAGTGCAATGACCGCAATCCCAATAATGAGGGTTAGATCTTTACTACCGATGCGAAAATCCCTTAAAATAGCATTTCCCAAGAAGTTTAAACTTTCGCAAAGTGCCAAAATTAAAATAAAATTACTAAGCCCATCGGATTGAACCTCTGCATGTTTGTTTTTAGCTTGAAAACCAATGTTAATAAATAGGAAGATTAGTAACAATAGTCCTTGAATGTTAACAAAGTTAAATACGATTCGTAAAAATGAATCCGCCAATCGAATCACTTCCTTTAAAGAATTAATATCTATTATTTTACAACATTTAAAAATAAAGCAAAATGATTTTTTCTGAAATTAAAAGAAGGCCTTAATAAATAGGTAGATTGATAGCAGAAATGCAAAGATGCCAACGCCAATCCGCATAACGTTAGTGGGAATGAAGCGCACGATCGAAGGACCAATGAAGCCACCGATAAATAGTCCGATGCCTAACGGGATGATGGCACTCCAATAGACGTGGGCAACGAAAATGAAGATAATCGAAGCAACGAGGTTTGCTGCTAAAGTGGCAGCGTTACGCGTTGCATTATAAACGTGGTAGGGGCTGTCAGTGATCTTAGATAACACGGCAATCATGATCACGCCAGCACCAGCACCAAAGTATCCCACGTAGATTCCGACAAGCCCTAAAATTAAGTACTCCCAAAATAAAACGTTCTTCGAACCAGTTTTTTGTCCATTTGCATGTGAGCGCTTAGGTACTAGGATCGAGCAAGCTGCAAAGAAAATCAAAAACGGCACGATTTTGGAAAAGGCCTCATTAGAACTATTTAGTAGTAAAAGTGACCCAATCAAGCCCCCACCTGCTGTCAAAGCGGTAATCGGCAGGACCGCTTTTAAGTGCCCCCTCAGCTCCTTTAATGAAGCTAAGATTGAACTGACCCCACTACAGATTAGCGCAACGGTGTTAGAAGCGTTCGCTAATACTGGTGGAATCCCCACGGAAACCAGGGCGGGGTATGAAATTAACGACGCCATCCCAATGATACTGTTGATGATTCCCGAGATGATCCCGACTAAAATTAAAAATGCAATCGTTCCAACTGTGATGAAAATCCCTCCTTAATTAGATAATCTGCTTTGATTATAGCATTTTCAAGCATTAACCATTTAACTTTTGTTTTAGCTTTGAATTATATATAATGGAAACAAATACTAGTTATTAAATTGAGGAGGAGCTAATTGGACACAAAAAGACCGACTAATTCGATGCGGGTTAGGATAACGGCATTAATTTTAGGGCTGATCATCAATGCCCTGGGCAACGGGTTGACGATTACATCTAATACTGGTTCGGCCCTGTTTACTGCTGCAGCGGTAAATTTGGGTAACCAGTTTCACGTTGCATCGACCATTTTTATCTTTGCCTTCGGGGTGTTCAGTGCGATATTGAACCAGTTATTATTGATGAAACTAGACATAGTTCGGTTCGTAGAAGAACTTGCCTATGTGGTGTTTTTTAGCTACGGAATTCAGATTTTTATTCAAATGTTTGAATTTTTGGGGGTTGGGAACCACGGCTTTTTGGTACGTTCATTGATTTCGATAGTCGGTGTGACGATGATTGGAATCTCTATTTCGATGTATCAACGGGCCAACATCTTTATGCACCCGAATGACGACACCAGTAATATTTTACGATTTAAATTTTTTAACGGTAGTGCGATCAAGGCACAGTTCTTGGACCTGTCGTTACCTGCCGTTGTGATCGTTATCACCAGCCTATTGACTGGGCAACTTTACGCGGTTAACTTTGCTACGATCTACTTCTTCTTTACCAACGGGATCGTTGTTAAATATACCGATCGGTGGATTTGGCCCAGCTTGATTCATAATTTTAATCCCACGGATGACTTTAAAATCAAATCATAAGTTGGCTTATTAAACTGAACAATTGACACAAAAACACCGCTAATCTTTAAACAGGATTAGCGGTGTTTTTTATCCTAGTTCAATTCGTTTGGAATCAACTGGGTCTTTAACTTGATGTTGTCCTTGTAGTTAACTGGGACTTCGATGATTGAAGGACCAGCTAGTTGCTTTGCTTTATGGAGGGCCTGGCGGAATTCTTCAGCTGTCTTGACCCGAAAGCCCTTAGCACCAAAACTTTCGGCGTATTTAACGTTATCAACGTAGCCGAACTTGACTCCGGCATCTCGGCCATACTTAGCGACTTCTTGGAACTTGACCATGTCGTAGTAACCGTCGACCCAAATGATTTGGATGATGGGCAGATTCAATCGGACCGCAGTTTCAAACTCTTGTCCTGAGAATAAGAAGCCCCCGTCACCTGAGATTGAAATAACGTGTTGTTCAGGCCGCGTTAATGCAGCAGCAATTGCCCACGGTAAAGCAACCCCGAGCGTTTGCATCCCGTTGCTAAATAGCAAGTGGCGTGGTTTGTAAACTCGGAAAAAGCGGGCCATCCAGATGTAATGGCTACCGATATCAACGGTAATGGTGGTATCGTCATTGACCGATTCCTGTAAGACGTTGATGATGGCCAATGGGTGGAGTTCTTCGCCCTCTTTTTGTGCGGGCACTTCGTTAGACTGGTCGAAGTGTTCCTTGAGTTGGGCTAACTTGGCCTGGGTGTCTTTTGGCAGGGTCGTATCTTCTGGAATGAACGCTGCTAGTTCGTACAGCGTTTGGGCAACGTCCGCATTTACGATCACCTCTGGTTGATAATCAGTCGTAATTTCAGGGGTGATGGTATCGACGTTAATAATTCTAGTCCCTTCGTTATGCCAGTTGCGAGCTTCATATTCAATTGGATCATAACCAATGGCAAGGACGAGATCGCTCTTTTTAAGAACCGTATCACCAATTTGATTATCGAATAGTCCAACGCGACCAAAGTAGTTATTTTCAAGGTCACGCGAGATGACGCCTGAACCCTGGAAGGTTTCGACAACTGGGATGGAAAAGCGGTTCAATAATTTGTGAATGGCATCGCTTACTTCCTCAGTTGAGGCGCGCATTCCGGCAAGAATTACTGGATTTTCAGCGGTCATCAACATTTCTGCGATTTGTTTGATTCGAGTCCGATCGGCACTCCCGTTGGTGATTTCGGGTAGTTTTTGAATTACGGGGCGGTCTACTTTTGCCCCCAGAATATCTTGGGGTAGTGATAGAAAAGCAGCTCCATTTTTAGGCGATTTGGTCGTCATGAACGCATTCGCAAAGGCCTCCGAAAGATTGTTTGGATCTGCCACTTCCTGGCTACTCTTGGTTGCTTGTTCTAATAGGGGAGCGCTGTCAATACTTTGGTGGGTCGCACGCAAAAGGTCATCTCTTTTAACTTGACCACCCAATGCGATGACTGGGTCTCCCTCAGCAGTGGCGGTGATCAAAGCGGTTGTTAGGTTCGAGACCCCAGGGCCTGAAGTAACGGCAACCACGCCAGGATTGCCAGTTAAGCGGCCAATTCCAGCAGCAATAAAGGCTGCATTTTGTTCATGCCTAGTAACGATTAATTGGGGTGCGTTAGGATTATCATTATGTTGCAAGTCTTCAAATAATTGGTCGACTTTAGCACCAGGAATACCAAAAACATACTTAATTCCCTGATTGATCATACTTTGAATTAATGCTGTCGAGCCTGTCATGTCCTTTGTCATAGTAATTCCTCCAGTTTAAATTTCATTTACATATGGTATACTTTATCTTGAAAGAATAGGGTGTTGCATTGTCAACACCCGCTAATTTGATATTATTATAGGCAGCTGGGTGTTGCATTGTCAACGCAATTAGCCACTTTTTACGGAAGGAACCGATTTCTTATGAAAGACTTAGGATATTTAGCACAAGATATTTCCATTTTACATCGTCAGTACTACAAAGATACTGGGTATCAATTTGAAAAATTGGATTTAAACCCTACGGCTGCATGTATTTTACTTACGATTAATGATCATCAACATATTAATCAAAGCCAGATTGCCCGTGAATTAGTATTGGATAAGGGGATGGTGGCTCGGCAAATCAAAAAGTTGGATCAAAATGGTTGGGTCACAAAGCAACCCCGACCAGGAAAGGCCCTTGAAGTAAGTTTGACCACTTCTGGAAAACAACTATTAAGTCAAGTGCAAAATATTAGACGGAATTGGTGGGCGGAACGTTTTGCGCAAACTGGCATCGAATCGGATTCCCCCATTATTCCATCGATTGAAAAAGTAGTTAGGACCATCATTGGAAACACAAAAGGCCAGTAATTAAGATTACTAGCCTTTTTTATTAGAACTCTTGTTCAATTTTATATTTCTTTCCCTTAGCAGGGTCACTTTCCTTGTCACCAATTTCGAATAACAAATGCTTACCGTTTTCGTCCTTGACCATGACTACTTTTTCGTTAGTAGTCCGTTTGTCAGAAGTCAATTGAGCAGTCCGAATTAATTCGCTGGGATCAACGTTTGAAGCGATTGCGTTACCAGGATTAAATAATACATCTTCAGCCATAAGCATGCCTCCAATCAAATATGTAGTATAATAATTTATAATATGAATATAAACCTAAATGATGCTAAAATCAATTATAAATTTACATAATATTTGAACAGGGGGGAATGGGAATGGAGCATTCTTTAAATAGCAATCCTGAGTTTATTGACGAATTGGTTCATAAAATGTTTGATGATAGTTTATTGCGGCCTAATTCTAATAAAAATATAAGGTCATTTGAAATTATGAATAATCATTATGTCCTCGATGTGATGATTGTGGATCAGGTCTTTTTTGTGAGTTTATTTGTTAGGACAATTCCGAATAGTGATGATAAGTTGAAGGCCGCATTCGCCTACAATGGAAATGACTTAGCGATCGGTTTAGCAAGGACTAAGCGGACTTGTTTGAGTAACCAAATTATTAACGAAGATGGGAATTAACATCGATCTCTTTATATTTTTACATTCAGAATGACATTTTAAACTAGTTATGAATAGCACTTTGAAACTTAACACGATATAATTAAGTTGTATTTTGATTAAATCATTTGAATAACAATGTTTACATTTGATGCAGCTGAATATAACTAGACGCAAACGTCGCCTCAGTATTAATTGCAGATGTATCTGCCCTTAATGCTGAGGTTTTTATTTAGGAGGATGAGCTTTGTGACAACCCCTCATAACATGACCTATAAACAACAGATGAAACAACTAGAACACCTTGGGATGATCATTAATTCTAAGGAGATAAAGCGGCCAACGAATCTAGAGATAATTGGTTACTATAAGATTAAGGAGTTTTCACTGCCGTTTTTGCACCATGGTAAGTATGATGGAGTGCGGTTGAAAAGCATCGCTGATCGTTTCTACCTCGATAAAAATTTACGGATGCATTTTTTGCAGGCGATTGAAAAAATTGAATTATCATTGAAAGTTAAATTATCGTATTTCTTCACCAATGAGTACCAAGAATTTGGCTACTTGGATTTTGATAACTGGTTCAATAAGGATAGTGGGAAGGGTGCAATTAAGAAACAAGAAATGGCGTTTAAAAAGAAGTTGCACCACGCAATGAAGCGCACTAGCAATCCCGAATATCGAGACCAAGCAATGCTCAATAAAGATGGATTGCCAGCAGCTTGGTTCGGCATCAGCATGCTGACCTTTGGTGATTTAGAATTCATTATTGAAAATATGGCCAGAAAAAACGCACTGAAATTAGCCCGAGAATACCACCTAGACTATAAAACATTGGTGGCGGTAATTGAATTAGTCCATAAGGCTCGGAATGTTTGTTGTCATAATCAGAACTTAGTTGATATTAAGGTTAAAAATCAACCGAATATTAAGAAGTTGTTCAAAAACCCAAATGATATTATGTATGAATACGCTAGTGTTAAGAGAGCTAGTAAGCAGGTAAAGCTCATGAACAGTGGCCTTTCTCTGATTACGCTTTGTGTTAAATATATGGTTGATGAGATTGATCCAAAGTATGTCTGGGATGATATTATTGCAGATATCGTGGCGTTAGCACGTCCGGTTAGCGAGAATGGCGATAAACTTTATAATCATATGGGCTTCAAGAATGCTAAATCATTAAAATATATCTTTCCAAGGAATAAAAAATATATTAAGGCGGTTCAAGAACAAGCTAGTTGAAAATAAAGGCTTATTGAAACCATTTTATTTTTAATTATTAATTATTAATTATAAATTATTATTATGATTGATTTTTGAGGTGTTATAATTAAGAGATACAAAATAATTTTAATTTAAGGGTGATTTTGTGGCAAGTTATAAAGATTTAAACAAAAAAGCTGATTGGTTATTTGAAAAAGAAGGGAACTCCGAGAATTACCTTCGTGTAACTGATCTTGCAAACAAACAGAAGGATTTGGAAATGCAGGAAAAAAATCGTAATATTCGTGGCGGATCTTCGACGGTAACAACAAGAAGTCACTCGATTTATGCAGATAAGTTTCCTGAATTTGTTGCTATTTTCGTTTTAGTATTTACTATCGGTGGCGCAATTATATTAACAATTAAACAAACGATTATGGATTTTATTGCTCAAAATCATATTCATTCAGTGTTTAGCTTTATTTTTTACGCTGGTAAGGCGATAATATTTTTCCTAGCGGGATTAATCTTTAATTTAGCCAAATGGGCGATTGGATTCATTTTAAGTAGTTTTTGGGATTTAATTAAGTGGGTGTGGAGTGCTTCCATTAATTTCGTTGCGACCCATATCTGGATCGATATGCTAGTGTTACTTATTGTCGGCTTGGTTATTTTTGCTAAAACAAAATTTAGAAGATAGTAATGACGGAATTACTTTAAAATTAAAATGAGTTCGCTGTTTGATCAGCGAACTCATTTTTTTATTAGCTAACTTATTTATGATTAGATTTGTATGCTAAATTATAGGCATTGGCACCCTTCATGGCTTGGACAATATCGTCATCTTCGACCAAGAATGGCATTTCCTTCATCGTATCGTTATCGCTATTGGCGGAATGGGCAATCTTTAACAAATCACTATCGCTAATATCAGCAATTCCTAAGTCCGCAAACGTGGTTGGTAAGCCGACTGCTAATTCAAAATCTAGATATTTATTATAGCGGTCTCTATCGGCACCCTCGAGAAACAATTGAGCGAGCAAGCCAAAGGCAACGATTTCACCGTGCATCTTATGGATCTTATCTCCGATTGCAGTTGTTCCATTGTAGATTGCGTGGGCAGCGGCTAAGCCACCACTTTCAAAGCCAACCCCACTCATTAAGATGTTGGCTTCAGTTACCTTTTCTAGTGCTTTGGTATCATTATGGTTTTCAACCGAACGGACGGCCTCGACTCCATAGTTGAATAACGTTTCTTGACATTTTTCGGCAATTGCGTTGCCAACTAACGTCTGTTTGTTACCTAGCATCGTGTTGCCATTACCGCGGGCAACTGCTTGAGCTTCAACGTTGGTGGCTAGGGCATCACCAATTCCAGCTACTAAGAATCGTGCGGGTGCGTTGGCAATGACCCGCGTGTCAACAAGGACTAATTCGGGATTGTTATTATAGAAGAGGTAGTTAGAAAATGAGCCGTCATCATTGTAAATCACTGATAACCTAGAACATGGTGCGTCCGTTGATGCCAGACTTGGCAAGATGGCAGCTTTAATTTTCATTTTATCAGCGATTGCCTTGGCAGCATCCAATGTTTTACCACCACCGAGGCCAATGATTACTTTAACTTGGTTATCCGTTCCAATCTTAGCCACACGGTTAACTTCTGACATTGAAGATTCACCGTTAAAATTAACTTCAGTAACTGCTAAGTCGTTTTCTTGCAGATACTTAGAAAAGTCATTTCCTACAATGTTCATGATTTGCTTACCGGCTAGTAATAAGACGGTATCACCAAGTTTTTTAATGTAATCAGCACTGTTAAATAAAATATCCTTACCCTGAACATATGTTGATGGGCTTGCAAACATTTTATTGTTAGTTTCCATAGTAAATCACCCCTTAATTATTTTGAATCAACTTTATTTTAATTCTAAATTGCCAAAAAGCAATTGATTGAGATCGGCAATGTTTTGGGGATGTTTTAAATATTGATGGTTTAATCCTAATTCCCTGATCATAAAATATTATGCATGTTTGGGTTTCTGAAAATCGCAACAGACGTTGATATAACAACATTTTTATTTTAAACTATTTTAAATATAAAAATTGATTAGCGTATCTTATTACAATATAATAATACTAATAGTAAAGATATTATTTGATTTATTGTAGTAAATACAAAGAGGTGTAAAAATGGAAGTAACTGACAAAGCGTTAGCATTACTTAAGATGCCAAAACCAACAAATTATGAAATTTCGAAAATTTTATCTCAAGATGATGATTTAATAAAGTGGGGGATTAAGCTGCCGGAAAATTACTTATCTAAGCTTAAAAACTATGATTACACTAAATCTGCTGCTGATAATAAAAATTACAGATCGATATACAAAGCTTCATTTTTAGTAGTAACTAAATTGGCTAAATATTATGATAATTTAGCACATTAAAGGCTAGTTAAAGCCTCTTCTAATGGCAATAATGAGTAAGAGTGGCTTTAGTTAATTCGAGTATAAAAAGCCCCGATACCTTTCCTTGGCTAACGATTTTGCCAAAGTTTTAGACCGATAAGAATGGTCAGAAACTTGGAGACCAGCCCCACCTACAAGGGTTAAAACGCGATGGCCGTTTTGTGTTGAAACGTTCCAGTAGTCACCATCGCCGTTATTTTGATTCCATTCATAAGTATGGATAAAATCGTATCTGCGATTATCAAATTTTGTCCATAGGCCACCAATCGTATAGATCCAGTTAGAGTGAGCTGACCCACTATGTTTATAGAATTTATGTAAATAACTGACATAGACGCCCTTTAATTCTGGTTGTTTATTAGCAATTGTATTTTTAGTTATTTTAGTAATAAAAAATCGCGGGCTTTTCTTAGATGCATCCGAATCATAGGAGTACCATTTCCCCTGCATTGATTTTGGAAATGATGATACCCTTTTTGAAATTTCACCACCATTCTGATTAGCGTTAACAGAATGACTATAATTAATTTTAATAATTAAAGCTGCCGAAACAGCTAAAAGAATCCCCGCAAGTGATAATAATTTTATTTTCATAATATCCATTCCTATTAATTATATTTTTAGTATTAATGCTTAACATTCATGAGATTAGATTACATTTTTCTAAAAGTAATTTCAACATCATTTGACATTCAAATATTTTTATGGTTTAATAATTAAAAATAAATGATAAATGAATTAAATTAAGGGGAAATTATAATGATTAAAAATAATAATGTTCAATTAAATAATTGTTATGTCCTAACTGGCTACATGTGCATGTGCTAGTAGCGTTTGGATCCATTTGGGATGCAAACGTTACTGACATTTGCATCTAGCGCGGACCGCTTACGATTTCCTAACTAGGTGAAGTTAAACCGAATCTAGTTAGGGTGGATATCATTTTTGAATCAATTTTCCTTATCAAACCCAAAGATCAACTAGATTCGTGCTAGTTGATCTTTTTTATTTTGCATTGAGGAGGTGCCTTCATTGAAGCAATTGATCGATCCAGAACTTGAGCGGAAGTTAATTCAATACCGGCATGATTTTCACGCCCATCCAGAACTGGCTGACCATGAATTTAGAACTACTAAAAAAATTACGGCTATTTTAGCTGAATATGGGATCAAGCCCAGGCCAACGAATTTAAAAACGGGGGTGTTCGCAGATATTGGTAACAACAATGGCCCCACCATCGCTTTACGAGCTGATATTGACGCATTGCCAGTCGCAGAGGCCACGGGGCTTGCTTACAGTTCGCAAGTCCCAGGGCAAATGCACGCCTGCGGCCATGATACCCACATTGCAGCGCTATTAGGGGCTGCTTATCTATTGAAGCATTCTGAAAATGAGCTGCCTGGTAAAGTCAGGTTGATATTTCAGTTAGCTGAAGAAGATCACGAAGGTGCCCTGCAGGTGATTAACGACGGTCAACTAACGGGAGTCGATGCAATCATCGGCTTTCATAACGCACCATTTCATCCCGTTGGCAGCATCGGGATTCGAGCGGGAATCAGCAGTGGAGCGATCGATAAGTTCAAGGTCACACTGACGGGGCAGGGCACGCATGCATCGGCGCCCCAAAATGGAGTCGATCCAGTCGTGGTGTTAGGAGCGGAAATCAATGCGATTCAAAGTATCGTTAGCCGCAACGTTTCACCGACCAGTGCTGGCGTGATCAGCATCACACACATCACTGCGGGGACGACTTGGAACGTGATTCCAGAAACGGTGTTCTTTGAGGGCACGGTTCGGACCGCAAGTAAGCACACCAGAGCATTGATCAAACAGCGCTTTTTAAAGTTAGTGCAGACCGCGGCGGAAGCGTATGGCGCAACGGCTACAATTGATTGGTATGACGGGGATCCATCTGTGAATAACGATCCGCATTTAACCGCCATCGTTGCTGATGAGTGTAAACGGTTTGCAACGGTTTATGAAAAGGAACTGGAGTTAGGATCTGATGACTTCGCATGTTATCAAGAACACGTGCCGGGCGTATACGTTAACCTGGGCAACAATGGGCAGGTGAAGAACCATAACTCGGGCTACATTGCTGATGACGGCGTAATTGCCGTTGGCGTTCATTATTTTGATACCGTTGCAAGACGGCTATTAAATGAATTACATAAATAAAATCCGACGATTAAGAAGAGTAACGATTGGAATCAATTACAGCGAGTCTGGGGTGGTGAGACCAGATGCTGATGAATTTCGTGAAGATGAGCTTAAGAATGGAGTGAATTGGTGCAAGCCAATTGACCGGTCCGACCCGTTATCATCCAGATGGATATCCATTGAGTTAAACGCAAGGGTGGCACCGCGAATCAATCGCCCCTTATTGATCATAAATTGGTCAATAGGGGGCTTTTATTTTTGAAAAAAATAGAAAGAGGGAATCAAAATGACCAAGTTTAATACTAAGTTAGTTCATGGCAAGTCACAAAATGATAATGATACAGGAGCGGTCAACGTGCCGATCTATAATTCATCAACGTTCGTTTTCCCAAAGGTTGATGCCAAGCTTCGGTGGGACTATGAACGATCCGGCAATCCAACTAGGGATTATTTGGAAGATCAATTAGCAGAATTAGAAAATGGCGACCGCGGCTTTGCCTTTTCGTCTGGGTTAGCTGCAGTCCATGCAGTCTTCGCGCTTTTTAAACCAGGGGACCACATTATTGTCGGCAAGGCGGTTTATGGTGGGACATTCCGGTTGATCAACCAATTTTTCAAGCGCTGGCAGCTATCATTTACGGTCGTTGATACCCAGGATCTAGATGCGGTTAGTGCGGCGATCAAGGATAACACGAAAGCGATTTACTTTGAGACCTTTTCCAATCCACTGTTAGAAGTCACTAGTGTGAAAGCGATTGCTAAACTGGCCAAGCAACATGGGTTGTTAACGATTGTGGACAACACCTTTTTAACCCCGTACTTACAACAACCACTCGACTTGGGGGCCGATATCGTGATTCATTCCGCCACTAAGTATTTAGGGGGACATTCTGACGTGGTTGCTGGTGCGGTGGTAACCAAGACGCCGCAACTCTCGGATGCGGTTTACTTCAACCAAAATGGGATTGGTGCAGTCCTTTCACCAGAATCGGCGAACTTGATCAGCCGCGGGATCAAGACGCTTGCAGTACGCATCGATCGACACGAAGCAAATGCTGCAAAGATCGTTGATTTCTTAGCGCAACGTGATGAAGTCACCCGGATCCATTATCCTGGAATTAAGGGGACCAAGGACTACGAGATTGCTAAGGAGGAAACGAATGGCTACGGTGGGGTGTTGTCGTTTGAATTGGCCGATTCAATTGATGCCGCCGCATTCGTTGAACACCTAAAACTCATTTCACTTGCAGTTAGTTTGGGTTCGGTCGAAAGTTTGATTGAGCTGCCATACAAGATGACCCATGCTGAATTATCGGCAGCAGAGCAGGCCAAGACGGGAATTTCACCACAATTGGTCAGATTATCAGTTGGAATTGAGGATGTTCATGATTTAATTGCTGATCTGGAATCGGCACTGAACGCAACTAAATAGGGAGTGGTAGAGATGATTGAAAAATTTGATACGAGAAAGATTCATAGTGGTTATGATCCAAAAGACTTTAACTATGCGGCCAACGTTCCCATCTTTCAGAACGTCGCATTTGACTTTGGAAGCGTTGAACGAGCCGATCAGGTCATGAATGGTGAACTGAATAATGCATTTATGTATTCCAGAGTCGCCAATCCGACTGTCGATGTCTTTGAAAAACGAATCAATGACTTGGATGGTGGTGTGGGAGCCGTCGCCCTATCTTCGGGGATGGCTGCGATCACCTACACGATTTTGAACGTCGCTGAAGGTGGCGGGCGGATCATTGCCCCCCGTGATATCTACGGTGCGACGCTAGATGAATTGAACACCCTGTTGCCCAAGTTCAACATCGAGACCGATTTTGTTGATGACATTAACGATTTGGATAAGTTAGAATCATTGATCAGACCCGATACCAAGGCGATTTACGCAGAAAGCGTTTCGAACCCAACGACTGACGTTACCGATGTGGAAGCGGTCGCAAAGTTAGCCCACGCCCATCAGATTCCACTCATTATTGATAATACCTTCCCGACCCCATACCTGTTCAACCCAATTGAACACGGTGCCGATGTCGTTGTCTATTCATCGACCAAGGGGATCAGCGGGCATGGCAACGTGGTCTCTGGAATTGTGGTTGATGGGGGCCACTTTGATTGGAACGAACAACGCTTCCCGCAATTCTATGAACCAGAAATTACGCTAGTTAAACCCAATGGTGAATCGGATACTTTTGCCCATGCGTTTGGTAAATCTGCATTTATTCATCGACTGCGGATTAAATACTTACGATTAATGGGGGCGGTACTTAGTCCATTTTCCGCATACTTAGCATTGATGGGGCTAGAAACAATTTCAGAGCGGATCAGTAAGGAAGTGCAGTCCGCCCTTAAAATCGGCCGATTCTTAGAGGGGAACCCGCATGTGAAAAGGGTCTTCAATAATGGCTTATTGGATACTGATCAACGGGACCTCGTTGAAAAGTACTATCCTAAAGGAATTGGGACAACCTTTGCATTTGAATTAGACGGTGATTTCGATAACGTTGTTAAATTGTTGAATAACGTCCACGTCTTTACCTATCTGCCCAACGTGGGTGATAACCGTTCGTTGATCGTCAACCCAGTGCGGACGACCCACCGAGAAGTTCCTAAAGCCGATAAGGATAAGCAACACATTACCGATTCATTAATCAGAATGTCGATCGGGTTGGAAAGTGCGGATGATTTGATTAATGATTTAGACCAAGCAATTAACAAGGCGTTTGAGGAGGAATCTTAAAATGACGGAATTAATAACTGATGATGATTGGAACGAGTTAGTTGAACTAAGGCACTACTTTCATGCCCATCCCGAATTATCGAATCAAGAAGTGCATACTACCGAAAAAGTGAAGGAGCTGTTAACGCAGTGGGGGATTGAAATCGTGCCGACCAAGCTAAATACGGGGCTGTTGGCTAAGATCGCTGGAAAGCAGCCGGGCGCTTCGATCGCACTGCGGGCCGACTTAGACGCGTTGCCAGTGACCGAAGATACTGATTTAGCATTCAAGTCCACGAACCCAGGGGTGATGCATGCCTGTGGCCATGATCTCCACATTACTAGCTTATTAGGGGCCGCTAAGTTTTTCAGTGGTCACCGCGATTTGATCAACGGAAACATATATTTACTGTTCCAACCCGCCGAAGAAGCCGGTGGGGGTGCGAACCAAGTGGTGGCAAAGCACGTATTAAGTGGAATTCAAGCGGTGCTTGGTTTTCATAATAACCCCAACTTACCCACTGGGACGGTTGCATTACAAAGCGGGCCGATGATGGCGGGGTGTTCTAAGTTCCACATCACGATCAAGGGGCAGGGTTCCCACGGTGCCAAGCCTGAAAATAGTCATGACCCAATCGTGACGCTGGGTGCTTTGATCGAAAACTTACAAACGATTACCAGCCGCAATGTGAACCCCCAAGATGCCGTCGTGGTCAGCATTACCCACGTTGGCGGCGGTGAGGCCTGGAACGTGATTCCAGACACGGCGTTTCTTGAGGGGACTGTCAGGGTCTTCAAGCTGTCAAACGATGATTTAGTTCAAAAACGGATGACTGAAATTGTGAAGGGCTTTACTGCTGCTTTCAACCAGGACTTTGATATTGATTGGAGCGAACGGGCATTACCAATCGATAACAATCCCGAGTTGACGAACGCCGTCATTAACAATTTAGCCGAAAAGGTTGAAAAGCCAGTTCTCTCAATGGCGGGCGAAGACTTTGCCACCTACCAAGAAACGATTCCGGGGGTATTTGCGTTCATTGGTTCGAACGGACAACCAAATGCCGCGGATTGGCACGAACCACAATTCGTGGGGTTAGACGCAACGATCAAAACAGGGGTTGAATACTTTGTTGACGGGGCTCTTGGGATTCTCAAGGACTTGAATGAAAAATAATCTGGGGGTTGATTTAAATGACGAAGTTGATCGCATACCACGTTCGCAAGGACGAACAACCATTTATCGATGCATGGAGCAAGGCCCATGGCATCCCTGTAAAAAGTGTCCCATACGAATTGCATCCAGACACCGTAAGTGATGTCGAGGGCTTTGATGGCATTATCTATAAGCAACGCAGCCGCTTAGACGATGACGGCTCCATTTATAAAACGCTGCATGACTATGGCATTAAGCAACTAGCCTGTCGCTCGGCTGGAATTGATACGATCGATTTCAATGCAGCGGCTCAAAACGACATTCGGATTACTAACGTGCCGTCCTATTCACCGCACGCGGTGGCAGAATTAGTACTAATGCAGGCGATGCAGCTAATTCGGCACTATCCAGAATTCCAAGCGCGCTTGGCCAACAATGATTACGTTGTCGATGGATTGCGTTCCCGTGAACTTTCTGAATACGTGATTGGAATCATTGGTGTGGGGCGGATTGGCAGCACCGTTGCAAGAATCTTTCACGCCCTCGGTGCGAAGGTGATCGGCAATGACTTAGTGGAGAACGAGGCGTTAAAACGTGAGGGGATTTTAGAGTATCGGACTAAGGAAGAAGTGTACCAAAATGCTGATATTGTGACGTCCCACGTTTATTTAAGCCCAGATAACGTTCATCTGATTGATAAAGAAGCATTTGCGCAGATGAAGCCGACCGCGTTTTTTATCAATGACTCGAGGGGACCCGTGGTAAATACTGCTGATTTGATCGATGCCTTAGAGCAGCACCAAATTGCGGGGGCGGCATTGGACGTGGTCGAAGCGGAAACGAAAATTTTTAATTTACGCTTTTCTGGTGAGACCCCAGTTGCCCATTACAACCGCCTAAAGCAAATTCCGAATGTGATCTTGACGCCCCACGTTGGCTTTTATACCGACATTGCAGTTGCCAAAATGGTCACCCAGGCTTTGGATGATGCCTTGACAATTTTAAACGGTGGGCACAGTCCACGTGAAGTAGCATTTAAGGAGGGCAAGTAAAATGGTAGTTTATCGCGCAATGAAGAGCACTGATTATGATCAAGCGTATGCGTTATGGGAACGGACCGCAGGGATGAATTTACAATCGCTGGATAATTCCTATGCTGGCATTAAGCGAATCATTGATCGCAATCCCGACCTGTGTTTTGTTGCTGAAGTAGATGGTGAGATCGTGGCAACCTTACTAGGGGCAACTGATGGGCGGAAGGGATTTCTGTACCACGTTGCCGTTGATGAAAAATACCGCGGCCAACACATTAGTTCGGAACTGATTTCACGGGTATTCAAACAATTCCAATCGATTGGCATCAAGACGATTGGGCTATTTACGGTGATCGATAATTTAGCAGGCCAATCGTTTTGGAAACATTTCGGTTTTAAGGAACGCCCAGACATTAAGTACTTAGATATTGACTTGTAACTTAAAAGCTTCGCTGGTGATTAATTACTAGCGAAGCTTTTTTTAATAATGTGATTTTTTCAATAAGATTAGTTGACAGTGCATTTATATTTAGCTTAGTATAAAAATTAAAATAAGGTGGTGATAAATAAATGGGCTCATGGAGATTTTAGAATTGAGTTACATATTTATTGAGCTTGAGCGTCATTTTCAATCATGGTTGCCAGAGTATTATGATACGTTGGTAATTATAAAATAAATAATAAATAATTTATAATTTGTGAAAAAATCTTGTAATTAGCAAATGTTAGGGAGGAACTATTATGGATTTCATCACTACTGAACAACTAGAACAATTGCATCAACAAAATTCAAGTCAACAATATTCATTTTCTGGTCAATACGAAGGATTTTATATTTTTACGCAAACTTCAAAATCAGGTGTAAAATTTTTGAATGTTAATATGTTATTAAGCAACATTGTGATTACAATTGGCCAAGAATCATATTTATTTGGTAACCGTGATATGGCTGCGTATGGTAAGATCGCCATTGGTAAGGGGGTTTTAAAACCAGGCGAAAAAGTGTCTTTTAAAGCGCGATTGCTTAAAGGAGAACGCCAATTCGCTATTAATGATCGTAATGATTTTCACATTGGTGCTCCGTTAAAAATGGATATTTATTTTTATCAACAAAGGGAGATCTTTAATGGCGGAAAAGATGAATTTATAGGATTTTTAATTCATAATAAACCCAATTTAATCTTAAATCAGAATGAATTTGCTAATGAGGGACCGCTTTTAAATCAATACGTCAATTTATTCTTGGCAACATCATCGGAGGTTCCAGTGAAGGATCGGAGTAAACTGGAAATTTGGAATGGCATCAAGAGTGCAGTTCAAAGTGCTCCCAGTAGTGATTTTAATGCGAACTGGATTATTGATGGAAACCAACAAGAATATGACTTTATTAAGAATAAGGGCATTTTAACCAGTACCGAACAACTAAAAGTATATTCTAAATTAATTGATGATATTAAAAGTGGCCAAATTAATGGTCATTTACCCTTAAGCGCTAAAAACATTGAGATGCTTAAAATGGGTGGTAGTGCCACTGAAACTGTTTTATCTTATGTTTACGGAAATATTCAAAATATAAATAAAATGGTTAAAGAAAATGGACATCAATTCGCTTACTATAGAAGTCGTCGCCAAGACAATCGTGGAATTTATTATACTTTAATGGACCAAAGAAATGAATAGAATCTAAATAATAATCCCCAGTAGGTATAAGGCCCACTGGGGATTATTACTTTATTATTTAATTTCTTGTTGTAGATCTGTAGCTGAGTATAGTTTCAAGACCTTGGTAAAAAGGAAGTTAACGATGATTCCAGCAATGATTGGCACAATCAACCACGTAATCAACGATGGAACGATGCCAACGGTATGATGAACGAATTTACTTTCGCTTGCGCTAACGAGCATTGACTGGATCGGTGAGACTAATCCAATCCAACCAAATCCAGCGGAAGTGGGGGTCCCTTGTACGTTGAACATGGCGACTGGGATAGCTGAAATGGCCGCAGAGACCATAAATGCTAAAATCATGACGGGCTTTTTGAAAATCGATGGCATCATTCCCTTCATGGCACCAAGCAAGATCGCTAAGGACGTTCCCTTCTTGTTCACGACCACTGAGTTTACCAATAGGATGACGGTCGTTGCAACTACACCGACACCGGCGGCTCCAGCACCAAGGCCAGACAACGTGATAGCCAGTGAAATCCCAACCGTTGAAACTGGAGTAATGATAATGAATGAATAAGCCATTGCGATTAAAATGCTCATCAATAATGGTTGCAGGGTAGTGAAGGTTTCGACCATCTCACCGAGGGCATTTGTGATCGTTGCAACAAACGGGGCGATATTTAATCCAATCAAACCAACCAGGCCACCGATAAGCAGGGGATTAAAGATAATCGCTACTGCTCCAAATCCATTCAGGTATTTAGCTATCAATTGAATTACGATTACAGCTAATGAAGCTACGATGATGGCATTGATCACATCTCCAGCCCCACTGGCGATGTATACGGTACTTGCGATTGGATTTTTAACATTAGTGATTGGATTAACAAACCCTGGATTGGCCACCGCCCATTTGATCGAACCAGAAGCACCCCCCGTAGCAATCATGGTCGTTCCGATATCGAGAGGTTTCATTTTAAACTGACTGGCAATTGACATTCCAATCAACAATGGAATAAATGAACCAAAAAGGACCAAGAGCGAATTTAACTGGATCGCCCAGGTGATGTGATTTTGGACTAACGGAGATAAGATGTACTTAACGATTGCTGATGGCAATACCCCGATCAAAATCCCCTGTGCGGAACCATTTAAGACTTTAAAAATAAATTCTTTGATACTATTTTTATCTTTTGAAACTGATGACTCATTATTCATAATAGACCTCCATGACTAACGTTGATTTTAAAAGCATTGATAATTTTTTCACAATCTTTATTTTAACACCGATAAATAAAAAAGACTATTGTTTCACATTAAATTTAAAGATTTAAGATTTTATTTTTAGTTCAATCAATTAAAAATTAAATGCTGCAGATGGATTTTTCTTTGGTGTATCATCTCAACTATTATCGGTGCTGATCGTAATAGCTATTTTGTCCGCGATTTATACTTAATCTTTTTTGCTAATTAATTGACACTATTTATTGACGGTGTTAAGATGATGCCAAACTTAAATATGAACGAAGCAATGAAAAGATAAGTAAAACGAAAGTGGTCTCAAGAGAGCTAGCGTTATGGTGTGAGCTAGTGGCTAATTTAGTTTGAAAATGGTCTTAGAGCGGAATTTGGTTGAGCGTAATGTTAAATCAAATTGGGATGGACTCCATTAACCTAGTCCAAGTATAGCTGGTCTGTAGGCCTGCGTACTTCAGAGGTGTATGGTGTGAGCCATGCATGAACAAAGGTGGCACCGCGATAAATCGTCCTTGGGATATTAATTTAATATTTCAAGGATTTTTTTGTTTAAAAATAAGGAGTGGATAATAATGACAAAGGCAGTTAAGTTTCCAAATCGTTACGATATCGTTGGTAGTTTTCTAAGACCTGAAGCTTTAAAGAAGGCTCGTGCACAATTTAGTAATCGAGAAATCAGTCATGATGAATTAACAGCGGTCGAAAACCGTGAAATCAAGGATTTGGTTCAAAAAGAAATTAATGCGGGTCTAAAGGATGTTACCGATGGGGAGTTTAGAAGAAGTTGGTGGCATTTGGATTTCTTTGATGGCTTAAATGGAAGTCATTTTTATACTCCAGAACATGGCTATCGGTTCAATGGTGAAGAAACACGTAAGGGCGGAATTAAAATCAGCGATAAGATCACATACAATCCTAACCATCCCTTCTTTGCGGGCTTCGAATTTTTGAACTCAATCGTTCCAGATGGCATCACCGCTAAACAAACGATTCCCAGTCCATCGGTTTTCTTCCCTAACAAGGAAGCTGGAATCGATGATGAATATTACGACGGTAACTTGGATGCATTTCTAGCTGATGAGATTGAAGCATACAAGCAAACCGTCCAAAAGTTTTATGACCTTGGATGCCGCTACCTTCAAATTGATGATACTTCTTGGGGGATGTGGGCTAGCTTTTCAAAGGATACGATCTTACCAGAATTAAAGCCGCTTTGTGAAGCAGCGGTCAAGGCAATCAATGCGATTGCTGATAGTAAGCCTGATGACTTAGTATTAACGATGCACGTCTGTCGGGGAAACTATGATTCACACTGGGCTGGTGCTGGAGCTTATGATCCAGTTGCTGATTATCTAGCACAATTACACATTGATGGTTATTTCTTGGAATATGATGATGAACGCTCTGGTGGGTTCAAGCCGCTCAAACCGATTGCTGAAAATGGTCGTGATCAACGGGTGGTCTTAGGACTGGTTACTAGTAAACGGCCAGAACTAGAATCGTTTGACACCCTTGATGAACGGGTACATGATGCTAGTCAATATTATCCATTCGATGATCTCTGCTTATCGGCTCAATGTGGATTCGCTTCAACTGAAGAGGGGAATCGGTTAACTGAACAGGATCAATGGAATAAGATTAAATTAGTTGTTGATACCGCGAAAAAAATTTGGCAGGATTAAAATAAAAACGGCTCCATATTTGGCAATGGTAAAATTGCTAAACAGGGGGCCGTTTTTTATAGTTGATTTAACGATTAGCTGATTAGTGTAATCGAGACTACAAATTAAAATTAACTGAAGGATTGGTTTAAACGTTTGATTATTTCCTGATAGGTGATTGGATCTGGGTTCTTATTGAAGTCCATACTGATGATTTGTTTCTTATCGTAAAGGAGGTTGGATTTTTTAACATATAATATTGCTTTAATGGACTTTATTGCATTGTTTATCTTTAAGATTTCAGGATTATTGTCGTATCGTTTATAATCATTAATTCTTTGATCATAACCATAGTTGGGGGATTCTTCCATTGACTTGATAGTGATACTTAAGTCTTTATGCGTAGTAACCTTTTGGTGGTATGCAAAGACTGAGGTTGCCGAAACTGCATCACTCTTACCAGCTCTTAGTCCTGGAATAACGCTGATCTGCTCTAAAACATAGTTCCAGATTTTATTATTATCTAAATGATTATCATTTATAGTATAGTCATCGGAAATGTCAGAATAAAAAACCTTTGCATCAGGATTTTTCTTAGCATTCTTATCAATTAAAGCAAGGGCCTTTAGAAAACTTAACTTATCCTCTAGAGTAGCGTTCATCTTAAAGATGTTTCTCTGCAACTTAGCTGCGTATAATTTTTCCATTCCTTTACTTCCCTTCAATTATTAATTTGTGTTGCAATTGCTAATAAGCGAATCGAACGCTTTTTATTCCACCAGAATTAGCTAATGAGATGTAAAAAACCAGATAATCAATTTAGAGTACCTGGTTACTGGATGGTTTTAACAACGTGAATTTTTATTTTTAAGCAAATACAATTTAATTGTATCGCTAATAAAAATCAAATTCAACTTTTTTGTTTAAAAGAAAAGGACTGCCCTCCGATTGAGTATCGGAGGGCAGTCCAATTTATTCACACTAAGATCAGATTATAACTTTTATTTTGATATTAGGAGACAAAACAAGTGGAGTTAGGGAAGGTCCCTAACTCCACTTGTTTTGTTTTATTTAGCTATTACATAGACAATACTTTCATGTGGATACTTACTGTTGTTAGAGTTATATCCATAAGCAAATCCAACCCCAGCTTTTTTAAAGTTCTTAGTAATAAAATTGTTATATTTTTTGCTGTTCTTTTTATAGAATAAATAGTCTTGCAAATATCCAACAGTCTTATTAGCATTTAAACGCTTAGTACTCCAAGTTCTAGCAATGAAAATGCTTTTACCGAATTTCTTAGCAAAATCTTTTCCCAAAATTTTGGTTAAGGCTTTATCATCAAGATGTCTGTTTTTACCGGCAAAAATATATTTTTGCATCTTATTGGCCTGTGTTTGGGCTTCTTTGCTCAATGTTTTATCATATGTCATTTGGTGTTGCTTAGGGAATTTCAGGTACTTAATTTGGTTGGCATCATTCACAACCATCTGTTTCAAAAGTTCTGAGTAGTCTTTTTCCACATGTTCAACATGCTTTGCTGCAGAAACACTTGTATTGTTTGTATATGTAAATCCGAATAAAGTACCGCTAGCTAAAATAGCTGAAGTTAACAAAATTTTGATATTAGATTTTTTCATATTATCACCTCAAATATGATTTTACATTATATACTAAAATAAAAGCAAATTTTATATCTTTTGGATATATTTAAATAATTTTGTAAGATAATATTTAAATCTAAATCATCATATAATAAGGACTTTAAGGATTACTTAACATCAGTCCATAATGTTTGAAAATCAGTTGACCTAGTTATAAAATTATTGTGAAATAATTAACAATTTAACTAACGGAGGACTGACATTCATGGATAAACAAGTTGCTTTAGTAACAGGTGCGGGTCAAGGAATTGGAAAGGCAATTGCCGTTCAACTAAGTAAGGACGGATTTGCCGTTTCGCTGACTGGTCGGCATTTGGATAAGGTGCAAGCAGTTGCTGATGAAATTAACGCTGATGGTGGCCAAGCAATCGCCATTAAATCAGATGTACAATCAAAAGAAGAAGTTGAAAAAGCGGTGCAAGAAACGGTCGATCAACTAGGCCAATTAAATGTATACGTAAATAATGCAGGGATTGCTTCTGTTGATTCAGTAGAAGAAACTACCGAATCAGAAATGCGTCGGTTGTTAGACATTAACGTAATGGGGGCATTATTTGGGATTCAAGCTGCTGCTGATCAATTCAAGAAGCAGGGGACGCCAGGTAAGATTATTAACGCCTCCTCAATTGCAGGCCATGAAGGATTCCCAATGCTCGGTGGCTACTCAGCGACTAAGTTTGCAGTGCGGGGCTTGACCCAAGCAGCTGCTAAGGAACTTGCTAAGGACAAAATCACCGTTAATGCTTATTGTCCAGGAATCGTATTAACGCCAATGTGGGATGAAATCGATGCTAAGATGACTGACTTAGATGGACGTCCAAAGGGAGCTGCCCTTAAGGATGCAATCAATGGAATTGCACTTGGTCGCGGTGAAGAACCAGTTGATGTATCTAACTTGGTATCATTCTTGGCCAGCGATAAGGCAGATTACATTACCGGACAAGCAATTATTGTCGATGGTGGAATTCAGTTCTTATAGGATTTAAATAAAAACGTCTCTGTAATAGCAACTTTTAGTTGCGAATTTGGAGGCGTTTTTTTGTGTTTTCAATTAAAATATTACGAGGAAAATAATTTATTGATAGATTTTAATAACTTAAAATTATTGATTATATTTATATTTAATCATAAATAAATCCTGAGTACTTTTTATTAGCTAACTTTTTAGCTAGATTCTCAGATCTATATGCATGCGACGAAGCGAAACCAGCACCGCTAGCCCTTGATAAAATCCAATTTCCCTGAATTTTTGAAATATTGTAGAATGTTCCAGTTCCAGCGCTTTGATTCCAACCGTAAGTATAAAGCCATCTTTTTCTTAGTTTATCAGATGGCATATTGTACCAGCCATGAGAATATACCCAGTTTGGATGGTATGAGGATTTATCAGTGTGTTTATAAAATTTATGAAGCTGGGTAACATATGGTTTTTTGTTTTCTGAAAAGCCTTTTGTATTTAAATAATCATATATTTTATCCTTAGTTATAACTATCTTTTCATAAGATGGTTGAGAAGGATAATATGTATACCAAGTGCCGCGGATTGATTTAGGATAAGTAGAAATATATTCAAGGTTAGCTTTTTTTGATGCAGCCACATTGATGTGATGGCCTTCTCCTAAATATAATGCTGAGAATAAGGTAAGTGGTAGTGCTAATTTGGCAATTAATTTTTTATTCATGATATTATGACCCCTTAATTTAAACAAATAGTAGTTGTTTTACTAGTGATATTATTTGAACTTAGGCATATCCATTTTCATTTTGATAGCCGAATTTGTTATGTCAAAATTTATACTAATATAATTATAGTATAAAAAAATCATAAAATCTATTACCAACTGTATTTTAAGAGTGAGATGTTGATTAAGTAAATGTTATAATCTTAAATTCATTAATACCATAAAGTTATAAAATTATGTTGGGGGACACCCATCTGTCAACCTTCTAATAAATCTGGTCATTGTTTCACTAGTTAATAATGTTATTAAAAATAAAAATTCGAACACGATTTATTTTCGGAATCAGATTAATAATCATTACATTATTTATAAATTTTAACTTTAATTCCCACCTTTCGCTCTTTGTAAATTATTATTAGTGAATAATGTTATCTAGTAGTCGTTCATTATTTAGATGCTTAATTTCAGTGGAGGTTTAAATTATTTTGAAAAAAGAATTTAATGTTGGAGATACCTCAGTTTTAGCTAATTATATTACCGACCTTTTGCCTAAGCAATCAGCAGGAGTTGGTGGTGGCCTTGGAATGGGTGATTTTGATTTACAAAACATTCACCGTAAGTTTTTAAATATTTCCTATGGTAATAAATCACAATCAGAAACTTTAAATATTTACTTTCCAAATACTACTTCTAATCAATATCCAGTAATATTTGCAATTCACGGTGGTGGTTTTAAATTCGGTAATAATACTGCAAGTGACTTAAAAGCACAAGTGAGTGCCTTAAATCATGGCTTTTCAGTTGTTACAGTTAACTATCGACTTTCTGGTGAAGCGACTTTTCCGGCAGCTATTAATGATGTTAAAGCGGCCATTCGTTTAGTTAGAAAAGATGCTGCTAAGTATGGACTGGACCCCAACCGATTTATTTTATGGGGAGATTCCTCCGGAGCTAATTTAGCAGCTTTAGCTGGCGCTACAGGTGGTAGTGATCAACTGTATGATTCAGAACTAGGTTATCTAGACATCTCGGATAAGGTTAGTGCAGTAATTGATTATTACGGACCAATTGACTTCGGTAATATATCTAGTGAGTTTAAATCACTAGGGATAACGCCAATGATGAATATTGAAGATGAAAATTCATTTGAAAGTCTTTACCTAGGAGCTCCAATAAATGGTGAGTCTTCGTTAGTCAAGCAGTCAAACCCAGTTAGCTATTTAAAAGCGAATGATTCTACTAAGTACTTCATTATTGCTGGGGAATCCGATGTAAACGTTCCATATCTTCAGTCAATCAATTTTGCAGCTGAGTTAAATTGTAAAGTAGGAGAGGAAAGTTTTTCACTGAACTTAATCAAGGGAGCCACTCACGGAAGCTATCAATTTGAGAGTGTTGAAGCTTTGAGTTTGGTTTATCAATTTATCCAAAATAAAGTTGATTGGAAGGTTAAATCAATTAATAAGGATGATCGTGATTATATTTTAATCAATTAAGGTGAATTTCTTCAATTTGCCAAATTAACTAATTCATATAATGATCTGGACTAATTTGATGTAGTTTTAAATACATTATTTATTTTATATCTCACTCTTAAAGATTATTAATTATCAAATATATTTAATGGTTCAATCACGAACGAATTAGCTATTACGAGATAGCACAGATACAATTTAGTTAAAATTGTTTTGTCCGAGGCCTTGACATAGGCTCACTTATTACTATTTAATTATATTTAATTAACAGGAAGTAGGCAAAACAACCATGCCATTAATAACATTAATCATCATTTTAATCATTAGTTTTATCGGCTTTAAATACCTGCAAAAACGACAAAACCAACAGTCGACCTCACCTAAAATCATTGAATCATCAAACCAAGAACCAATTGAAAACAAAACAGATGATCATTCTCAAATTAATCCAACCTCAACTTATCAAAAACCACAACCCCGTCAAATATATCATTATCAATCAAACGCCATGCATTCTAACCCAGAATCACATCGATCCAATTTATTCAAAGGGGTATTAATTGGTGCAATTGGGGGGTATGCTATCAACAAATTATTTGATCATGATAATAACCATAACAATAATGATCAAAAATTTAATCAACATGCCCTTGATGATTATGATGATAATCAACACAACCATAACATTGATAATTACAATGATGATCAATACGATTCTAACCGTGATGAGTACGATAATGATCAATACGACTCTAATCGTGATGATTATGATAATGATCAATATGACTATAACAATGATGATTATAGCAATGATACTTACAGCGATAACAACTGGTAATCTAACTCAAACTTAGTAATTTAAATATCTTTTCGATTGTGATTCGATTTTAACGTTAAATGCCGGATAAAATTTTTAAATCCGGTATAAGTTAATCATAGAAGTTTTTGATAAAAATAGCATTTTCCTAATAATTACTGATCCAAATCTTTGGCAAATCGCAAAATGTATCGGTTCGATTTCATGGGCAGTTGGATCAGCATTTTTAATTGCAGCTAAGAGTATTAAGCTTAAAAAGGACATGAAAGAACTAGGAGAAATAAGAGAAGCTACAGAACTAATGCTAAAAGCAAGCATAACAGGAGAGACTTAGAGTTGGCAGAACTGCATTAGTACATTTTGCATCTATACTAGTTAGTATAGATGTTATTATGCAAATTGTAGATAATTAATATTATGAAAAAAATCAAATTATTAAAAAATGTGGGATTAATATTATTGGATATAGGTGCAATAATATTAATCATTTCTAAAATTAATGATACTTACAATAACGGAATTAATTTTAATATAGTTTCTAGTATTATTTTTATAAGTATAATAACCATATTTTTAAACTTATACGATAAAAAATAAGAGTGTTTAAATAATCTTGTGGAAATAAAAAATCTGAAAACTGGCTTCCATCATTCATTAGATCCCCTTATTGATAAATTGGATAACTAAGCCTGCTAAATAAAAGAATCTATTTGAACCAATTTTTTATAATTTAAGAAGGACATTTTCATTTACACAATATATTTGACATATCATTTTATTTATTATAGATTATCGTTATAAAATATAAGGAGTTGTACATAATTGAATATTAAAAAAATCATTTTAACTAGTGCTCTATCAGCAGCACTAATTGTGCCGTTATCACAAACAAATTTAGGAAAAATCATAAATTATGATTATACGGTTCAGGCATCTAAACATAAATCTAATAATCATAAAAAGCACGTCAAAAAAGTTAAAAAACATTCTAAAAAGCATTCAAAGAATGTCAAAAAAGCAAAGAAGCATACGAAGAAGAAGGTTAACAAAAAAACCGTTAACAAGAAAGATCATAGCAGTTCATCAAGTAGTAGCAATGCTTTATCTGGTAGTAGCCAAAGTGTAACTAGCAGTGCTGCATCCTCAAGTAATAACGCAACATCCAATAATAGCAGCGCTAGTTCAAATTCATCGCAATCAGGCAATAATTCAACAGCAATCACTAATGTCAATAGCTCAAGTACATCTCAATCAAATGTTAGTTCAGCATCTTTAACTAATAGTGCTAGTTCAAATGCATCTCAATCAAGTAGTAGTGCTTCTAGCGATAGTAATAACCCATCAAGCACAAATAGCAATCAATCTAGTTCAATGAATAGCAGTAACTTTGAGCCAAACATCGTTAACGGTAAGTTTACAGATCCCGTTATTGTATTCAAAAATAGTAATAGTAGCAATATAACAGAAGATGATTACGATAATTATGCTAATGCTTCTGGAGGTTTAGGATTAGCCATGTTCACAGAATTTAGTAGTAATATTGATTATTCTACTAATAATAGTTGGTTTAGACACAGATATGATTTAGGAGAACCAGAGGCCCCCGATCCATATTCTGACGGGCCAAGCACATTCTTCGAAACTGGAAAGTATAACGATTTTGCTAATATATTTAACACAATTGTTAGTGATATGAACACTAATGTTGATAACTATGATAAAGAGGGAATTAAATATACCTATTCATTATTAGATGATTATTTATGGGGTGACGGAACGAGTCCTGTTGATCAAATAACCGATGCAGATAGAAATTATGTAAATAGTGATTATGGGAGATTAGGTGATATTGATCAAGTATATGGAATAATTTGTATACAAAACACGGCATCTTCTTATTACCAATACTATGGGACCAAATTTTCTAGCACTGAGAACAATAAATTAAAGACCCTCTATAATAATGTCAATAATAACAAAATCAATGATAATTCAGATGTGTCAAGGATTCCTAGTCAATGGAATAATATCAAGGCATTCTTTGCTGAATTCTCAAATGCCTTTAGTAAACTATAATAGCTATTAAAACGCACTTACTTATAAGGACTGGCTCCGATATTCAATCGGGGGCAGTCCTTTTCTATTTAAAGAGGTTCTGTCGTGATTGGACCAATGAACATATTTATTAATATATCTTCTAAGCCCATTGATACTGTTGATCGTTAAATGATTTAAGAATTCACGTTTTAATAATTTGAACATGCTTTCAATTTTTTAATGGGATTAGAAATAAGGACTATATTAGGCGTTGAACTAACCTGCATGATTAATATTTCTTTCGATGTTTCATCAGTAATTGCTGAAATATAACCAAATTTGCCATTACTAAGTTTTACTTGAGTAATATCAGTGTGGGAAACATGATAAGGGAGTAGCTCGGTAAATGTTTGCTTCAAAACATTTGGCGCGATTTTACCAATCATTACCTTGTATGAACTATATTTATTAGTGTGTTTACTGTATAGCTTAATTTTAATGACAAAATTTCAAGCAAATGGCGATCAATATTTATCCCTTTAGAAATAGTTATAAAAAATTCATCATTATTTTAAACATGACTTAACTATATTTAGTCATAAAAAAGTACCCTATAATCGTTGGACTTTATCTAACAATTATAAGGTGCTTCAAGAGCAGTAGCAGAGATTTTTTATATTTAATTATATAAACTCTATCAGTGTTTTGCTTAACATTTCGTTGACATCTTTTTTAGCTTTTTCACGACTAATTACTACGTTATTAGATAGCCAGGTTGAAAAGCAATTTAATATAATTAGAATTTTTATATCAGCAGGATCGTTTTTATCTTTATAAAAATGCTTTTTACAAGTACTAACATAGTTATCAGAAACAAAAGAAAACCAAGTTAGCCTTAGATTAGATTTATATATTATATGCAATACCTCTCGATTATTATATAAAGTATTTATAACTACTTCATTTAAGAAGTTTCTTAAATCTGAATACATATAGATTTTATCCAAAATGTCATTTCTTATTCTGCGATCTATATTTTCCATAAAAAAGTTTATAAGATCTTTGTCATTCTTAAATAATGCTTGAATAGTGGTTTTTTCCACACTTGAGTAATTGGCTAAATTATTAATACTTAAATTATGTTCTATATCTAAAGCCCTTATGGAATCCATCATTATTTTATCATCTAGGTCATCATTATGATCAATTTCAAAAAAATAACCAATATCGACGTTAAGTTTTTTTGAAATAATTTCTAACGCTTCTATTGGTGGACAAGTTAGGTCTCTTTCCCATTTCGATATCGTTTGACATGAATAAAATGTTATTTCTGCTAACTGAAATTGTGTTAGATTATTTTGTTTTCTCAAGTCCCTTAATCGTTTTCCAAATCTCACAATAATCATCACCTTATAATGTCAAAATTTTTCTAAACATAACATAAACATAATGATATGTAAATACACAATGTTGTATTTACACTATATTAAATGTGTATTTATAAAAACATATAACTAGTTATAATTATTTTTAACATCATTGAATATAGATGAATAACTTTCAAATAAATATGTATTTTCATAGTATCAAGTCACAATATATGGAATATCTAGATATCTGAAAGAAGTAATGTTTACGACAATATAGTCGATGGAGAAAGATTGCAGTTGCTGCATCATTTTAAATTTACGAATATATTATGGAACATTCGGAAAATGAATAAAGTATATAATCATATTTATGAAAGAAGATGCTATATATTAATAATTTGATTAAAAGTAAAGCTACTATAATATTTGATCCTCCTTTCTATAAAATAATTATTGAATCTTATTTTAATAATATTTATGAAGTTGCTAAATTGACATTAGGAACCTCTGAACCCACCACACGCTTTATAAATAATCTTATAAACAAACATTGGTCTCTGTTTCAATTTTATAGAGAGTCTATAACTGCAGTTGACATATCTCACAAAAAAATCAACCCAAAGTGTTTACAACGAATAAGCAAAAAAGAAGTGAAAAAAGGAATCGGTACCAAGGCTCAGCAAGCCTTAAAACAGCAAAATTCACTAGATAAAAAAGAAAGGAAGAAAATAAAAAAACAATATATTAAAGAAAAGAAAGAAAAAATTTTTAAAATAAAACAACAAAAGAAGTACGAAAAGCATAAGGGCCATTAAATATGTCAATAACTTGGACTAAATCCATGTAATCTTTAATTAATATCGTTGATCTATCTTACTCTTAAAGATTATTAATTATCAAATATATTGAATGGTTCAATCACGAACGAATTAGCTATTACGAGATAGCATAGATACAATTTAGTTAAAATTGTTTTGTCCGAGGCCTTGACATAGGCTCACTTATTACTATTTAATTATATTTAATTAATAGAAAGTAGGAAAAATAACCATGCCATTAATAACAGTAATCATCATTTTAATCATTAGCTTTATCGGTTTTAAATACTTGCAAAAACGACAAAATCAACACCCTAAAGTCATTGAATCATCAAACCAAGAAATTATTGAAAACAAAACAAATGATTATCCTCAAATTAATTCAATTTCAACTTATCAAAAATCACAACCCCGTCAAATATATCATTATCAGCCAAATGCCATGCATTCTAATCCAGAATCAAATCGATCTAATTTATTCAAATGGATGTTGATTGGTGGAGTTGGGGGATACGCTGTCAGCAAATTATTCGATCAGGATAACAATCATAACAATAATGATCAAAAATTTAATCAACATGACCCTGATGATAATGATAATCAACACAATCATAACATTGATAATTACAATGATGCTCAATACGACCATAACCTTGATGGTTATAATAATGATGAATACGATTCTAACCATGATGATTATAATAATGATGATCAATACGACTATAACCTTGATGGTTATAATGATGATCAATACGACCATAACATTGATGGTTATAATAATGATGAATACGATTTTAACCATGATGATTACAATGACGATCAATACGACTATAACATTGATGGTTATAATAATGATGAATACGATTCTAACCACGATGATTACAATGATGATCAATATGACCATAACCTTGATGATTATAATGATGATCAATACGATTCTAACCATGATGATTATAATAATGATACTTATAGCGATAACAATGATGATTACAATTATAATCAATACGACTATAACAATGACGATTATAGTAATGATACTTACAGCGATAACAACTGGTAATCTAACTAAAATTTAGTAATTTAAATATCGCTTCGATTGCGAGTTGATTCAAAAATTGCTCCTTTGATTAAATGACGAACAAAATTTTTAAATCCGATATAATTTAATCATAGGAGCTTTTTCTATGTTGAGAAAATATACAAAAGAATTTAATAGGTTAATAATCAAAATGATGAGAGACGGAGCTAACGCTCACAATCTTTTGGATGAATACATTCCCAAATATCAAACTATTCTTCGATGGTATCATGAAGCTAAAGGAGTTATAAATCCTAATGAACATGACATCAAAAAGTTACAAAAAAATTAATGGCTTTAAAACGGGAAAATAATATTTTAAAATCATTCGCGATAATTTTTACCAATCGTTAAATTATTAATAACGTTCATCTAAAACTATGTTAAGAATCCGAACAAAAAATTTTAAATAAATCGAATCTGAGTTATCTCACGATAGTATATCAACATTGATTTAATCTGATTAAAATAATTATAACTATAATATAAAAATAAAAGTGTAAGGATAGCGATGAATATCATTACACTTTTACTATTAAGTGGTTATTTTTGAAATAAATTTTCAAACAACCAAACTTGATGATAATGTTAACGTACACCTAAACGGACATATTATAAAAATTAGTTATCCTATTATTATATTTGTGAGATAACGTTATCCAGTATAGGATAATTGACATAATAGTATTTTTAACATATCATTTAACCATAAAAATTACATAACTATCAACTTTAAATTATAATTTTTAATTTTATTAATACTTATTTTTTCAATAATTATCACCGCAGCTTTTAAAATATCACGTTCCTATTTGACTTGTGATAATTTCTTTTTAAGAGCTCTAAATTCAGTATTTGTGATTTTATCATCTTCACAATGCTAGTTTTGAACATCTTTTTTAATCATTAGATAAATTAAAAATTTCTATCTTAAATAATAGTTAACAGTATCGTAGGCTTTTCTGTGCCATTATTTAGTCATAGGAGCAAAGATTGGAGAGTTAAAATGAATAAATCTCGTTTTGAAGCTTTTTCTGATGCTATTATTGCCATAATCGTTACGATCATGGTCCTAGAAATCAAAACCCCATCATCACCAAAACTAATTTCTATTGTTGATCAAGCGCCTTATTTTTTAGCGTATATTGCTAGCTTTATCTCTATTGGTACTGCTTGGTACGATAACCATTACATGATTTCTATAACTAAACGCATTACTAAAAAAATTTACTGGTTAAATAATCTGTGGTTATTTTCAATGTCACTTTTACCATTAGCAACTAGTTGGGTTGGAAAATTTATCGATTATTCAGGTCCTGAAATATTTTATTTATTGATTTTCAACTTTTGGAGTTTGACATTTAAGATCCTAAGCACCAATATAGCTAAGGAACTGGAGGCTGAAAATGGCCATCCCGAAAAAATTTATAAAATGAGAACTTATAAATACTTAAAAAGTAAAATGTATTACCCGCTTAATTTATTAATATTAATTGCCACTCTCTTCTTTCCACCTACAACAATAATATATGCATTATTAAGTGTACTATTTAGTGCCCTTAAAACAAATAAGGATAGTGATCATATTTTCGATTAGATAATGACTCTGATCAGTCTTTAGATAGACCAAAATAAACTAATCTAATTGTTACAAATGATTAGATGAAGAGACCCCTTAAATTTGACAGAAAATGAATATAAGATCGATTCATTGAGGTAATATTTTAATTAAGGTCCATAATAATAAAAAAATTTCTATTTGGAGCTGCTGCAGGGGGGTGATGCTGAAGGGATGTTATTGAAAGCGTTTTATAAAAAGCTAGGTAAAAATACATACCAACTAAAATCAGTCAAAAACGCCAAAGAATATCTTTACTGGAACTATATCGTGAAGAAGTCAAGGAAAAGATTTACTATGAATATTAATGGTAAGTTCGTTAAAGTTGCTGGAAAAATGGTTATCGTACAGATCCTTTAAGATAAGGTAATCCTAAAGACGTTAACAATTTTATTATTTTGTTGATTGATAATTATAATGGAGGAATTCAAAATGAAAAGAAATTTAATCTTAAGTGGGACTGTGTTGTTATTAAGTTCCTTGTTGTTAGTGGGTTGTGGTAATAGTAGTCAGGGAAAGGGGGCTACTAGTTCATCGAGTGGTTCCACCAGTACTGCCAGTTCTTCTGTTAGTTCTAGTAGCACTGCTACTAGTAGTGTTACTTCATCTGCTGCTAGTAGCTCAGCATCAGCTAGTTCAAATAATGATAAATATAGTAACATTAGTGACAAGGTAATTGGAACCATGGTCAATTTATTGTGGGAACCAGATTCGTTTAAGAGTAGCGTTAAAGATGGCGTTCTTTACTATGGGGTTGAAAGTAATAATGCAAAATCTGGGAGTATTGCCGGATATAGCTACATCACTTCAAATGGTGATCCAATGTCATATATTTACTATAAACGGGATGGCAACTTAGTTACATATAAATATTGGGTAAGTGGCCAAACTGTTGCAGATGGGCACGCTGTGACTAAGACAGTTACAGTTGATCAGTTGGTTCAAGACTATTACGTTAATCAAGGGCAAAAGGATGAGGTTAATGGTTATGCGAACCAATTGAAATCGGAAGCTGATCATGAAAAACAAATCCAGGAAAGCATAAATAATTCGAATTAAACATAAAAAATCCAGTCAAATTAAAATATTGGCTGGATTTTTAGTTTTGATCAAGTGTGCTGTGAAAATGACAACTGAGCTAGTATTTCAAAAAAGTTTGAATGCATAGAAATAATCGCCAGTATTGATCAGCATGTAATTTTTTACAACAATGAGATAACCAACATGCCCTGGCGGCTTTTAACGCCTGTTTGGATTTGTTTTTGTTTTGTGTAAAAATTAGTGCTAAAATTTAATTGTCATTATATTGATCGGTAGTGAATAAGTTGAAAAAATATAATAAATTATTAAAATACTAACGGTTATTGGTTCCTTAACACCGTTTACTTTAGCGGAACCGTTTAATAATGATCGTGTAGGATATCAACATGTGGTAAGTTAGTTTTATTTATAAACTTAGGGGGATGTAAAATGAAATTTAAATCAATTATATTAACAACTGTTTCAACGTTAGCATTATTTGCTACTGTAGAGGGGGTACATAGTTTAACTGCTAATGCAGACACTTGGCATAATGGCCAACCTAATGCGGTAGTTGGCAAATGGGTAGGAAACCTCCAAAAAGATACTGATCATTCATCTGGATATGCTTATTATAAAGCTGTGATTTGGACCGAGAAGAACACCAAAAATAATGGAATCAATCCTGTATACTATCTTTATAATAAGAATAAAAAATTTATTCAAAGTAGTTCTTATACTGGTGGTTTTTGGAATGCTAAGTATAAGAAAGTCGGAAGTAGCACCTACTACTTAAAGTCTGGGTACAATAGTAATATCAAGAGTTATCCAAATAGTTATAAAATTATTATGCACGGTAGTAACCATTTATCATTATGGACTAATGATGGTAGTCGATACAAATATAAAGGCTATTTAACCAAGGTTAATAAATTGCCGATTAAACTTTCGTACTTCATTTAGCAATAAAAATTAATTGCTTATAAAAATCAAAAATCCAGTCAAATTAATTTGACTGGATTTTTTGATAACAGTTTTAGCTAACGTTTGCTTATTTAATTTCGATAACTATTTAATTGACTTCGAATGTGATTTAAATAACTTTGGTGTAATCTTATAGGAAGGGATTGATGTTAATACTTTGCCGTAATTGGTTCCATCCGATGGAATTAGTTTAGCTACTGTCGCTTCATGCATTTGATCGATTAATAGTTGACCATCCGATGATATTGATCTTCCAGCTTTTTTAAGAGCTAATAGTTTTTTTACATACTGACGAACTGTATGAATTTGGTTCAGCTCTTTAGCTGTTGATTTATTTCTAATATCAAATGAAAATTCAACAATTTGGACTGGTTTTAAATTCGGATTTTCATTATTTTTAGGTGCATAGTTAAAGATATCAACAATTCCACTCATCATAGCACCCTCTGGAATAGATGGATACTCCTGTATTGTTCTGGTATTGCCATTAGAATAAACATCATAATGTGCAAGCTCTTTGTAGGGTTCTTTATTTATTAAAAGATATTCGTTCCAACCTGTTAGTTCATAAACATCATTATTGATAGGTTGTAAATAACCAGGTCCTTTATCAGACTCATTATCTTTACCCCCATAAAAACTAAAATAAGGAGCAGCGCTAGGGTCCAACTCATCCATTGGAAGTGCATACTCACCAGCGGTATAAAGTTCATTATACTTCAAATTGAAAGTGTATGCCTTAGCAACATTAGAATTGTAAAATTCTGATATTGCTATACCAGATGCCGTTAAAGTAATTAAAGTTAATATTTTAATTATAAATTTATTCAACTATAAGACTTCTTCCTATGTAATTTTAATTAACTTTATTATATTACTATTAGTTTTTTTTAACAATTAAAATTATAAATAAGGACTGCATGATCTAATTTGCAGGATGAAGTTTATTACTGCATTACCACCTATAATTATTTCGTTATATGGTTAGCATATAAAAGAATTGAAAAAATAATGATTTTTTTGGATATTGGTATCATTTTGTAATATCATAACTATTGAAATATTAAATATTTTAGTGGGGGCATTACATATGAAACGAAATTTGATCATGAGTGGAACGGTTTTACTATTAAGTTCATTGTTATTAGTTGGTTGTGGTAATAAGGGGAGCCAGGAAAAGGCTGCCAGTTCAGCTAGCAGTTCTACCAGTACCGCTAGCTCGTCTGCTAGCAATAGTAGTAGCGTGGCCACCAGCAGTGTTACTTCTTCTGCTGATAGTAGCACGGCTTCATCCAGTTCTAGTAATAACAAATACAGTAATATCAGCGATAAGGTAATTGGAACCATGGTTAATTTATTGTGGGAACCTGATTCATTTAAGGATGGTGTGAAGGAAGGCGTTCTATATTATGGGGTTACTAGTAATAGTTCAAAAGCTGGTGACCTTGCTGGATATAGTTACATAACTTCGAATGGGGATCCGCTGTCATACATTGACTATAAACGGGACGGCAACTTAGTTACCTATAAGTATTGGGTAATTGGCAAAACTGTTGCGGATGGGCACACGGTAACTAAGACGGTTACAGTTGATCGATTAGTTCAAGATTATTACGTTAACCAAGATCAAAAAGATGAGGTTAATGGGTATGCAAATGAATTGAAACCAGAAGCTGATTATGAAAAACAGGTTGAGGCTAACTTGAAGAAATCGAATTAAACGCAAAAAATCCAGTCAAATTAAAATTTGACCGGATTTTTTTAAATTATTGTAAATCGGCTAATGCCTTCTGTGCCTTAGTTAACCGCTGGGTTACTTGTTTAATTTGTTTCTTACTAGCTTTGTTTTTCTTTAACTGCTTTAATTGTTTTCGATATTTTCTAACTAGTGATGCTTCTTTTTCAATTTTCTTATAATTAGGATTGGACTTTAAATCATCTACAGGTTTATTTTTACTAAGGTCTAATTGATTAACTGCATATAGTGTTTTACTCTTATTCTCATTTGAGTCATAGTTTTGATACCAGTAATTACCATCTGAATCAACGTTAAAACCAGTATTTTTACTTTGATCAGATTCATTTCTTGGGGCAGCATCATTGACTTGTTTAATAACCTGAGCGGGAGTGCCTAATTTAGTATTGTTAAAGTATATGTATCCGTATCCCTTTTCAGATGGGTATGATGGTGTGGTCATTTGTGGAAAACCTGCTGTACCTGCATGAACAGTCTTATTTGGAGAGAAGGTAACACCAAAAATAATCATTGCAATGAACATTGTTAAACATAAATATATTTTTTTCATTTTAACAACTCCTATTATATAGATTATCGTTATTTTATTTAATTATTTATAGTTTGTCAATTGATATTATTATTATAAATTTAATTATTTTTTCATGGGCATGATTTATATTGAATAAAAAATCATCATAAACCAACCATGCATAACGATTATGAACAAAGATCCAACTTAGTTAATAAGGATTGGCACACCGCATGGTGTGCAGATATGACTTATATTCCATTAACTAATCATAGATGGGTCTATTTAGCTAGTGTTTATAACCCCAATAACCCTCAGGTTTTAGCTCATCAAGTGGGAAGTAAAATGACAGCAGAATTAGTGACCAAAACGATGCAAGCAGCAGTTAAGAATGCTGATAAGATTTTCTTGCATAGCGATATGGGTAGCCAGTACACTAGTGATTAGTTCGAAAAATTATTAAATCAGTTGAATATTAAGCATTCTCACTCATTGAAGGGGCACCCTTACGATAATACCTATATTGAGAATTTTTATTCAATGCTGGAACGGAAACTTGTTTTTCAAACAAAGTTTGAAAGTATCGAAGAAGTAATCGCCAGTATTGATTGGTATGTAAGGTGGTACAACAATGAAAGAATTAGCTTGGTAAAAGCTACATAAAATTAGTCCAAGTTATTGATATATGAGCAAAATGATACATTTTAATATAATTAATATCAAATAAAAAACAAACTGATGATATAAATAAATATATATTTTGTCATTCCACCCCTTCCGCATCCCTCCCTGCTCCGCCGGCCGAAGCGAATCGGTTCCTCAGTCCTTTGAGCCGATCTCTCGCGGGACTGATTGGCTCAAGCGGACAGAGTCACTATTCGCATCAGCTCGTGGTCAGCTTAAAGCAGGCTCCATAGCTATCGCTATTCCGCTCTCTGCTTTAAGTCTGACCACTCGTGCAGTCGGCCGTTGCTTCGCAGTTTCGGGATGCGGAAGGGGTTCCATGAATGGTGAATCATCATGAGTGGTTGGAATGCTCCATGGTTGCAAATCAAAAAAGGCTAGCTGCATTATTAATTGCAGTTAGCCTTATTATTTTAAATAGATAATCTATCCTACTAATCTATTAACAAAGTTTTGTAATTTATACTTACCCTTTAATCCGAATAATTTATTGAAGTATTTAGCACGTTTTACGTAGTACTTAGTTGCATGGATTTCCTTTCCTTTAAAGTAATGTGCCAATTGTAAACTTGTCTTTTTACTCCTATCACTATATACTTTTTGGGCCTTTTTAGTTCTAAGTCCCCCTGTTGCATGCTGTGCTTTTTCTCCTGCTGAATAATCTCTGATATAAGTCGCATATGAAATGATTCCAGGTACGGGAACGTTAGGGTAAATAGCTCCATTTTCATAAACTCTTGGGTCACCTACAAATGCAATAGAGTTAAATACGTCTTTTGAGATAAATTTTACATATTTTTTATTTGCTGATATATATTCGTAATTGTTTGTTACATATTTATCTTGATTATCCAGTAGTAACCAATATTTACCATCATAATGTTTGATTGACTTAACCCTTACGTAATAATTTACATTGACTGGGTAAATAGGTACTCCTCCTAATTTAGTTGATGCACCGATTAACTTATTTACCTTTATGTAGTTTGTTTTAAGACTCTTGTAGTAGTCTTTCTGACTTGATGGAGTAAAGTAATTAGGATCATTTTTTTCTTTCATTATTTCTTCGAAATTATTAGAAGCTAATCCTCCAGAATTAGTTAAACTGCTATTATTTTCATCTGCCTTTGCTACTGAAGTATTTTTATTACTTAAAAATACGCCAAGTAATAAAGTTGATATTATCAAAGCTAAAATGGACGTAGATATTCTTTTAAATTTTGTCATAATTATTCCTCCTATTTTTATTAGCATTGTATTATATAGACAGTATTAAGTAAAATGAATTGAATAATGGTTTATATTAATAGATGTATAATTAATGTTGAATATTATTAGTTATGGTAAAATGATTTTATTGATATTTTAAATCGGAGGAATACATATGAATTTAAATAAAAAAACACTTTTCAAAATATTGATAACATCGTTCACTGCTGGAATTTCTTTACTCTCATTTTTCGGATCAAAAAACGTAAATGCTGATAGAAAGTTGCTTAATCCAAACGCTCCAGCATCCACAATGCCAATTTATTATGATGACACAAGCCATCAGTATATTAGATCTCATTCTAGAGATATTTATTTCGAAGGAATTAAAGCTACTTTAACAGCTGATGGAACACTATCTGAAAATGATAGTACTAAAAATAAGTCCTGGTTGAGTGGTAAAAACTACGTAAAGAGGCCGGAATTAAATTTGCTTTATAATGATGCAATGTCTACACTTGCATTCCATAATAAATATAAGTATTCTACTAAATATGTTAATATCAAAAAACTATATAAGGATGTTTATCATGTGAACATTGATAAACTGATTAGCAAGACGCGACCTAGTGATTGGAAAACTAAATATAAGAATGGTTTAGATCCAAAAATTTATATGGTAAAGGGATATACGATTCCAAGAAGTCTTCATGGATTTAACCTAGCCAATTACAAAATTTTTCAACAATATTTCCCAGACGCTAGCGGTTATAAATCTAATAACAATAAGCGATTTAATCAATTTAAGAAAACAATTGATAAATTAACTGGAATTGAGTATACTGACCAACGCCAATTTAGCGATAAGAATAATTTTAATTCCAAATCTACAAAGTAAATAATAAAGACCATAAGCATATTTTAATGCTACTGGTCTTTATTTATTTATCTTGCATATGGTTGTGTAATGTACATTTGCAGGTTGGTCTTTGAGCGACCAGTTGCATAGTTGAATTCTATGCCTGGTTGGACGTTGAATAGGTAAACGTTGAAATTCAATTTACCGTCAGTGGAAACTGCTTGCATTTGAACTCCTCGAGCCATTAAATCATTCCCCTTGAAGATTGGCTTTACCTGGTAAATGACCTTTTCGCTACGCTTTAAAGCATTTCTAACGACAGTTTCAAAACGGGTTTGAACTCGTTGATTACTATAAGCGGTCTGGGTAAATAGGTTCTTAGGGTTGTTTTGATCACCCGACTGATCTGATGGGTTGTACTTACCAGTGATACTGATTCCCTTCGATAGTGAGTATGCAATGATGTGGCCACGGTTCACTATGTATTGAGGATGGTTAATATTTTATGTGTTTTCATTATTTGGTGCTCCTTATCTACCTAATTTATATCCATTTTTAATAGCCCAATCGAGCGTTACTATCTTTTTACTCTCCTGCGATTATTGTGCGCCCGATAAAAAAACCCATCCAATCAAGGATGGGCATGGGCACAATTAGTTTGCGTCATGGTTACTGATCACGAGGTGCTGGTGGTGATCATGGGTATTGATGAGACAGATGAGGTGGAGCTCAAATTGATTCATGTATCCATACATCTTCCAGACCTGCTCTAAGAATGCGATCGTCTGCGGGGTTAGAACTAGCGGGCCTGGTGGTTGGTCACGAGGTCCGATGTGATACTGCAACGGCCAGCGATTAGCTCGATATTGGCCTAGGAACAACTGCTCTGGGCCAGGGTAATCAGTATAGGCCATGTAGGTCAGCGCTTTAGCCATGGCGGCTGAGCGTTGGTTTAGTTTAACTGAGAAGAAATCAAGCACCGCTCGATAAGTGGTTACGCTCTGATTAGACATATTCAGGACTTCCTTTCTGCCCGTAGATCCAGCTATTGGGGCGTTTTGCATCCATTTTGAAGTTGTTTTGGGCACGCAGGTACTTATCCATCTGGGCATCATGGTTGTTGTAGAACAAGAGCTTTGCCTTGGCTGTTGAATAGCGGCTGGTCAAGAACTTGATTAGTCTAAAATCAGCAAAGTTAGTGTGTGGGATAAAGTTGACATAGGTGACTTCTTCTTTATCCACGTTGGGATTGTGGTATGAAGTATACGTTACGACGAGCGTCTTGCCGTGGTGTCTTAGGTCAACACGCTTGATGTAGCAGACATCTGATGAAAAGCTCCGTTCAATGGCACACTTATTTTTCAGTGATTGAACATCTGCATACTTGTAAGGCTTGGCCTCATGGATCCCGAAGAACGCAACATCACTACTGAAGTTAATTTTACAATTGAGGGGTGCATTAGCTTGGACTTCTGCCACCATGGCAGCCACTGGCACTGCGGGGTCAATTGGGATCCGATGTCTGAACGCCGAGTGATCACTGAAGCCCAGTGAGTAGACGCGCCCCATCCCATCAGCCACGATCAGGTAGGTCGATGAGGTCGAAGCAGCGTTATTACAGAAGAGGATGGATTTAATATGATACTGTTGATCGCACTCAGAAACAGTGGTTAAAAATTGATTTAAAGCGGCGAAGCGATTGGAATTTAGAAATGTCATAATCTCAAGTCCTTTCTGGAAATCATTAGTGTAGGCATCAAAAAAGGGGCGTAGTGATTAACTACGTCCCTTGAACGCTTGATGGTGGCACGCACCATCAATAACAACGGAGCGAGTCGAACCCTCCTGGTTGCCACCGGGCGTTGCTACTGAGCATTACTGACTATTTATGATCGGAGGTTTGCTGTTGGTGCGCGAGGTATTTGATCAAGGCGCCCCCAGCGTAGCCTCGGTAGTTCATGCCCCGTTTTTGCTCCGGAGTTGATTCATGATCGGCCAACCGTTGGCTGGCATCCAGCTTCTGTTGTTGATCATTAACATAGTAGAGATGATTTTCACTGAGGTTGTTGATCGTCTCGCTCATCGTCTTAACGTAGTCATCTTTGATTGACCTTAACTTGGCCAACTCCTTGGATAGCTCAGTAATCTTGCGGGTCAGCTCAATCTCTGAGCGGGCCAGGTTCAAGTTCTTAGCTGCCATCAGTTTATTGATCAAGCGTAGTTGTTTAGTATCTTCCTTCATTGTCATTTAACCGTCTCCTTTAGTTTTAGATTGGATAACATCATTTAGTGCCCGCCTGTGGTTATGGGGGATTGATTTGAACATACATGGGGGGCCTCCTTAACTACGTAGCCATAGGATGGCTTGATTAGCACCTAACACCGCAACCTTGAAATTAGCCCCTCGGAACTTGTGGGCAACATCTTTGGGGTTGAGCTGTTTGTGGATGACCGAATAGATAGCGTATAGGAACATGTTCTTCCCGGCAAAGCCCTTATCAGAGGGATACTTATGCTCTGCCACACACATGGATCGATAGATGTTAGCGAGGGCTTTAGGGTGTTCCGCAGGCAACATGTCGCGCTCAATGTGATCAAGCTCCTTACCATAGTTAGCATCATAGCGCTTACTAGCCATGGTGTAGATATGTGAGATGACTTCCTTGAAGTACTGAGGGTCGTTAGTGCTAAATAATGCCTTAGCAATTTTAAGTGAATTAATAATGTCCATACTTAGGACTCCTTTCTGGTTAGCGAATGATAAATAGAATGTTTGTAGTGACGTCATGGTGGATGCATGGTAAAACCTCCTGAGAATGCAAAACAGCACACCGTTTAATGGTGTGCTGTTTGCGATTAATATTTATTCAAAGATGTCAATTATGGAATCATCCAATGGCGGTTCCTTAGGGGGAATCGTATCTTGATCAAAGAAGGGGGCCGCTTGGTAGTGACCATGGATGTTGATATCAGTGATATGAATCCCCTGTTTGGTCGCTGGGGCCGTAGAATCATTGAACGCGAAGTTACAGACTCCATCACGCTCAATGATGATTGCTAATTGATAGGCATTGAACGCTCCATAGATTTGCCATACATAATCCACTGCCATGGCAGCTTCAAAACAGAGGGCAACGTTAGGATACTCAGGATCGAGCTGCGATATGCCGGCGCGTTCAATCCCAGTGAAATCATAAGCCGTACAGCGGGGCCCATTCACCGTAGCAACGAACTGGGCATTGAATAGTTGCGAATGGCGCTGCGGCAGGGTGGGGCGCTCCCCATGGTACTTGATCAGGTGATAGGCATATGTTAGATACATGAGTTGATTGAGCTTTTGAACGTTCATATCAGCCTTTTGCATGAAGGCCCAGGCAATTTGAGCGGTGGTGGCTAAATAGTTGCTGCGGAGGCAATGGGCTCCGTACTGGCTAGCCAAATGCTTGATATCTTGTTGCAGCAACTGCTCACTGTTCTTGACCACTAGCGTCCCTTGATGGACCGTGAGCAGGAGGGCATTATAAGGACCGAGTTGCTCCTTAATGGCATCCTTTTTAGCTAATCGTCCCACCCCCTCTTTGTTGATGGGGACTTGGCAGTGTTGATCACCTAGGATAAAGCACACTGAGCGCTGTTGCTCAGGAGCTAAATGGAAGCTGGCTAGCTTGGCTAGTGGGAGTTGGAAGCGCAGCTGTTCATCTAGCATTAGATTAAACTGGTTATGATTTTTGAACATATACATCAGCTCCTTTGGATGGTAAAACTAAATAAAGGACCACAGCTGCGGTCCTTTATTTATGGGAGGGTTAATTAACATGGTAGATGCTTATGGCACTACTATTACATTAAAATTGGAAACCACCAATAGCTATCTACATAATCATACGAAGGGCGGTACGCCCTGACATTGGATGAAATCTTTGAATGATGTCATTATTACGCATTTTAAAACAGGAAACTCTGCTTCCCGATGTTCTTTTATGATGTTATTATTTGTAGTTTTTATTATCATATTTTTGCGACATTTACCCCTAATACTAGGGGAGTTAACGTACTTTAGTTTATTATTGCGCACTAAATCCATTTAAAATTGCTAGTGAATATTAACAAGTTAAAAATGAACATTAGTGCATCATTTACACAATCATACTAATGGCGGCACGCCATGTATTATTCGAGCTCTTTTGTTACGAATCTTAGGACGGAAAGCACTGTCTCCCGTCCACTTTTTACAATATTATCATTTGTATTATGTATTATAGTGATTTTTTGCGATATTGCTCCCTAATATTAGGAAGAACGTCCTCTGAACAAGCAAACGCTTGTTGCTCACAAGTCTGCCAGCCTCACCTGGTCTTCAGACTCACCAGCCAATACGAATTAATTTCAATCCATAGAACTGCGTATTCTACCCTCATCAGTTCCCAAGTTCGAGCGTTCAGAACTTGTTTGGCAATGCCTCGACAGAGTTTATTTTATGGTGGTGTATTTGTCGTCGATAAGTCCACCACTTACGGAATGGATTAAATCCATTCACGAAACATTTTATGGTTAGGCTGCTTTGACCTCTCACGCAGCGGAGCTACGAGTAGCTATAAAGTGCTACTAATACTACTATTTATTTTTAAATATACTATAAGACATATTAGCTGTCAAAAAAATTGCATAAAACTATTTTAACGATCTTGATATACTCGATAGCGTCTTATCAATAATATAGACTATTTTAAGGAGCAATCTGGGGCGCCCCTGGTACACTGACCGAAGGGGGAAGCAGAGCTTTTCCCGTAGGTAAGGGGGGTCCAGGGGTTAAGCGGGTCCCAGATGAGCATTAAATCAAATGTATTAACAAATAAAACACCGAATTAAGTTCAGTATTTATAATGTACTAAAATAAATGCACACTAAAAAATGATGCGATATAAAAACGTTTTAGATATTATCACATGATCACATCTAATTTGGGTATATATTAGACATATGGTAAAATTATAATTAAGAAATTATTAAGAAGAAAGTTGGTACATATAATTATGAATAAATATCTCAAGAAAACTGTCCTAATGGCCGTTGCTACGGCCAGTCTCGTCACTGTTGCTGGTGTTAGCGGAAATAACGTTGCTAATGCAAAAGTGACCGAAAATCCATTAACTACTGACTGGACCAACGAAAACACATCTGGTTTTTCCACATGGATTAACAAAAATGCATCCCCTACTACCATGCCCATTTACAAAGTAAAAAATCCTATTAATAATAACGCATACTATAGACAAAGCAATAAAAAACTATACTTTGAAGGCGTTCCGGTAAGCCTTGATAGTGATGGTAGCTTAAGTCCTTATCCTAATTCAAAATGGATGAAGGCAATGGAAAAACCATCATTCTGGAAAAATCATCCGGAATTCAACATGCTAAGAGATGGAATTTCATATGCAGTCCCAACTAAATATCGTAATGCATATTCCTCTGGTGGGATGCTAGTTAATGTAGAATCTATGTACAAACAAGTATACCACGTTAACTTAAACAAATTACTAACCGTTAATAAGCCTAAAAATCAATACAAGTATTTCAAAAAAGGTATGAATCCTAGTAAATACATGGTTAAAGGCTACAACGCAGATGTCATTCGCCAAGTTCGTGTCAAAGCCTTAACCCAAAAAGGTTACGTTCAAAGTCTATTCGACCACAAGGTCCACAACGTTTATCTAAAAGACCAACGTGGTAATTCAAAATATAACGATTTTAGCAACAAAACATTTTATCGTCGCGCATTAACATACCAAGAAGTTAAAAAGCAGAATCAAAGTGAATACCACAGCGTCAACTAATCAAACAAAAAACCCGTTACAAATATTTGTAACGGTACTACATATTAAAGGAGTGTTCAAATATGAACTCGATCAAAAACTTTCTCAAGAAAACTGTCTTAATGGCCGTTGCAACGGCCAGTCTCGTCACTGTTGCTAACTTTGTTAACTTAAATAACGTGGCGAATGCAGCTAAGTATGATGCATGGACTAATCCGAATGGTAAATATGGAAACCAATACACAAATATCGCAAGTAAAGACAAAACCGGAAATAATATTGCTGTATTAAAGCCTGAATATATGACACCTGGTAGTGTAAATCAAAAATATGCTAGAAATGGATTCAAATATTTCTATTTAGATGGATTAAAAGTTCGACTAGAAACAACCGGAAGATTAACACTACAACAATCATTTCCATCAAGTTGGCTTAAATATAATTATAAATCAGGTGGATTCAAATACACACACCCAGAACTAGCCCTTGTAACCAACGGTGATTTCACAAGATATCCTACAAAATATACCGATAATCCAAAAAAACAATTCAACAACATTAAGAAATTATACAAAGACTACTACCATGTTAATATTGACAAACTATTAACTTACACCCGCCCAAAGAATTGGGAATCTAAGTATCGCACTCATGGCGTTAGTCCTAAATCATACATGGTTAAAGGATACTCAGCAAGTAGTCTTGATCATGAAGGATGGTCTAAACAACAAGTTGTAAACAAAATTAACAGTTTACACAACATTTCATACAAAGACCAAAGACGATGGTCACCAAAGAATGATTTTAGTACCGCTACTAAATACTAAAAAAAACCCTAACGGATATCCGTTAGGGCACTACATACTAAAGGAGTGTTAAAGTATGAACTCGATCAAAAATTTTCTCAATAAAACTGTATTAATGGCCGTTGCAACGGCCAGTCTCGTCACTGTTGCTGGTGTTGCTAACGTAAATAACGTGGCGAATGTAGCACTTGCTGCATATAACCCTAACGATCCTAATCAAAATGGTAGCAACAAAGGTGTTGATAAATCAGCTCAAGAAACACTTGTTAATCCAAATGCATCCGTCACAACTATGCCAGTTTACAAAACTGGGTCTCACTTTCAAAGTATCGACGGAAAATACCGTCGTGCCACAGTAAAAAGAGTATACCTCGAAGGTATTGCCGTTGACTTAAACAACGATGGAACCATGACTTTTGGTGGAGACACTAAACACATAATTCCTAAAACATGGACTCAAACCACATCCGGGTGGAATAAACACCAAGTAATTGCTTTAATCACCAATAATGTAATCTGGACTTATGAAAATCAAACGGGTAATTACAAATACAACAACAAATTTATCAACATTAAGAAATTTTACCGTCAAGTTTACCACATTAAAATTGAAAAACTACTTACCAAGTCACCCGTCAAGAACTACACTAAGAAATACGCCAATGGTATCAACCCAAGTAAATATATGGTCAAAGGTTACAAGCCATTCACTTACACTACAGCAATGAACAATGCTAAATACGCAAAAACTATGCTTGATCGTGCTCATGGTGTTCTCTTATCCAATCAAGACCAAACAAGCAATAAAAACGATTTCTAATCAAAAAACCTAACGGATATCCGTTAGAGCACCACATAATAAAGGAGTGTTAAAGTATGAACCCGATCAAAAACTTTCTCAAGAAATCTGTCCTAATGGCCGTTGCGACGGCCAGTCTCGTCACTGTTGCTAACTTTAGTAACTTTAGTGGTAACAATGTTGCTAACGTTGCACATGCTGACTACTTAGGTAGCCCAAATCTTAAAACACCTAAATGGACACAAGATGATAACCCTACTGGTAACTTAGCCAATCCTAACGCACCTCTTAGCCAAATGCCTATTTGGAAAACTAAACCCCAATATCTTAATCAAAACACGCTTAAATATCAACGTGGATTCACATCCAAAGGATACATCGACGGTATTAAAATAGAAATGCAAAGAAATGGACAGATTTCATCTAGTCAATTACCACCAAAAAGTTGGACAAAATATGCTGCTAAAGTTGGAAAATCCATTACCGATATCCACCCCGAATTAAACCTCCTATTCGACAACGATTTAAATAAAATCGGTGGTAAATATGGTCATGATATAAAATATATCAATATCAAGAAATTATACCGTGATTACTATCACATTAACATTGACAAGATTTTCACTAAAACCCGTCCTGCCAATTGGGTCGCTAAGTATCGTACTCATGGACTAAACCCTAAGTCATACACCGCTAAGGGCTACAACACCGCAACAATTAAACCATCTAATTCCAAAAATGAAATTCAAAACAAGTTCAAAAATATTCACAATATCGTTTACGTTGACCAACGTTCAGATAGTAACAAACTAGACTTCGGTACTAAGACCTACTACAAGTTCTACTGATCAAAAAAACGTAACGAATCTTCATTACGAAAACATTTAAATATATTATTAAATTAAATTAATTGCCCATAAATTTTTAAGATACTTTAACTTACATGAAACTAGATATGATAAACAATAAATGTTATCATGTTTCATGTAATACATACAAAATTATACGGAGATGATAATTATGAAGGCTAAGAAATTCTTAACAGTACTTTCATTAAGTGCATTATTAGCAGGTACTGGTGTTACAACCTTACAAAGTTACCAACAAGCTAGTGCGGCTACTAAGAAACATAAATCTACTAAAAAAGTAAAGAAAGCGAAAAAAGCTAAAAGTAAGAAAGAAAAACTAAACTCTGATGGTACTGATAAACAATCAAAATATTCATCATTTGGAGAATGGTTTGTAAAGAATAGAAGTATTATTGAAAACTATTATTATAATAATGGTGGTGAAGTTTGGCAAGCGCAAGGTCCAAATGATGAAGGTGGATCACAATTAAGTGTTCGTTATTATAATAATCCCGCATATAAATATGCTTACATTGATGCTTTAGGTAATGATATTCAAAATCCTTCATATACAGGAGGAGCGGGAACAGCTGAATACTTTAATAAAATGTATAATGTTTACAAAGCTGCTGCTCCTCTAGTAAAGCAGAGTAATCCAAATGGAACTCTTTATCTTAATAAAGATTCAATGACATGGAGTGCAACTAATCCTAATGATTAAAATGTAGCAAAATGCATTTAGTAAGTATAATTATATAAAATAAATTAAAACACCACCAAGTTCAATGGACTTGATGGTGTTTTTGTTAGTGGATGACTAGTATTTAATTTTAGTGTGCTCCTATGTCAATAACTTGGACCAATTTTATGTAGTTTTTACCAAGCTAATTCTTTCATTGTTGTACCATCTTACATATCAATCAATACGGGCGATTACTTCCTCGATGCTTTCAAACTTTGTTTGAAAAACAAGTTCCCGTTTCAGCATTGAATGAAAATTCTCAATATAGGTATTATCGTAAGGATGCCCCTTCAGTGAGTAAGAATGCTTAATATTCAACTTATTTAATAATTTTTCGAATTGATCACTAGTGTAATGACTACCCATATCACTGTGTAAGAAAACGAGTTTGTCAGCGTTCTTAACTGCTTTTTGCATCGTTTTAGTCACTAAATCAGCAGTCATTTCATTGCCCACTTGATGGGATAAGACCTGATGGTTATTGGGATTATAGACACTAGCTAAATATACCCATTTATGATTAGTTAATGGAATATAAGTTATATCTGCACACCATGCGGTGCACCAATCTTTCTTAACTAAATTGGATCTTTGTTCATAATCGTTATGCGTGGTTGGCTTAAGATACTTTTTATTCAGAACTGAATGAACATTCATTGAATGCATTAGCTTCCAAATATCTATAGATCTTACTTTGATTCCTTTGTTCAAAAGGACTTGGTGAATTATTGGGTATCCATAAACGTATCGACTCTTTTTCCATGCCACCAAAATTGCCCGTTTCAAAATAACATTTTGATTATATCTAGCGGTTGGTTCATGATTTACCCAATAGTAGTAGGTGCTCTTAGGCATTTTAAAAGCCCTTAGAGTGGTAGCTAAGCGGTGTCCATGTTCTAAACTATCCTTGATAAAGCCTAAGGCTTTCTTGATTGTTAACGCTTCCCAAGTAACACCGCAGCTCGTTTTAAAATTTCTAATTCCTCCTGAGCTTGAGCTAATTTCTTTTCCATTTGAACATACTTTTCATAAGAAATTTGTTTGTCATCAACATTAATAGTGGAACTCTGTTTCAACCAACGACTGATCGTGTTAGCTGAAACATCGTATTCTTTAGCTAATGATTTAATACTGTGGCCTTGCTTTGATAGTGAAATAATTGAATCTCTGAATTCTTTTGAATATGATTTTGGCATAATAAAAAGCTCCTTTTAATAATAATTATATCGGATTAAAAATTTTGTCCAAAATTTAATCATAGGAGCAGAATTAAATATTGATTTTTATATTTCCTTAATGTATAATATTTTTGCTTGACGTATAATATTTTTTTATAAGGAGATTACATAATGATTAATTCAAAAAAACTTTTAACTTTATTTTTAGCATTGATTCTAGTTGCACCAGTTTTGGTATCTCATTCAGCTGTTACAAATGCTAAAAATATTCATGTTAAGGTATTGAAGAAAAATATTAAAAAAAGTAAGAAAAAGACTAAAAATACCAAGACTATTTTTAAATCTAAAGCTAATCAGCAAAAGGTTAATGTTACTGCTAATCAGCTAAATGATGATATTAAATTTTATAATAATCAAGTTGGTTCTGAATTTAGTAGCGATATTATTCCAGGATCTAATAATGATAATTATGTTGTTGCTTCCCCTAGATATTCATTATCTTATAGCGGCATTGGATCATCATTAAATAATATTGCTACTGATATGGGTACTAATGTGGATGCAAGTGATTTAGTTAGTTCAAATGATGATGTTATGATGTCCTCTAGTAACATGAAAGCTATAGAAAATGTTGCTAATTCAATTTATCTAAGATTTGCCAATCGTTTGAAGAGTAAATTATCACACTCTGATTTTGATAAGCTGACTACTATTAAAGCTACATTTGTATCTGGAAGCCAAAAGGTCAGCCAAGGCTCTGATGGATCTCAAACTAATGAAGATCCTGATGTTGTGAATCAATGGTCAAACATTAGACAATTATTCAGCGCTTTAGGAGACGGAATTTCACAATTGGATAAATAGTATTCATTTATATTAATGTAAATTTTATAAAAAATAAAAAGCGAATGATCTGACCCCAATCGGTTAGACTAATACTTTTGCTAGGATATCAATCCCAAATATTGATTTGGTAACTGGTATCCTAGTTTTTCTTTTAATCTATTATTATTGTAATCCTTAATCCATGTTTTCATCGCATTGATTAAGGATTTTTTGGTATCATAATGCTTATTCATCATTTCGATTAAAATATATATGTATGAAAAGCAAAGAATAATCAATGCTTTTGTTTGTTACTATTCTTCGAATAACATGGTTTGGTAATACTTTCCGTCGTTATAAGTGGTTGCCATGGCCATTTGGGTAGCGATTGTACTTAAGATGTTTCTACGGTGGGCCCATTTTTCACCAACGGCATCGTTGTACGTGAATTCGTTGACCATGTTGATCATGGTATCAGTTGGTGTATCTGATGAATATGTGTTTTGAATATTTTCACCAACACCATCGTCATCCCAGCCATGTTGTTTAATTAAATCGTCAACTTGAAGACTACCATCAGCAGCATAATGTGATATTGATTTAGTTTTGATCAGTTGTTGATTTCGTTCCAGGGCTAAGGTATAGAGATGGTCGTTCCATGTTAAGGGTTGTAACCCATGTTGATCACGAATGTAGTTAACATAGTTGAGCCCCACGTCTTGGTTTTCGGCATCAGTGACGGTGGTGTTATGTTTATTGGGATTCTTTGGTAGATGTAAATCGGCCGCTAGTACCCAATACGTTTTTTTAGGATAGTTGAATTTAACTTGGTAATACATGATTCCCCAATCACTCATGGTTTTTTTAACGATGGTTCCGGTTGCTTGATTTTTAATTTTTCTCGTGCCATATTGGGTATCAGTTTCATTTGCCGGAAGTTGGCTGAATTGTAAACTGGTATTGGTAAAATTATAAATCACTTTGGTGCCTTTTTTATAATTGGCATTTGCCATATATGGATTGGGATCATAAAGTAAATAGCGGTTCGGCATGTTTACACTAAAATTGTTCAAAATTTGGTTGACGACCCTTGGGTCAGCCCCGGCTAATGGATTGGGGTCAGCGTGGACGGTTTTCGTGACGGTATTAACGGTAAAGAATGTGATCAACACCGTCATCAAGCTTACAAGTTTGTTTTTAATTTTCATAGTAAACATCTCCCTGGTTATGCATTTATATATACGTTTATGTATCAATTTTTGTGACTATCTATTATTATTTTTAATTATATCATTCAGCTTAAATATTTTATAAAATTAAGTTAAGTATTTATATAATTTCAAATGGTACATTAAGATTTATAATTATAGTGAATTAGAGTTCATTCATTATGGTACGCGCTAAAGGACATGCCATAAAAATGGTCTATATTATTATCATAGGAGCAGTATTGAAATAACATCAGACGACTTCTGATTTTATAGGGTTAAATTCTTGGACAACTAAATTTTGTTATTATTGGAATCGCGTTTCGTTTGATAAATCAATAAGTAACAATGGACTGAGCAAAGAATAAATAAATCAAATTTCAACTATCAATTTAATTTATAAATTGGTGTCAATAATCTCATTTCTACCACAATACATCAAAAAGACATCAACCATCCATTTTAGGATCAATTGATGTCTTTTTTGAGTTAATACTACTAAAAACTAATCATCTAGGAACTTTTTACATGCTATATCATAGGTCGAAACAACACAACTTAGCATCCATACGCCGTAGAATGTCCAAACGTACCACGTTGGCAATGGCCAATGCTTTAAAGCGTATAGGCTCAACAGCAAGTAAAGCACTGCTGAGACGAACAAGCCATTAATGAAAGCAATGGTATTTAATAACCCCATTTTTCTAAATAAGTGGATTACTGGATACAATAATTTATGAATTTTTTTAATCATTACACAGTCAGCTCCCTTGAAAAATTAGCAATTATTATTTAGTGACTATTAACCTTATTTAGGATAACATTAATAATGTTATCATTCATCGAGATATTTTTCGATTTATTCTCTAATATTTACAGTAACGATGGAATCGCCTGTTACAAAAGGACTTAAAGGAGCTGAATGTAAAATGGTAGAATATAATTGGGTTAAAGATCGGAAGTATGGAGTGGTGGTCGCCACTAGTTCTAATTCCAATCACAAGGAAATTTACTTTACGGTGGATGCTACTGTTAGAGCCGCCATTAATAATGACATTAAAGTTTCATTGAAGTCTCAATCTAGCAAGTATAACTTGATTAAAAAGATCGTTGGGAAACCAACTGATGAGATCGAATCAGTTAGCATTGCAAATGATAATGATAAATTTAAACATAAGTATAAGTTGATTAGCGCTTATGATGTTGAATGCTACATTACGCAGTACCAAGTAGAAAAAGACTATGATGATAATTTTCACGAATCGATTGAAGCAGAACGTGAAGAAGAGGTTAATCAAATGCGCGATGTGCTGATTAAAGATAAGGTGAACTTGTCACAAGATTCACTAATTTACATGCTAGTTAAAAAGGAAAATCAAATTGGTCTTTTAGTTCATAAGATCAATGAATTGAAAGCCAATGTCCAGTCAACAAATGGGTCTGTGAATCATATGAATGGCAAAAAAGGTTCCCCATCCCCCAATCATAAAAAGAATTAATAATAAATAAAGAAGTCCCATCGTTGATGGTGACTTCTTTTTTAATTTATAGGTCAACGGGTAAGTCGGTCTTTTTAATGAAACTAATGTTTTCATTAAAAGCATCGCTATAATAGTAATAGTCTTTTTGGTGTTTAGATAATATCTTGTATAGCTTCTTTAATTCGATGATCATTTTTTTATTATGGGTGGGAAAGTACTCAGAGAGGCCATTTTCTTTTTCATATTGAACGATTTTTTTAAAGGTGTCGATGTTATTTTGCAAGTGAATCATTAAATCAAGCGTAATTTCCTTGAAATCGTAATTACTGTAAGAGTGCTGCTTGACCTTTACCTTTTCTTCAAGCGCTAACATCATTTTAACCTGATTCGAAGTTAAGGGTTGTTCATCTACGATTTGTGCTCTTTTAGCAAAATCATTCGCAATATTAACCTTTGAAAGTTCAATTTCATCACTTAATTTAGCGATGCGATGGTTCAACACAGCGAAGTATTTTATGTTTAAGTCATCTGTGAACTTTTTACCTTCAGCTGTTCCTAAATAGTGAATGGCATCAGTAGCTTCTTTTAATATTTTGAGCACGTCTTTCATGCAAATTCCTCCCATTGCTAATTCATAAATATGTTTTTATTATATATTATATTGGGAAACCACTGTTAAACGTTTTTAATTTTTATTATTATTTTAATATAAGACTGTTTTTTATATATTTTATTTTGCAAAGTGTATAATCAGTAACAATTAGGAAGTGATTAGCTTTGAACGTAAAATTAAGTGGAATGATGAATTTGATCAGTGATGAAATTACTAGTAATCCATTTACTCGCAAGCACATTTTAGATGATCCCGATTATATGCAATTTAGTAAATCCCAGGGTGCTGGAGTCTTAAAGGGGAAGCGGATTGCCTTTCTTGGGTCATCGGTGACGAAGGGCTTTAAGTCCCATCACATTTCATTTGTTGATATTTTAGCTAGTAATGATGGCATCGTTCCAGTTAAAGAGGCTATTTCTGGAACTACACTAGCTGGTTCATCCAATCTGACTTATCATAAACGGTTAGTGAATAATATTTCAATAAACGATTCGTTAGATGCCTTTGTCTTGCAGTTGTCAACTAATGATGAATCTTCAAATAAGCCGCTGGGGCAAACTGCATTGACTTATGACTACAGTGCATTTGATACTGATACTACGATTGGGGCAATCGAATTTATTTTGAGATACGTTAACGATTACTGGGACTGTCCAGTTTTAGTTTATACTTGTGTTAACGAAAAGCATCCTGAGTATGCACAACTAGTTAATTCGCTTTATGAATTACAGAAGAAGTGGAAGTTCACAATTTTAGACTTGTATAATGACAAGGACTTGAATCTGAAGATGAACAACTTACAAAATAATTATCTAAATGATGATTTTTTGCATCCGACGATTAAGGGCAACCACTTATTAGCACCATTATTTGAGAAAAAGCTAGTTCAGATACTTCAATGAATAGCAACAAAAAGTTATTGATTGCTAGTTTTTAAAGTAATATACTTTGATTAAGTTTCATCAAATTAGTTCGGTAACATTGAATCATTTTTGTTACTTGATAAATTTTATTTAAGGAGATTTCATTTTATGACAGATATGGAAAAAGTAATATCAGTAATGTTAGGTAAAGAGATCAAGATTGAAAAGATTATTAATTCTAAAAAGTCAGAAAGCACGAATAGTTGTTATTTTGTGATCAAAATGTCAGATGGAAACATTTACCAATTATCCTTTAGTGACCATTCTTCAAGTAACCATGTTGGGAACTTAAAGCAGCTACAATCTGAATTAAATGCTAAAAAAATCGATATGGATCTGACAGAGGTTATCTATCTATTTATCGGTCCGTATGATGTATATAATTATCATAATACCCAACCAGATTATTATGGGATTTCGCTAGCGAAGCCATATGACTTTGATGCTAGCTCCCTAGTTAATAAGTATGCACTCCAACAGGCTTTTGTAAGCAATGCCTATACAATTAAGAGTTCAGAATTAGTTGAAAACAACTTGGCCTTGAAGATAACCTATCGTAACTTTACTGATACATATGAGGAAACCGAATACTATACTAATTTTGTGCCAATCGTTACTGATTTATCGCAAATTGCTTTGATCAAATACTTGCTAGAAAATAATGATGCGAGTGAGGTTAGAAACCTTTACTATGACCATAACGATATTAAAAGCGTTCCAGTGGATGAGTATATTAAGCAGTTACGCGTTAACCATAGTGATGAAGAAATTAAAAGTGAAAAACTATTAGATTTAAAATCTAACCATCCAGATGATCCATCAGATCCATTTTACTTTGTCTTAAATGATGAAAAATTTGTTCTGCAAAAAGTAGCAAAGTAGCAGGTTCGCTAACTTGTTGTTCTTGAGAACATAAAAAATGCCAGTGAAATAATCGCTGGCATTTTTTCTTTAACTAGATTGGATTAACTTATAAATTTTAAACTAGCCCCTAATGGCGTTATTTTTGTATTGATGAACTCTGTAAGATCACCATCTATCAACCCAAGGGAATCCATGTAGTGGTAGAAAGCTTGCTCATCTTTATCACCATCAATGAATTCCTCCACGTCACTTTGGAAATAGATTTCACAATCTTCAACGAATTCATCCATCCAAACGTTTAGCATCGTATAAAAATCACGGTACTGATAAGCAGGGCTCAATGACATTAAATCAGGGATGATTTCGCATGCAATGTCATTTGCCTCATCTACATTTGTGGCAATGACTTGGATTGTTTGCCCCTTCTTGGAATCTTGCTCTTTTGCCGTTAATGATCTTTCGATATTGAAATTATCCAAATCAAGCTTACTAACTAGTTCCAGAGGTAAAATTAGTTGTAATTTCATAATCGGTTATGCCTTCAAAAAAAAGCATTTAGGTGGCTGATCTTCATAAGAAGTAATTTCAGCCAGTGAAATTTTTCTTAAAATGTCAGTCCCAATAAGAATTGAAGTTCCGTCAATTCTAGGATTAATAATTGAGATAGAATTCTCCCTATCACTATTGTAATCGCCCACTAAATCAACTCTTTTATCCTTACTATCTTCTTTGAAGTAGTCGATGATATCTTCAAAATTATTATAACTAGTTTCGGGGTAATTCTTTTTACATTCATCTTCAATTAATTTTTTAACATCAGACTTACCTAATAAGAATGAATGAATTTTAACGATCTTATTTTCATTAGGGTGGTTCCACCAATCACTGGAACTCTTTTCTTTTTTTAACGTGATCCAATTAATTAAATATAATCCAGAAACGTTGGATTGAGGATCGAACAATGGTCCATAAGAATCCTCCGAGTTATTTGTTAATTCAAAAGCAAAGGTCCTTAATTCACCATACTTGGATGGATTAGGATAAAAAATGGCTGATTTTTCATCAATGTATATTGTTTGTTGGACATCCTTAGTAGGATCCTTGAAGAATAATTTAACATCGATCCTATCGAACTTATCCTCTACGTCATTTTTAATAATTTCATAACCATTATAATTGATAAAGCAGGTATTCATTAATTCGTAGAATTCGTTCGTAATGTATAAATGTTTATCCAAGAATTCTGAAACTAGGTTTGAAGCATCTAGATCGTTTTCTTGCATCGCTTATCCCAACTTTCCACTTTTGTAGTTAAAACTTGTAAATGATTACTTAATATATGTTCAGATTAATTATAACATTTATATCTATATTTGATACCGTTGTAAATAATGGTATGTCCCTTGTGTTTTTGCTATACTTTAGTAAGTAAAGAAGGGACTGATATAAATGAGTTTATTGCTTTCTCCAGTAAAAATTGCGAACTTGGAACTTAATAACAGAGTCGTGATGTCACCCATGTGCATGTATGAAGTACGTAATAAAGATGGCATTTTAGAGCCGTTTCATTTTGCTCATTATGGGGCCAGAGCGTTGTCAAAGGTAGGGCTGATAATTACTGAGTCCACCGCTGTGCAACCTGATGGTCGAATTTCTGATAATGATTTGGGGCTTTGGAATGATGCCCAAGCCGATAAATTAAGTGCGTTAGTTAAGATGCTTCATTCTTTTGGAACCAAGGTGGGGGTGCAACTGAACCACGCTGGTAGAAAAGCTGAGGATGCTGAAATTGTGTCAGCACCCAGTGCAATTCCATTTAGCGATTCATATTCGGTTCCCCATGAATTAACTGATTCTGAAATTATTGAAGTTAAGGATGCATTCGTGCGTGCTGCTGAACGTGCTAAGCGGGCTGGAGTTGATGTGATTGAAATTCATGGTGCTCATGGTTATTTATTAGATCAGTTTTTATCTGCGTTAACTAACCAACGCACGGATCAATATGGTGGTTCATTGGAAAACCGCTACCGATTAGTTCATGAAATTATTACTGCGGTTCGGGCTCGGTTTAGCGGTTCGCTGTGGATTCGATTATCATTGACTGACTACGATGATTCGGGAGTTCAAAACTCAATTGAAGATTGGAAGCGGGTTGCCAAATGGCTAGAAGCAGATGGGGTTGATCTAATCGATGCCTCAACTGGAGGGTTGCTCAATAAGGCTCCTAACATCCCAGTTCACGATGGCTATCAAACGCCATTTGCAACCGAATTGAAGCACGCCGTTTCAATTCCTGTTGCTACGGTGGGGTTATTGGACAATCCAGGACTATGTGAATACATCTTACAAAATCAACAAGCAGACTTGATTTTAGAAGGGCGGGCCTTGATACGCAACACAAATTGGCTAATCGATGCTGCTTATCAATTACATGATCATGACTTTAAACCTTATAATAATTCTTATGAACGGGGACAAAAATATTAATTGATATGGATTAACGATGATTCATTGTTAGGGAGTGTGCTGATTGAGCACACTCTTTTATTATTGAGACTAATCTTTCCGTAATTATAAATAATTTGTTATATATTATAAATTATATAAGTTCAATTTAATTGCCATCATCAACGATATCATTAAAATAGTAACTATATTAATTGAACGGGGAGAAATGAAAATGAAAATTGCAGTAATCGGTGCGACAACTCTAACTGGTAATCAAATTATGCGCCAAGGCGTGATGACTGGGAATCAAATGACCGCCATTGATGAGGATGCGGACAAGGCAATTGCATTATTTGGTCAAACAACGCCACTGATTGCTGGAAATCCGATGGAGTTGATTAAAGAGCAATTGGAACAATTTGACGTAATCGTGGATGCCTATTTGCCTAAGCCAGACCAGGCATACTTACAAGTGGATCTAGCTACCAAGTTAGTGGCGATGTTTCGCGAAACGCACGCGCCTAAGTTGATCTTTATGTTAGGGGCGAACAGTCTGTTGACGGGGCATCGCTATGAGCATCTATTAATTCAGGATTTGCGTAATGTACCAATGATGAGGCCGTATTTACCACTATTTAGAGAGCAGTTAAATGAATATCTGTTTTTACGTGACATTAAAAATGTGAACTGGTTAGGAATTTCCCCAGCGATTGACGTATATAAAGGGCCGACTACGAAGTATCAATTAGGTGATAACCATGTGTTGCGGAACAAAGATGGCAAGTCGCAGATCTCATATTCAACACTAGCTAAAGCGGTGATTGATGAAATCGAAAAACCAGCCCATCACACGACGCGATTTACGGTTGCAGAAGAATAGGGGGAATCTCAATGTCAGCAATTCCAATTGATAGTCAAGACACTTTGAATTTAGGGGAGAATGATGCCCCCCACCAATTGACGGTCGTCATGAATCTGAGTTGTCGTTATTGCAAAAAGTGGTGGAGTCGCAATGCTAAAAACATTGAAACTGCAATCGCTGGAGGAAGATTAAGTCTGCACATTAAATTTTGGACCAAGGATAAGGCGGCTTTAAGAATTGGCAATGTGGCCCACGAATACGTTGACTTTGCTCATCCGCAAGCGGCCTTTGCGTTCGTTCAACGCTTAGTACAGAATCAAAATCATTTTAAACGTTACTCGGTAGGTCAAGTTCCAAAATATTTAGAATCAGAATATGGGGTTATCAAGCATAACACTAGTAAAGAGACACAAAAAACAACAAGGGAGCTATCAGCTGCTGGAGTTCGTGGGATCCCTACGATTATCTTAGATGGTGAATGGCATGATAGTTATGAGTATCGGCTAACGAAGTTATAAATAATAAAAGATACCTATTATTGGTATCTTTTTTATTATAAAAAATAACTTTGGATTATTAATATAACATGATAAAATTAAATGATTATAAAAAAGGAGATACATTCCCAATGTCAATCTGGAGTAGTATGGTTTCATGGATTAAGGATGCAATTAATGTTAATAGTTTTAAACAAGAAATAGAAACTTTGAATAATATTGTTAATAAACTTAATGATGAAGTTAAATATTTAGAAAAGCAAAATTCAAAAATGGAAAAAGAAAATAATTTCAAGCTTTCTATAAAACAAATGAATCTAGTTGATTTAAATCAAGAAATTGATAAATTAAGAGAAGAAAGTAATAACCTAGACAGTGACATCAGGAAAAGAAGAGAAAATTTAAAGTACTTAATTCGTAAAATCAGTCAAGAAAATAATCGCATTGAAGATTTAAGGGCAGAAGTAGGTGACTTAAGCTCTCAAGTTGAAATAAGTGATTATGGTTTATTTGATCCAAACTACGAATTTGAACATTCCTGGCAATATAAAGATTATTTGAGTGAAATTCGTTCAAAACAAAAGGAACTTGTTAAGAGTAAAAAAGGTGTTAGCTATAATCCTAATTGGACTGTTAATAATAAAAAATCTTTAGGACGAAAAATGAATAATAATCAAATTAAAGCTATTCTTCGTAGTTTTAATAATGAGTGTACAGAAGCAATTAAGAAGGCTAATCATTCAAATTATGACCGAGTGAAATTAAGGATTACTAAATCATTTGAACAACTAAATAGAATGTATTCTGTTAATGAAATTAGTATTCGAGATAATTATCTTAATCTTAAATATAAGGAACTTGAAGTTGCCTTTAAATATGAGTGTAAGAAACAAGAGGAAAAGGAAGAATTACAAGAACAACGTAGAATTGAACGTGAAAATGCTGCTTTAAAACGTGAAACAGAAAAACAACAAAAGAAAATACAAAAAGATGTTGACCATTACAACAAGGCAATTGATGAATTAAAAATACGTCTTCAAACAGAAAAAGATAATGAAGGTTTAATTAAAGAAATAAATAGCCTAAAACAACAAATTTTAGATAAAAACTCTGAGTCTAAGAATTTAAATAATCGTGTATATAATGCTCGAGCTGGATATGTTTATATTATTTCTAATATTGGTTCATTTGGTGATGACGTTGTTAAGATTGGTGTAACTAGAAGACTTAATCCAGAGGAAAGAGTTAAAGAACTTAGCAGTGCTTCGGTTCCGTTTAAATTTGATATTCATGCTTTTATATATAGTTCAGATGCATTTGATCTTGAGAATAAGTTGCATCGTCATTTTAATTCTCACCGTGTTAATATGATTAATAACCATAAAGAATTTTTTAACATATCAATTGAAGATATAGAAAAAGAGATTAAAAAATATGATAATGTTACTGTAGATTTCAATGAATATCCAGAAGCAGATGAGTATCGTCAAACTATGAAAATCGAACAAGAAAAGAAAGAAAGAAAAGACGTAAAAGAATTACTTAGTGCTAAATAACATATGATTTTAGCTCTTTTTACGCTTTTCTAATCTGCCTCAATTGGTATACAATAGTTAAGATGACATTACACAGAATGGAATGGTGATTATCAAATTAAAAATTACTGCTCAATACCTATTGGATGGAATCATTAGCTTTTTTGCCTGCTGGTTAGTCGTTCTCTTTTTAAGAACGGTTCTACCAGCAAGTTTGACCCATGGTAATATTCCTGAAATTCCTCCAACCCCAATCTCTGATTTCATGCTAATCATTATTTTATCTCTTTTGATCGTTGGGATTGGTTGGTTATTAAACGTTAACTCTAATCAACAATTAACAGGTCATGAAAATCAATCAAATTTCTGGAAAACTTTGAACTGGATTGCGATGATTTTTATTTTGCTTTCAATGGTTGGGATTAGCCTGGTTTCGAACGAAGGGCCGTTCGATGACTTAATGAACCTTGCACTTTCAATTAGCCAGTGGTTGGCAGTGATCATGGCATTGCTGAACCTAATTGGCACGTTTAAATTTAATAGCCGTGATTGGTACCGTTTTGCGTTAGAATTTGAAATGTTAACAATCGTTGTATTTTGGTTAAACCTTTGGATTTCACCGGTTTAAAAATAAATCAGGACCGATTCGCTTAATAAACGAATCGGTCCTGATTTTTTATTCAAATTGAGCATTATACAGTTCAGCATATTGACCATTTTGTTTCATCAATGAATCGTGGGTACCGCGTTCAACGACTTTGCCATTACTCATTACAATAATTTGATCTGCATTATGAATCGTTGATAGTCGATGGGCAATTACGATTGACGTTTTGGACTTTAAAAGATTATCCAATGCGTGTTGAATGGCCTTTTCTGATTCATTATCCAAACTGGCGGTGGCTTCGTCTAAAATAATGATGGGGGCATCTTTTAACAGAGCCCGTGCGATTGAGATCCGTTGCTTTTGGCCGCCAGATAACTTAACCCCACGTTCACCAACTTGGGTGTTGATATCATTAGGCAGTTGCTGAACGAATGTTGCTAAGTCTGCTAATTGCAAGACTTGCCAGATTTCTTCGTCGGTGGCGTTTTCACGTCCGTATAAAACATTGTCCTTGATGCTACCATCGATAATGAAAATATCTTGGGAAACGATGGCGATGTTGGAACGCAGTGATTTTAAGTCAATTTCTGCAATTGGGACGTTGTCAAAATAAATATTTCCTCGATCTAGGTCATAGAAACGATCGATCAATCTGGTGATCGTAGTTTTGCCAGATCCAGAAGCCCCGACGATTGCTGTTGTCTTACCATATGGGACCATGATGCTCACATCGTCAATAATGGGGCGGCTTTGCTTTTGTTGATCATTAGCTTGGTAGGTAAATGAAACGTGTTCAATTTTAATCCCAGCTTTAATGTTTGGGAACTGACGGGGATGTTTGCAATTGATCACCTTCGGGGTTTCATCTAAAATCGTTTTGATTCTCCCGTATGAAACCAAGGCTTGTTGGAGTTGGTTCAACAAGCGCGTGAATGATTGAATCGGACTTTGGACCATTGCAACATAACTAATGTAGGCCACTAAAGCACCGATCGTTAAATGGCCCTTGATGATAAAGTAAGCCCCCAGCAATAGGATGATTGCGACTCCAGTATAATTGATTCCATCAATCAACGGGTTGAAGATCGCTTGATTACGTCCAGCGTCAATTAAGTCTTTGCGGTTATTTTGTGCCAACTGGTCGAATCGTTTGGCTTCAAGTTCCTCGTTGGTAAAACTTTTGATCAAATCAATTTCGGTCAATGTTTGCTGCATTTGATTTGACATCAATGCCTGTGAATACCGCGCTCGATGGAAGGCGTTCCGAATTCTTTTCCGAAAGACGCGGTAGACGATAAACATTAACGGGAATGTTAAGCTAACCGCTAGTGCCATTTGCCAGTTGATATAAAAAATTAACGCTAGCACCCCGATAAGCGTAAACATATTTCCCACAATGCTCAGCATATTTGCAGAAATTAAGCTTTGCAAATTATTGATGTCACTAGTTAGCCTTGTCATTAAGTCACCCGTTTTACTGGATTCAAAAAAACGTGTGTCCATTTTTAACAAGTGTTGATAGAGTTGATTTCTTAAATCCGTGATTGCATTTTGACTCATGATGCTCATAAAGTATGTTGAAACGTAATTGAAGATTCCTAACACGATTGCTGTTAAGATCAGTAAGCCAATTACTATCAGTAATGATTGAAAGTTTTGGTTGGGGATGACTTTATCGATTATGAACTGCTCAATTTGTGGCATTACAAATTGCAATATGGTAATAATAGTCAATGCTAATACGTTTAGGAATAACAGCCAGGGTTTATTTAAAACCTTGCCAAATACGAACTTAAACATAGCAATTAGTGATGCATCGGATCGTTGTGAATTCATTATTAATTTCACCTCTGTAAAATGATAGAACATTACTATGATATGCTGATAAAAAATAAAATGCTATTAAGGAGTATCATCTTCGTTTAATTAAAATTAGATTAGAATTTAATGTTGAAATGATGTGATAGTGTGCTATACTAAAATCATTGTTAAAAATGAACATAACTAATCTAAGGGGATGGATACATATGACAAGAAAAGTTGGAGTTATTGGAATGGGTCACGTTGGTGCAGCGGTTGCTCATCATATCGTAGTGGATGGGGTTACCGATGAGTTAGTCTTGATCGATACGAATGAAGATAAGGTCAATGCAGATGCGACCGATTTTCAAGATGCAATGTCTAATTTACCTGAACATACTAACATTACGGTGAATGACTATTCGGCATTAAAGGATGCTGATGTCGTCATTTCCGCAGTTGGTAAAATTTCATTACAAAAAGATAATAAGGAACACGATCGCTTTATTGAATTACCATTTACCAAGAATGCGGTGCGAGACGTCAGTGAAAAACTCAAATCCTCTGGTTTTAAGGGGGTTTTAATTGATATTACCAACCCGTGTGATGTTATCACGATGATGTATCAGAAGTTTACGGGCTTTCCTAAACATCGCGTGATCGGGACCGGGACCCTGTTAGATTCTTCACGAATGCGACGGGCAGTTTCTGGTGAATTAAAGATTGATCCTCGTTCTGTTGGTGGGTATAACCTTGGAGAGCATGGTAATTCTCAATTTACCGCTTGGTCGACCGTTAAGGCATTAGGGCGACCAGTCGCTGAAGTAGCAAGTGAACGCAATGTTGACTTAGCAGATCTAGATGAAGTAGCACGAGCTGGTGGCTATACCGTTTATCATGGTAAAAAGTACACTAACTATGGGATCGCATCTGCTGCGGTTAAGTTGGCAAAGGTCATTCTAAGCGACGCGCGTGCAGAACTGCCAGTCTCGAATTGGAATGAGGAATACCAAACCTATCTTTCATATCCAGCGGTCATTGGTCGTGATGGGGTTGTTGAACAAGATAAGCTTAACCTTACCGATGAGGAAAAAGAAAAGCTCAAGGCATCTGCTAATTACATTAAGACACGGTTCGATGATACCGTTGCTAGTATGGAATAAAAATAAAATAGCCTGAACGTGAATTTGACTTCACGTTCAGGCTATTTTTGATGATTATTCAGTTACAGCTTTATTATTTTCTTTTGGTTCATGAATGTGCTTGATTTTGAAACCAGTCAATGCACTGAGAATCGAGAATACTGGGGAGAATAAACTTAAGAATACGAATGGGATGTAAGCCATTGTCGGAACCCCTAATGTGGCGGTAACGAAACTACCGGCAACCCCCCATGGAATTAAGTAGGTAAGGGCGGTTCCACCATCTTCTAGCGCCCGACTTAATGCGATTGGGGCTAAATTGTGCTTTTTAAATGCCTTACTGAATGATTCACCAGGCAGGATCAATGATAAGAATTGTTCACCAATGAAGAAGTTGACCCCAAAACAGGTAATGATGACAGAAATGATCAATGAGGCAGTAGAGTTTAAATGGCTGGTCAATGGAACCATGATGGCCTTAATGATGCCTAAGTTGATTAGTAATCCACCAATTGAAAGGGCTACGAAGATTAATGCAACGGTTCCCATCATCCCAGCAATTCCACCACGGGTAAGTAACATATCAACTCTTTTATCACCGGTTTGGGATACGAAACCGCTTTGAATCACATTATTGATTTTGACGAGGTTCAAGCTAGGCATCCGAATTAAGCCCATAATCCCAGACACTAATAGGTTGATGAAAAGGGTGGGAATCGTTGGAATCTTGATCCATGCACAGATGAATAACAGAAATACTGGGATTAAAGAGATTGGTGAAATCAAGAAGTGGTGTTGTAAGACGCTAATCGTTTGGTCCACGCTTGTAAAGTTAGCGTGTCCTGAGTGTTGACCTAAAAAGGTGTAAAGGATGAAGGCAACGATGCTGGCTGGAATAGTTGACCACATTAGATTTTTAATATGGTCGATTAAATTAGCGTGGACTACTGATGCTGCAACGTTAGTGGAAACGGAGAGTGGGGATGCTTTATCACCGAAAACAGCACCGGAAAGAATGGCTCCAGCGGTCATTGCTGGATCAACGCCGAGCGTTAAACCGATTCCCATGAATGCAATTCCTAGGGTAGAACAAACGGTGAATGCACTTCCGATCACAGCACCCATGGTCCCACAAATCACAAATACTGATGGTAAGAACCATTGGACGTTGATTAGTTTAAATCCGTATACCATTAAAGTGGGGATAATTCCAGTAGCGATCCAGACCCCGATCAATGACCCGATCAACAAGAAAATGAACAGGGGCAAGATTCCTGATTTAATACCAACAATAAAGCTATCGTTGATTTGATCCCAGCTGAATCCACGCCACTTAGCCCAAAAAATTAGGAGCATGATCCCAAATAGGATCGGGACCTCTGGTGAAATATGTAATCCAATGATGCCAATTGCCATTAGGGCAAGAATACCAATTAAAATAATGATGCTTTCAGTTAATTTTAGTTCTGGTTTTTTATTATTCATAATGTAGAATCCTCTCTTTGATTAATATTCGCTGATTTAATTTGCAATTAAAGAATTGGTTTTGATATCGAACAACGCCACCGCAATTATTATTATTTAGCATTAGAAATCCCTCCTTGAAAATAAAAAGTCCCAATTACAAATAAATGTAATTGGGACGATGTGGACGACCGCGGTACCACCCAGCTTAACACGTTCAACGTGTTATCTCACTAGATTAATAATGGGTCTAGTTATTATCCATTTAGATTATGCTTTAATGTATTTCGTATTCATTACCCTGATCGGTTCGCAGCAACCACCGACTTCCTGACTCCCAGGCAAGAATCTACTTAATTAAAATCTAATTTTTTATTAATATGTTTATAATAATAACACCTTTTTTTTAGATTGCAACCATTTTATTAAAAAAATTTAAAAAGCGCCAACCGTCCTTGACGATTAGCGCTATACTTTAATTCATTAATCAGATAATTATAAAAGAGATTTCAGAACATTATTAAGTCGAATAAAGGCAACTAATAAACTAAAGTACGAATTTATTGTAACATACAGTTTAAAATTATTTCAATTTTTAGTAGTTATTATTAAGGTTTAATTGTAGCTGTTCAAATTAAAATTACTATCATGTAGAATTGCAAATAACGTTGACCTTACATCAAATTGAACAGGGGGATTATATTTGAAAGCCAAATGGGCAGCGATTGCAATTGCTGGTTTAATTGGGATGGCCTCGATGCCAACGCCGTTTGCTTCAGCAAAAATGCAAGTGACTAAAACAGTCCCAAAAGCATATCATGGTAGCTGGTATGGGGCCAATACTAAAAATAATCGGGATTTAATTTTTATTTCAAATCAATATGTAATTACAGGAAGTTATTCAAAATACAATCAGAAGACTCATAAAATCCAATATAACTACGATACTGGATATTTACCAAAGGGAACGGGGTCAAAGAAGCTGGTATTCAAGAAAATTCCTAAGGGTGATGGTCAGTATGGGACCACCTATACTTTCAACCAGGGGGATGATATGGATGATCAGTTGCCAACTTTTTGGACTAGTAAAATGAAAATCAATGGTAAGATGCAAACGGTCCTTAAAGCTTACCAAAACTACGGTGAAGTTGAAGTTTATACTAAAAAACCAGTGAACAAGGACTATTCATATACCATTAAGAGTAAGAATATTGGTGCTCAAATTGGAAAATAAAAAAACTAGCCAAGTGGCTAGTTTTTTTATTATTTATAAGCATTTTGAAGGACTTTACCGTTTTGTACTGAGTACAAGACCTTGCTATGATTGCTAGGATCCACCATGTTCATAGTGAATTCTTTATCTTTGGTTTGTTTGGATACATTAGCTGAGGTCTTTTCTAGCCCCTTAACGAAACTAGTCCAGGCGTTGATTCCCTCTGAATTATTTTCATTACTTAATTTAATGATTTGCTTAAGGTCCTTACTGATTGGAACCATTGTAACAGTATCGCTACCTTGGTCATAAGAAACCTTGAACAACTTTTTGTAATTTTTCTTTAATGAATCAACAAAGTTATTGATTGCAATTTGTTGTCTTTGAGCTTGTGATGATTCTGAATTAGCAGATGAGAAGTAAGTAGCAGGTAGGCTACTTTTGGCAGGTGCTTTTTCATGATTTTGACAAGCAGCTAATGTAAGCGATGAAGCTAAAACCATAATTAAACCAATAATTTTAGATTTACGCATCTATATATTCATTCCTTTATCTAACAAGTTATTTACTATCATATCATTAATAACTTGCTACATAAACTAGGAATGATTATTTTAATCAAATTATCTATAAACTTTAAAAACTCGTTAATATATTACTGCCTAGTGATGGGAAAATATTGATTAACCCCTGGATCTGTTGACGACTAATGTGCCAAGAAATGACCATGTTTAAAATTTCGATCGCATCTTCAGCTTGATCACTAAGTTCACTGGCCCCAACTAAAAAGTCATCCTGATCGAATACTAATGTTCTAGCAGCGACGGTTTGACCAGATTCTTTGTAGTACATTTCACCTGATAGGTCCGTGCGCTTAATTGTATAATTATCGTTATTTTCGACCGTTTCAGGATTGATACCAACGGTCGCAAGACGCGGTGAGGCGAATACGTTGGTAGGCATAGGTGGAAATTTAATGGCCTGGTCGTTTTCACCTGTAAATAGCTTAGTAAGATACTTGGTTTCAAAGGTTGCCACGGGGGATAACTCTGGTTTGTCAAAGTCGATCACGTCTCCATCAGCATAAATGTTATCAACACTGGTTTGCAGGTGGTCGTTTACTTTGATTCCCTTTGCATCGAAATCTACCCCCACTTTTTCTAAGCCGATATTGTGAACGACTGGGTTACGTCCGCTAGCGTCTAATACATAATCAGTAGCAAGCTTTTTATCTTGAAAGTTCACAACGAGTTCAGAACCTTGTTTTTTAATCGATTTGATTTCTGAATTGGGAACAAAGTGCATCCCACGCGCTTTTAAACTATCAACTAGCTTATTAACTAAGAACGAATCGAAGCCACGTAAAACTTTATCATGGTGCATTAAAACTGTTACTTCCGCTCCTGATTCATGGGCCAGCGTAGCTAGCTCAATTGCAACGTATCCGCTGCCAATAACCGTCATTTTTTTGGGTAATTGATCGATTGATAGAAAATGAGTGCTATCATGGGTTAACTCGGTGCCAGGAACGTCGATGTGGTTAGGTGTCAACCCAGTGGCGATTACAATTTTATCAGTGGTTAATCGTTCCCCGTTCACTTCTAGGGTGTGCTTATCGATTAGTTTGCCATACCCCTTAATGACTTTCACACCAGCTGCCTTTAATCTTTTTTTCATGCCACCTGCTGGATCAGCATCAATATTACGGTGCTTTCTTTGCATATTCTCGTACCAGTCAACCTTAACTTCATTGTCACCATAAATTTTTTTAAATTGACTAGTTCGGTAGGCTAATTCAGCTGGGATATCTAACGTAAACTTGGGCGTACAACCAAAGTTTGGACAGGTCCCACCAATTGCAGTTGATTCGATAATGGCTGCTTGGTAGCCCTTATTACCTAGTGGGACGGCCCCATTAACGGCACCGACACCACCGCCAAGATAAACAACGTCATATTCATATTGATCACTCATTTAATTTCCTCACTTTCCATATATTAACTAACTAAAATTTTATCAGAAGAATTTGATAAGTAAACGAATTAAACTTGGATTTAAATTAGAAAAAAATTTGACTTTTCTAATGTTTGGTATTATATTATATCTTAAACAAACTAATTGATCGGAGGGAATAATCATGATTATGATTAAAGCTATTGAAATTGATATTATGTGTTGCAAAGTAATAGTGCCAGAACATGGTTATTCTAATTAAGATACCTTGCTGTTTTAGCTATCTTAATTACCAGTAGATCGCCATCTTTGACACTTTTTGTGTTGATGATGGTTTTTATTTTATAGGGGGAATTATATGATGAAAATCGGAATTACTTCAGATGTTTATGCAAACGATGTTGATCCATTAAGCGGAGTCCCAGATGCCATCATTAAGATGCTTAGACTTCACGGTGTTACTCCGGTTGCTGTTCCGATCGGTAGTGCATCGCTAACTAAGCGGTTGATTGATGAAGTTGATGGTTTGATCATTAAGGGTGGCATTGATGTTAATCCAGAACGATATAATGAATTAGCACTGTCGACTACTGATGTTCCTGATGATAACCGCGATGCAGCTGAATTTACTGCATTAAAAGAATCTACTTCTAATGGAAAGCCAGTGCTTGGGATTTGCCGAGGGATGCAAGCAATTAACGTATTCTTTGGTGGCAGTCTATATCAAGACATTTATACGCAAGCGCCTGGTCGGAAGTTTTTACTCAATCACACTGCTGATTGGGACCGTGGGTACTTTCCAACGCATATGCTCAATGTTGATCCTGATAGCTACCTTTCTGAATCATTGGGCACAAGAACAAAGGTTAATTCTCGACATCATCAAGCCGTAAATCGAGTTGGCGATGGGCTTCGGGTCGTTGCGCGTGCTGACGATGGCATCGTAGAATCAATTGAAGGTAAGAATGGTTTGATCCAAGGAGTTCAATGGCATCCCGAAAATCTATGGGAACGTGATGAAAAACAAAATAAACTTTTTGAAAAATTCTTTGAAAACGCCAAAAAACGGGTATTTTAATTTAATATTATCAATAAATTAAATAGAGGATGTGGTTATATTGAAGAGCCGTTCGATTTGGAAAATTGGAGTTGTTGCAGCTGTATCATCATTGGTGTTAGCAGCTTGTGGTTCAAATAGTAGTTCTAGTCAGTCAGATTCTAGTGCTGGTAGTAAAAAAGACTTAAATTGGATGAGTAGTGCTAGTATCTCGACCCTTGATCCATCGAAAGCCGTTGATAGTATCAGTGATCAGATCGTTTACAATGCATATCGTGGATTATTAACGATCAATGGCGGTAATAATGTTGCCCCAGGTGTAGCGAAGAGCTATAAGGTCTCTAACGGTGGTAAAACGTATACATTTTACTTACGTCATTCTAAGTGGAGTAATGGAACCCCCGTTACTGCGAAGGACTTTGTTTACGGAATTCAACGTAGTGCTGATCCTAAGACAGCTTCTCAAGCCGCTTATTATCTTGATCATATTCAAAATTACGATGAGGTCAAAAATAAGACGAAGCCTGCTTCAGCTCTTGGAGTAAAGGCGGAGGGCGACTACAAGTTAGTAATTAATTTGAGTAGTCCACAGAGCTACTTTAAGAACTTAGTAACCCTCCCAGTCTTTTATCCACAAAGCGAAGCAGTTGTTAAGAAATTCGGTGCTAGTTATGGGACCGAAAGTCAAAAAGCCGTTTATAATGGACCGTTTAAGGTTACTGGATGGACTGGTAGTAATGATGGCTGGAACTTAGCTAAGAACAACTACTACTGGAACGAACAGGATACTAAGGTTAAAAACATTAAGTATACTGTAGTTAAGGATCCAACGACTGGATATAATCAATATCAAGCAGGTAAATTGGATGAATTACAACTAAACGGTAAACAACAGGTGGAACACTTTAAGAACAGTAGTCAGCTCCACTTACGTAATACTGACAGTGTTTATTACCTAGCTTTGAATCAATCAAAGGTGCCTGCTTTTAAGAACCTTAACGTTCGTAAGGCCATCTCACTTGCAATCGATCGGAATCAACTGACGCAAGATATTTTAGGCGATGGTTCATACGCTGCGAAGGGCTTGGTTCCAAAGGGACTTGCTTCTTATAAGGGGAAGGACTTTACCGATTACTCGAACAATAAGGCCGCAACCTCTAGTAATTTAACGGAAGCGAAGGCCCTTTGGAAGAAGGGACTTGCTGAAACTAAGACTAGCAAGTTGAACTTACAATTATTGAATGATGATACACCGACAGGAAAGGCAGTGAATGAATTTCTGCAAAGTGAACTTGAAAAGCTACCTGGCTTGAAAGTTTCTAGTTTGACGTTGCCACACCCAACTAAGGTCAGTCGTTCACTTAATAACCAATTCCAAGTTGCAGTTGCACTTTGGTCACCATCTGTTACTGATCCAACATCTCCATTAAACATTAAGACTACTGGAAATTCATTGAATTTCGGTAAATGGTCGAATGCTCAATATGATGAATTGATGAATAAGGCAACTGGTAGTGATGCTGGAAATGAAGCAAAACGTTGGGATGATATGGTTAAAGCTAATGATATTCTATTATCACAACAAGGGGTTGTCCCTCTTTACCAACAGGTTCAACCAGAAGTGATCAAGTCTAATATTCATGGCATTAAGTATTATCCAAATGGTCCTACTTGGGATTTATCAGAAGTTTATGTAAAATAAGGATCAAAAATAATTTGTAATCAATAGTAAGGAGACCCCGATCTGTTGGACAGTGATTGTTCGGCAAATCGGGGTTTTCATTTGAAGTGATTTATCTTGCTAATTGATTTCTGATTGATATAATAGTTGAAATAAAAAAGCGAACCATTTCGTGGCTCGCTTTTGAATATGCTTATTTTTGGCTATTTTGTAACTTGGAATGTCTAATTCCATAAACGAAGTAGAAAATAATTCCAATTACCAACCAGATACTAACTGAAATTTTAGTGATGTCTGGTAGGACGATAATGAAGAAGATGCTGAATAGTCCAGCGATAATTGGGAGGTATGGATACCAGGGCATTTTAAATCCTTCGTTTTTGATGTCTTTGCGCTTTCTTAGTCTTAAGATACCAAATGAGATGAACGTAAATGCAATTAAAGTTCCGGCGTTAATCAATGATGCTAGTTGAGCCAGTGGCACCAATCCAGCAAAAATAGCTTGGATGATGGTTGCGATAATGATTGCATTTGATGGCACAGCGTGTTTTTTGGAAACTTTCCCCATTGATTTTGGTAGTAATCCATCACGACCTAGGGCATATACTAGTCTGGAACCTCCAATGAACATTGTGATCATTGCGGTAAAAATTCCGAATAATGCTCCGATGGTAATTAATTTGTTCCATGCGGTAAGGTGAATAACGTCAAGCGCAAATGCTGCGGGATCATCGATGTTAAGTTGCTTATAGTTAACGATTCCAGTTAATACTAATGAAAATGCAACGTATAGAATAACTGCAATTACAACGGTTCCTAAGATTCCCTTGATGACATTTTTACCAGGATCAACAGTTTCGGCAGAGTTAGCAGCAAGTGCATCAAACCCAATAAAGGCAAAGAAAACAGTTGCAGCCGCCGTTGATATTCCACCAAGGCCGAATAAACTAGAATGGAATTCCTTTGGATAAAATGGAACATAATTACTGGACTTAACGTAGAAAACACCAATTATGATGAATAAAATAATAATTGCAACTTTAACGATTACGGCAACGTTTTCGACCTTTGTTGATAGGGCGGTTCCCTTCATTAGAATTGCTGAAATGATTAATATGATCACCACCGCAGTGATGTTGATGACCCCACCTTCCATGGGACCTGCTTGGAGTGCTTTAGGAAGGTTAATTCCTATCGCAGACAATATGTTATTATTAAAGTAAGCAGCAAACCCTGTTGCTTCAGCTGAAACCGCGAGGAAGTATTCCAGGATTAATGACCATCCTAAAATCCAACCGATAATTTCCCCGTAAACAACGGAACCAAATGAATATGCAGAACCTGCAATTGGCATTGCTGATGAAAATTCTGCGTAGGCCATTCCAACCAAACCGGAAACAATTGCTGCGATTAAAAAGGCAATTGCAACGGAAGGGCCCGCATGGGTAGCAGCTTCGTGACCAGGTAAGATGAAAATTCCAGTTCCAATCACGGCTCCGATTCCAAGTGACACTAGGTCGCGTGCATTTAAGGTCTTGGATAATCGTGCATCAGCCTTTAAATAGTTACTGACTGATTCCTTCTTGAATATTTGCATAAGTGATGCTCCTCCTTAGTTATTATAATTAAGACTAACTAACTATATAACTAAGATTAGGATAAGTAAAATTAATAATTGAAATAGTTATATTAGGAAAGGCGATATAAGATGAATAGACTACTAGTAATCGAAGCGATTTTACAAACAAATAGCTTTACAAAAGCTGCTGAACTATTAGGTTATACACAGTCTTCCGTTAGCCAAATGGTGGCCAGTTTGGAAAAAGAATTTAACATGAAAATGTTAAAAAGATCCCGACATGGCATTCAGCTGACTCCCGAGGGAAAGGAATTATACCCGTATATTATTCAAACGATTCGACAATATCAAGCCTTAAAAGAAACCGCTAGCTCTATTCACGGGTTAAAAAAAGGAACCGTTAGAATTGGTGCCATCACCAGTGTTAGTTGCTATTGGCTTCCAGATTTATTTAAGGAATTTCGGAAAGCGTATCCTGATATTGAATTTATTCTTCAACAGGGTGACTACGGAATGATTTTGAATTGGTTGAAAAACGGCATGATCGATTTTGGACTAATGACAGCAGATTATGGAGAAGGATTTCATAAACAGATTATCCATACAACCCAGATGAATGCCTTTTTACCAGTCAATCATCCACTATCCAGTTTGGATCGGATTCCAATTGAAAAATTGTGTGATGATCCATTCATTCTTGTAGAAGGGGGCGGGTACAGTGAACCCCTAGAAGCTTTCAAGCGTTCACACGTTAAACCAAATGTGAAATACAGAATTCAAGATGATTACACGATTATGGCAATGGTAGAAGCAGGCCTAGGCATTAGCATTTTATCAGAATTAGTTTTTCAACGGACTAATTTTAAGGTTGTCAGTAAGCCCGTTGAACCAGCTGTTAAAAGACCAGTTGCGGTTGTATATCGTGATAAAGAGACCCTTCCCATTGCGAGTCAATACTTTATCGAATTTTTAATCAAAAATCGTGAAAAATTAATTTAAGAAGGGTTAAATGAATGAAATCAATCAAATTGGTATTAGGTGATATTACTAAATTTAGTGGTGACGCAATTGTTAACGCTGCTAACCATAGTTTGATGGGTGGTGGCGGAGTAGATGGTGCGATTCACCATGCTGCGGGTCCCGAGTTGAACAATGAGTGTGCACGATTAAAAGGCTGTCGAACTGGCGAAGCAAAAATTACCCGTGGCTATCGACTGCCTGTTAAATACATTATTCATACTGTAGGACCGATTTGGCATGGGTTACCGACCGATGCACAAGATTTAAAAAATTGTTATTTAAATGCGATCAAAGTCGCAGTGCAATATCATTGCAATACGGTTGCATTTCCGTCCATTAGTACGGGGGCTTATGGTTATCCACTCGTTTCCGCAGCTCAGATTGCAATTAATACCTTGAGGTCAATTAGTAGTTCCATTCAAGTAACGATCGTTTGTTTTGATCAAAACACCTTGAATGCATATCAAAATGCGCTTGCTCAATAATTATTGAGAAGAATTATTTTTCTGCGACTTTTTTAAATCGTCTGGATGATGATCATTTTTATCATGGTGTGATCCAGAATTGTTAAAGTATTGGCGGGGAACGAACTGAAATGCAGAACTGTTGCCCTGATTTTGATTTGAAAATTTATAATCTGCGATAATTGATTTCATTTCTTGGTGGGAAATTTTAGGTTGAGTATTATTAGCATGGGCAAATAAATTACCAAATAAGAATAGACATCCAATTGCTAGTGCTGCCAATCCTACGTATAGTCCAACTAAGTAACTACGATTTGACATGTGAAGTCCCTCTTTCGATTTCTAGATATGAAAGTCTTAAGACTTTCTTTAACTTATTATAAAACAAATTTAAGAGATTGTAATTATTTTTAGTTATTTTTTATTACAAATTAGTTTAAAAATAACTATAAGGGCTATCAATAGAGACTGATGATTCATTTTGTTGACAATCTACTAATGAATTGTTAGTATTAGTTTAACAATTAACGAGTAGGGGGAAGAGCTAAATGACTAGTACTAAGATAATGTGTTGTTCATGGATGAATTGTTGCACTTTATTTAACACTAGTTATTGACCCTTCTGAAAACTATCAACCACAGATACGCATTTTTTAATTGATTGTACACAAACTAAAATGGATTTGGTAGATGAAAAAGAGCAGTAAATTAGTGTTAAAAGCATTAATTTAAGGCTCTTTTTTTGTTAATTGGACATTAGGAAGGAGGAACATGATGAGTACTTGGGATATTGTTAAAAGCTCTTTACCAGAATTAATAAAGGCTGCATTGGTTTATACGATTCCAATTGCAATCGTTTCATTTATACTAGGGCTCGCACTGGGATTAATAACTGCACTAGTGCGAACTTCAAAACGCGGTAATTGGTTCTTGATCGTTAAGGGGATTTTTCGGTTTTATGTGTGGCTGTTCAGAAGTACGCCCCTGTTGGTGCAATTATTTATTGTCTTCTTTGGTTTACCATATCTAAGAATTGCCGGTTTATTACCCGAGGGGATTAAATTAAGCCCTGTTGTTGCTGGGATCCTAACGTTTTCCCTTAATACAGGAGCATACGCATCTGAAACGATTAGAGGTGCAATTCAATCGATTCCAGCTGGACAATGGGAGGCTGCTTACTCACTTGGAATGACGAAACGCAAGGTATTATGGAGAATCATTTTACCGCAAGCCAGTCGAGTTTCCCTTCCTCCGCTGTCGAATGAATTCATTGGTTTGGTTAAGGATACTTCATTGGCTGCTTCGATTACGATCGTGGAAGTATTTGAGGTCAGTCAACAAATTGCAGCCCAAAATTATCAACCATTGATAATGTATATCCTAGCTGCATTGATTTATGCAGTTATCTGTAGTGTGCTTACCATTTTACAGGGATACTTGGAAAAGCGAGTTTCAAAATACGCCATTAAGGAATAGGGGGTGAATCCAGAAATGCTAAAATTAACTAACGTCACTAAAACTTTTGATCAACAAAGGGCGTTGAACGATGTTTCGATTCAGTTCCCCAAGGATAAGACGACCGTGATCGTTGGCCCATCGGGATCTGGGAAGTCGACCCTATTAAGATCTTTGAACCTATTAGAAATTCCAGAATCGGGTGAGTATGATTTTAATGATTTAAAGATTAATTTTGCCAAACCAATCAATTCTAAAACCATCTTGAACGTTAGACGGCATACTAGTATGGTATTCCAAAATTTTAATTTATTTCCGCATTTAACGGTAATTAAAAATGTTATGGAAGGTCCAGTTCAGGTATTAGGTAAGAGTAAGGCTGATGCTCAGCAAGAAGCAAAACAGCTATTAGCTAAGGTGGGCATGGCTGATAAGGAAAATGCTTATCCCGCCCAGTTATCAGGTGGTCAGGCTCAACGGGTCGCAATTGCGCGGTCGCTTGCAATGCATCCAGAATACATTTTGCTTGATGAACCCACTAGCGCTCTTGATCCTGAAATTGAATTAGAGGTCTTGAAGGTTTTATTGAATTTGGCAAGGGAAAAGCAATCATTGATCATTGTTACCCATAATCTAACGTTTGCCCAACGGGTTGCCGATCAAATTGTTTTTATCGAAAATGGTCAGGTGCGCTTTGAAGGGCAGACTAATGACTTCTTTAACTCAGATAATCAAAGAATTAGTGAATTTTTATCAGCAATGTCTTTAAAAAATAATTAGGAGTGTTGAATCATGAAATTTAATAAGTTAATTAAACGTTTATCAGTTGTTACCGCATTATTGGGTGCGGGAGTCTTACTAGCAGCATGTGGTAATTCTTCAAGTAACTCAAGTAGTAGCAATGGTTCATATAAATCAGAATTAGTGAAGAAGGGGACCTTTACGGTTGGACTAGAAGGAACGTATGCTCCATATTCATACCGTCAAGATGGTAAGTTGCAAGGGTTTGAAGTTGAACTAGCAAAGGATGTTTCTAAGAAGCTTGGATTAAAGGTCAACTTCGTTCAAACGAAGTGGGATAGTTTAATTGCTGGGCTGGGAAGTAGCAAGTACGATGCCGTAATTAATAACATGACCGTTACTCCAGAACGTGAAAAGCTATATTCATTCTCAACTCCTTACACTTATTCTTACTATACTTTGATCACTAAGAGTAATTCTAGCATCAAGAGTATTGATGATATTAAGGGAAAGAGCATCGTTGATGGTGCCGGAACCGATAATGCAGTTGTTGCCAAGAAGTTTGGGGCGAACGTTTCATCAACTCCTGAAAGTGCAACTGGATATCAATTGATTCAACAAGGACGTGCTGATGGAACGATTAATTCAGTCCCAGCTTGGAAGTACTATGCAAAGCATAATTCAACCAAGGGATTGAAGGAAATCGATGTCCCAGCAAGTAAGCAAAAGCCTGCTAAGACTTCAATCATGTTCAACAAAAACTCTAAGCAATTGACCAAGAAGGTTAACAAGGCAATTGAAGAATTACGGACTGACGGAACCCTTAAGAAATTATCAATTAAGTACTTTGGTTCAGATATCACTACTAAGTAATTAAATCAATTTAGCGAAATAAAAAAACTGACGATTCCGTCAGTTTTTTTTATTCCACTAAATTCATGGTAATTAATTTATATTTAATTTTAGTTGGTTTGGCTTTAATCTTTTTGTTGTGCTTAGCTGTTCCTACTTTTCCATGCATAGAGAAGTAGGTAGTAACATGTTGAATCTTAGAAACTACTAACTTTGCGTTTGGTTTTAGCAGAAACTCTTTTTCTGGACTATTAATGGAAATCGGGGCAATGTAAGCTCCGTTATAGCCAGCTGGAATGTTAATTTTCAGCAAAATAGAACTTTGAAACCCAGTAGCGATCTTATGTGAGATACTAGATGATGAAAATGCAGCATCTTGATAGATTCGACCAACTTTTAACGTTTGGTTATTAATGCTAGCATCAAGGCCCTTTTCGTTAATTCCACGATAAATGGTCATTTTAAACGGGGTCTTAAATTTCATAATGGCAGAATTAATCAGTTTCGTTTGCTTTTTTACCTTACTACTAACCTTTTGTTCGGGATATCGTAAGTGTTCGTTGACATTCGTATACCCGTTATTAGTGTAATTGCTAATTGCCTTTACTTGTTGCTTAGTGAGGGTACTGCGCCATTTCTTTTCAATTTTGAGAAGCTTATTATACATTCCCTTATCTACATTTGACGAATGAAAAGAGTATGTAAATCGCTTAAAGTCTTGAACGTAGAGGGGTTGATTTTGGTTAGCAAAAAGCACCAAGTAACCATTTAAGTAACTTTTTATAATGCTTCCGCTCGTGAATTGCGGTAAGGTGACTGGATTATTATAGTCAGGTAACTTATCAGCTAATGGATACGCCTCAATTGTTTGATTTAAAGTCCATAAATTACTAGAGAGATCAGTAACATATGAACTGGTATTGTTATATTCAACTAACGATTGGTTAAAGTTATCCTTAGCATTAGCAGGGATGGAAATGCCAATACTACCAATCAAGATACTTGCGATAATTGTAACTTTAGTAAGCTTCATAAAAATTAACTCCTATGTTTCATTCCTGTTTTAAGCAGGGAAATAAATATTGAGGATCCGATCTAATGGGTGTACAACAGCTTCAACGGTCGCATCTAAGTCAACATCCAGATTATCCTTATACCAAGTTCCGGCATAAACAACGGAACCAGCAATTTCAGCAGAAAGTAGTTCAGAATTACCATTGAATGTGACACCATGCATTTCACAATAGCCATCAATGATCATTTTGATTTTAGATTGAAAAGTTTCGTAAAAAATATTAGATAAGTTAAAGCCATTCTCCGCATCAAGGGCTTCCTTGTTATCCTTAATAAAAATAAACATCGGACGAACAATTTTGGTAATTAATTCGACTCTTTGTTGGACGAAAAAATCTAAATTATCAAACGCAGTCCGAAAGTAAGTATTAACCCATTCCTTAGATGCAAATCGATAAAAGTCATCCTTATTTTTAAAATGTCGATAAAATGTAGCTCTTCCAATATTTGATTTTTTACATAAATCATTAATTGAGATATCCTCAAATGATTGACTTTTTTGTAGTTCAAGTAATGATTCAATTAGTGCTTTGTAAGTCTTTTGGACCCGAATGTCTTTTTTGTTCATTTTTTCACCTTCTATAATTTAAGCGAAGAATTTATGATAAAATATAATATGATACTAACACATATCTGGTACTAATTAATAGTATCTATTTCAGAAAAGTGGATAAAAATCATACATTTGTACTGTTATTCACTATTATTAGATATTTTGGAATTAAAATCAATTAAAAAGAGGGAAAAAATTGTTAGATTATAATAATCAATCCATGTGGAAAAATAACTTTGGCACCCAACAATCGCCAGTTGCCCTTAACAGAAGCGATGCCAATGTTGATTTACAGTCATTCAGCTATTCAATCGAGTCCGATTATATTTTGAATCGTTTAATTGATGATGAAACTACGATTAGACTAACTGGCAACGGAAGCGCCAAGATCATTAATCGTGACTTTAGCTTTCAACAAGTTCACTTCCATTCACCATCCGAACATACAATTGATAATGCTCAATTTCCGTTCGAAATTCATCTGGTACACCAAAATGCAATTGGTCAGTTACTGGTAATTGCCCTAATGGTTACGCTTGGATCCGCTGATCCCCAATTTGAACAAATTTTGAATAAATTTCAACGTGGGCAGCATCAAGATGTGCAAATTGATATTACCGATTGGCTTAATTTTAATTCCAAACATGGCTTTCATTACCTCGGTTCACTAACGACCCCACCATTAACAGAAGGTGTCGAATGGATCGTTATAAGTAACTCACAAATTACGATTAGTAGCGAACAACTGTCTCGCTATCAGGCCATTTTTAACGCTAATAATCGTTCTTTACAATCATTAAATGATCGTAAGCTATTTTATTTTTGATCTGAAATTAATTGTAAAAAAAACTAGCCGTATGAATAATTCCCAATTGGAATTTACTTCACACAGCTAGTTTTTTTATTAATGTAGTGGGCCATCAACAAACTGCGCCTTACCGTATCCGAAGCTCCAGTCTGCATCACCGTTAGTTGATAAACTAACTAGCAGATTTTTAGGATCAAGGCCAATTTTAGCTTGTAATTCCTTGGCTAGTTGATCGTAATAGGCTCTTTTTTGAGAAACGTTTCTCGAGCGGGTGGTAATTTGAAAAACGACTACGTCCTTACTTCTTTCTATTCCTAATCCTGAGTCTAGAATGTTCATTTCAAATGGTTCGTGTTGGGTTAATACTTGATAACGATCACCATTTGGAATTCCAAAGGTATTTAACATTACTTGGTATGATACCTCTAATAAATCCTTTAAATATTTTTCATCGTGACCCTTAATTACATCAATTCGCATAAGTGGCAAAACAATCACATCCTTAAATATTATTATTGCCATTATATAATATTGATGATTTATTGTGAACCGATTTAATTTGTGTAAAATTTTGCAATCTGATTAATGTATCGTTTACGACCTAATATTTTATTGTTATAATTTACTTGTAAAATTAACTGAAATTGATATAATTGATATTAGTTAATAATTATTATAAAATAAAAAACGTTATTATGGTATTTTATATTTGAAAGGCAGGATATTAATAATGAAGGTTATTGTATTAGGTTCTTCTCACGGTGGTTATGAAGCCGTTCGTCAAATTTTATTAGATGCTCCAGATACTGAAATTCAATGGTATGAAAAGGGTGACTTTATTTCGTTCTTATCATGTGGAATGCAACTCTACCTTGAAGGAACGGTTAAACACGTCAATGACGTTAGCTATGCAAAGCCTGATGAAATGCGTAAGGAAGGCGTTGATGTTTTTGTAAAACAAGAAATTACCGCTGTTGATCCTGCCAAGCATACTGTTCACGTTGTTAACCATAACGACGGTTCAGAACGTGATGAAAGCTATGATAAATTAATCATGAGTCCGGGTGCTGTACCAGCTAACCTGCACGTTAAGGGTGAAGATTTAGAAAACGTATATAAGATGCGTGGCCGTGATTGGGCAATTAAACTCAAGGAAAAAACCGTCGACCCTTCAGTTAAAAATGTTGTCGTAATTGGTTCTGGATACATTGGAATCGAAGCTGCTGAAGTATTTGCTAAGGCTGGAATGAAGGTTTCCATCGTTGAACATAACGAACGCTTATTAGGGGTTTATCTCGATAAGGAATTCACTGACACTTTGACTACTACGATGAAGGATCATGGCGTTGACTTCTATGGTGGTCAAGGAGTTGCCGAATATAAAGGTGAAAATGGTAAGGTTACCACTGCGGTTACTGAAAAAGGGGTTGAAATCCCAGCTGACCTAGTAGTTGAAGCTGCTGGAATCCATGCCAACACTGAATGGTTAGATGGCGTTGTCGATCTAGATGACCATGGTTTGATTAAGACTAATGAATTCTGCCAAACTAGTGATGATGATATCTACGCCGTTGGGGATGCGACCTTAGTTCCATTTGCTGCTACTGATGGAAAATCACGGATCGCACTTGCCACTACTGCTAGACGTCAAGGGCGGAATGCTGCGATTAATGCTTTAGGTCGTAAGCACGCAATGGTGCCAGTTTCTGGCTCCAGTGCGCTGAGTGTATTTGATTACAAGTTTGCTTCTACTGGAATTAAGGAAGGAACTGAAGCTCGCTTTGGGGTTAAGACCCAATCAACAGTGGTTAAAGATACCTTTAGACCACCATTTGTTCCCGATGATGCTGGGAATGCAGAGGTAATCTTTAAATTGACTTACGATCCAACAAGTCACGTGATCTTAGGAGCGCAAGTAATGTCGACTCAAGATTCCACTCAAAATATCAACACAATTTCACTAGCAATTCAAGCTAAATTAAAGGTTGAAGATTTAGCCTATGCTGACTTCTTCTTCCAACCTGGTTTTGACCGTCCATGGAACATCATTAACGTGGCTGCTCAACAAGCAATCGAAGATTTAAAGTAAAACTATAACGATTAAAAATCGTGCCATTATTTATGGTACGATTTTTTTTATTAATTTCATCTTAAGCTTAATTCTTTTTTCTTGTGTTCTAATTCACAAGATATTATGATTAGATTATAAATTATTTTAAAGACAAAAACACGTTAGTTGTTTATGTTAAAGGAGTTTTAATTATGAAAGTTATTGTTATAGGTTGTACGCACGCAGGGACTTTTGCTGTAAAACAAATTTTAAAGGAACATCCAGATGCACAAGTTACGGTGTACGAAAGAAATGACAATATCTCATTCCTTTCTTGTGGAATTGCACTTTATCTTGATGGCAAGGTTGCTGATCCACAAGGGCTCTTCTACTCTAATCCTAAGGAATTAGCTGATTTAGGTGCAGATGTTAAGATGCTACACGATGTTAAGTCAGTTGATACTGATGCTAAGACGGTTGAAGTTGAAGATTTAGAATCTAAGGCAGTTGCTAGTGATAGCTACGATAAGTTAGTTGTTACAACTGGTTCACGTCCTGTATTACCACCAATCGAAGGTGTTGATAACAAAAACGTTTACTTCTGTAAGAACTGGCACGATGCCCAAGTCTTATTTGAAAAGGCAAAGGACAACAAGCGCATTACCATCGTTGGTAGTGGATACATTGGTGCTGAATTAGCTGAAGCATACTCCAATCACGGTCATGAAGTAAACTTGATCGATACGAATGATCGGGTTATGTCAAAATACTTCGACAAGAAATTTACTGATAAAATTGAAGCTAGCTATAAAGAACACGGGGTTAATTTATTATTAGGGCAACGAGTTTCTAAGTTTGCTGGAGATGATGAATTAACGATTACTACTGATAAATCTGAAATTAAGACTGATATTGCAATCCTTTGTGTTGGGTTCAGACCAAACACTGAATTATTAAAGGGTAAGGTTGATATGTTACCAAACGGTGCTATCAAGACTAATGACTACATGCAAACATCTAACCCAGACATCTTTGGTGCTGGTGATAGCGTTGCTGTTCATTACAACCCAACCGGGACTGATGCTTACATTCCATTGGCTACCAATGCAGTTCGTCAAGGGATTTTAGTTGGTAAAAACATCGAAAAGCCAACTACTAAGTACATGGGGACTCAATCCTCATCAGGTTTGGAATTATACGGTGAAGCCATCGTTTCAACTGGGTTAACCATGGCCAATGCGGAACGGCAAGGAATTAAGGCGCGTGAAGTTGTGATCGAAGATAACTATCGGCCAGAATTTATGCCATCGACTACGCCAGTATTGATGTCACTAGTTTACGACCCAGAAACACGTCGGATCCTTGGTGGTGCTTTAATGAGTAAGTACGATATTTCACAATCTGCTAATACTTTATCAGTATGTATTCAAAATAAGAATACCATTGATGAATTGGCAATGGTTGATATGCTTTTCCAACCAAACTTTGACCGTCCGTTTAACTACTTGAACATCTTAGGCCAAGCTGCTCAAGCACAAGCTGATAATCAATAATATCTAAAAATAAGAAGCCTTCTCAAATTTGAGAGGCTTCTTATTTTTGTGTAAAATTTGATACAATTGAATAGCATTCAAAATATTATTATGTAATAATATTAATTATTATTAAAAATGAAAGGGTGTTATTTGATGAGTTCAATTTATGATTTTACTGAAGTTGAAATGAGTGGCCAAGAATTGCCACTCAGCAAATACAAGGGTAAAGTGATGATCATTGTTAATACGGCAAGTAAATGTGGATTAGCTGGTCAACTTGAAGATTTGGAATCCCTATATAAAAAATATCATCAAGATGGCCTTGAGATTTTAGGATTTCCCTCTAACCAATTTAAACAAGAACTTTCCGATGATAAAGAAATTAATGAATATTGCCAAATGCACTATGGTGTGACGTTCCCAATGACCAAGACTGTTCAAGTTAACGGTAGCGATCAAAATGATTTGTTTGCTTACCTTAAGGAAGAGTCCGGTCATGGTCGGATCAAGTGGAACTACACCAAGTTCTTGATTGGTCGTGATGGAAAGTTGATTAAGCGTTATGCACCAATTACTAAACCTGAAAAAATGGAACCAGAACTAGTAGAGGCGCTATATTCTGAGGACTAGGAAGAGATGAAAAAGCGATGGCACTGCGTAGAACGCATATCGCCGCTTCAGAGGCACTAGTAATTGGTGGGTTATATTTTACTAATCAACCGATTTCAGTTGAAATAATTAGTGTCTTGGGGGTCTGGATTGGCGCTCAAATGCCTGACATTGATGTAAAGAACACCAGAATAAATCGTTTTTTTGGGGTATTTGGATTTATATTTGCAATTCAAAAGCATCGAACTTGGACTCATAGTATTTGGGCAGTGATATTGATGGGGGCGGCTGCTCATTATTTGCCAGTTTTTAAACTAATGGAAGCTAATTTTGCGGCCATTAATTTTCAACGGGTTTTCTATTGGGCCGTTTTTGCTGGATATATCCTTCATTTAATAGAAGATAGCTTTTCAAAACAGGGTGTTCATTGGTTTTATCCAATGACGATTAAGGACTCTTATAAAAAGTATCGGAGATCTGGAAGTCGTCGCTCGAAATGGTATTTTTATCAAACTGGTGGCCCTGCTGAAGAGTTGTTTTATTTAATTTCAGTTTTGGCGCTTACGTATTTGTCGGTAATGATTTTTTACAGTAATTATTTATTAAAATAGGGAGTTGGCATGGATGCCAATTCCCTATTTTTTGTAACTATTCAATTGATAATAGATTCACTTTACTGGTACCATCGATTTTTTTAATATTGAATAGTAATTCATCGATCGTATGGTGCATGTGTGTTAAATCTAACGAAATAACGACGCTGGCGACATTGTGGATTGGAATGTTTTGGTTAATTGTAAGAATACTAGCTTCACTTTTAGAAATAGTTGCTAAAACCTTAGATAACAGGCCGCTTTGGTTATCTAACATGAAGGAAATTAAGGCTTTTCGATCCCAAGAGGAGTTATTAGCTTCATATACTAGATCCTTATACTTATAATAGCTGCCGCGGCTAATGCCGACTTCTTTGACAGCTTCACTAATTTTTTTTACCTTGCCAATATCCAATAAATGCCGTGCTTTAATTACCTTCCCAAACGTTTCTGGGAGTAATGATTGATCAATAACGTAATACTTATCGATTTTGGAACACCTCGCTCATTACACCATGATTATCAACTTGAACTGCTTTAGCGGTCCATTCTGGAAAGTCTTCACTAATTTCAGAAATTAAATGGCGCTGCTTTTTATAGTCATCGGTAATCGCCATCATCGTTGAGCCACTACCACTAACGTATAATACTGCATTTTGGTCTTTGCAGATGGACTCAACATCAGCAAAGTGTGGAATTAACTTTTTACGAAATGGTTCATGCATTCGATCATCCATGGCTTCACGTAGTTGATTAAGATCACCAGTCCCAATTGCATGGGTCATCAATAAGCTATGGCTAACTTGATGCGTAACGTCAGCATAACTCATCTGCTTTGGCAATACATTTCTAGCATCGGCTGTGCTAATTTTAAAGTTGGGAATGATGGCAGTGAAATTAAATTTATCACTAACGGGATATCTTACAACTTGAACTTGGGAGTTAGAATCAACAAATGCCATGCAAAGTCCACCATAGATTGCTGGTGCAACATTATCTGGGTGTCCTTCCATTTCAGTAGCAATTTCTAAAAGTTGCTCATTAGTGAGCGGGTTGTCAAACCATTGGTTGGCACCTGCTAGTCCACCAACGATACATACCGCAGAACTACCGAGTCCCCTTGAAACAGGAACTTCACTTTGAATTTCAATTTGAATGTCTGGAACGGGTTGGTCTAAATATTCACAAACAGCTTTAAATGCTCGGTAGACTAAGTTATCTTCATTTTGAAATGCAGTGGGGCATCCAGTGATCATAAGATGGCTGGAATCATTTGCGCTAAACGCAAAACTAGAATGCATCGTAACCGCGATTCCAATGCAATCAAATCCCACGGCTAAGTTAGCACTGGTGGCTGGAACTGAAATTTTAATCATTTTGAAACACCTCCATTGAACGGTTGTAAACAAATTCTGCCATTTGGCTAGGATCGATCACTGGGGCCTTATCTTCGGGTAGTGACCAAACTTTTGCTAAGTTTTCTGGAACTACTACGTGAGTAAAATCATAGATGGCACGAGTGGTCTTAATCGCATCTTCTTCGTGGTGGCCAATAATTGCATCTGCGACCGCATCAACGAATTTATAAGGGCTAGCAGTACTTAGTAAGACCATTGGGGTATCCTTATCCTTAGCCTGGGCGTTTCTCATTACAGAGTATCCAGATGCAGTGTGTGGATCCATTAAATAGTGGTATTGTTCAAAAGCATCCTTGATCGATTTTTCGATTTGGGCATCATCACTATAACCACACTCAAAGTCGGCTTGGATTGAAGCTAGCATTTCTTTGCTGACCTGATACTTTCCGGTCGTTTCTAGTTCATCCATTAATTTTTTGATGGCCTTTGAGTTTTCACCGCTCTTGTAGAAGAGCAATCTTTCAAAGTTGCTAGAGATTTGAATATCCATACTTGGGGCAACCGTCTTAAAGAATGGTCGGTTACGGTCATAGACCCCGTTTTCAAAGAAGTCAGCTAACACTTTGTTCGAGTTACATGCTACCACTAGTTTCTTGACTGGGAGGCCCAGTAGTTTGGCGTAATATCCAGCAAGCACATCCCCAAAGTTTCCAGTCGGAACGGTGAAACTAATTGGCTTGCCAAATTCAACACTTCCGTTTGCAACCAATTGTTTATATGCATTAAAGTAGTAAACGATTTGAGGGATCAAGCGGCCAATATTAATTGAATTAGCGCTAGAAAGGCTGATGTGTGAACCTAATTTAGCCTTAAGTTGTTCATCGTTGAAAATCTTTTTCACGTTAGTTTGGGCATCATCAAAGTTACCATTAATGGCAGCCACATTGGTATTATTTCCCTTAGTGGTTAACATTTGTTGCTTTTGGATTGGGCTAACCCCGCCATCAGGGAAGAATACGCTAATGCCCATTTGATCGGTATCCTTGAACCCGGCTAGTGCGGCAGTTCCAGTGTCACCACTAGTTGCTGCCAGGATCATGACCCGTTGTTCGGGAGTAAGGGCCGTCCGCATTAATTCTGGCAATAGTTGTAAACCAACGTCTTTGAATGCGCTAGTGGGACCGTGGAACAACTCTAAAACATGAAAGTCGTCAACATCTTTGACTGGTGTGATCAAAGGAGTACTGAAAGAATGATCGTAAGCGTTGTGCAAACATTTTTCGATTTCTTCATTAGTAAAGTCGGGGAGTAACACTTTAAGCACTTCCGCTGCCATTCCTTGGTAATCCTTTTTGATTAATGAAGCTAAATCGATTTTTTTATCAGCCAAGTCAGGGAGTACGAACAACCCCTTATCATCGGAAAAGCCCTTGATGATCGCTTCCTTTGCATTGATTCTGATATCACCATTTCGTGTACTTATGTATTGATCTGCCATAACTTTTATTCCTCCATATACTTGCATTTGATTTATAACCATGATAATATGTTTTTAAATAAAAAACAAGTGTTTATGAAAAATATACACAATTACATAATTTAGGAGGCTGTGTTTTATGAATATTGCGATTTTAGGATTAGGAACCGTTGGAACAGGAATCAATAAAATTATTGAAGGTGCCAATCCCATGTCGATGACAGCAGATCTCCATGTTTCCCATATCTTCGTTCGAGCAGATAAAGTTAACCAAGGTGCCAAATTAGTTTCTGATTATAATGTAATTTTAAACGATGACAGTGTCGAAACAGTGGTAGAAGTATTAGGTGGAATTGAACCAGCCCATACGATGATCGAACAGGCGTTAAAACACCATAAAAACGTTGTGACCGCAAATAAAGCGGTGGTAGCTAGATATATGGAAGAGTTCAAGCAAGTTGCAAGGGACAATGGCGTGCAATTTCGTTTTGAAGCCAGTGTCGGTGGTGGGATTCCTTGGATCGTTAACCTAGAACGGGCCTTAAGAATTGATCCAGTTGATTCTGTACATGGGATTTTTAACGGTACTAGTAACTTTATCTTAGATCAAATGACTAAGACTGGAGCATCATTTGAATCCGTTTTAAAGCAAGCCCAAGACCTCGGCTATGCCGAAGCTGATCCGAGTGCCGATATCGATGGATATGACATTGAAAACAAGCTTTGTATTAGTGTGGATGTTGCTTATGACATCTTGGTGCATCCAGATGATAACCTTCCTAAGTTTGGGATTCGGACAATCAAGGCCCAAGACATTGAATACTTTAAAAAGTTAGGGCTAGTCGTTAAGTTGATCGGCCGTAGTAAGTTAGCAAACGATAGCTTTAGCTACGTGATCGAACCCGTGTTATACAAACAAGGGAATGTAGAGGCTAGTATCAATGATAACTTCAATTACGCTAGTTTCCATGGCGAATCTATCGGTGACCTTGGCTTCATTGGTCAGGGAGCTGGGATGATGCCAACGGGGCATGCAGTGGTTCAAGATATTCTAGATATCAACGGTCAAGTGAAACACTTAGAAAGAACATTTGAGAAGTCACTCCAATTGAAGAATGATTCAGAACGGGGCACTTACATTGTAAGAACCACATCCGATGAATTTAAACAGTTAACTAGTGACTGGCAAGTTAAAGATGATGGTGAATACCACAAGGTTATTGATATTGATGCCGATTCAATGCATTCAATTATGAAGCAGGTATTACCATCAGATAGTGAAGCGTTTATGGCACGGGTATCCGGAGGTGTTGAATAATGATTGTTGCTAAGTTTGGTGGAAGTTCGATGGCAAATGCAGATCAGTTCAAAAAGGTCCGCAACATTTTAAATCAAGATCCACAAAGAAGAATTGCCGTTGTCAGTGCGGCTGGGAAGGGAACTAACAACCCAGTTAAATTAACTGACCAGTTGATTGAGATATATGACCTGATTCAATCAAATCGGGATTATTCAGTAGCTCTAAATGATGTGTGGAACCGCATTGAATCGATCGTTAATGCGTTAAAATTAGATTTACCCATTCATGATGAATGGCTTAACATTTCTAAAAATATTCAAAAAATGACCTATGCGCAACTAGTGTCACGGGGTGAATACTTAACTGCTAAATTACTCGCTAGCTACTTGGGATGGCCATTTATTGACTCAGCTGATTTTTTGGTCTTAGTTGATGGCAAAGTCAATTACGATGCATCGAAGCAACGACTAATGGCACTGGCCAAGGGATTGAACCACTGTGTGATCCCTGGATTTTACGGTGTCGATCCAAATGGAGCAATTTCACTATTGCCACGTGGTGGTGGTGATACCTCTGGAGCGATCGTTGCCAACTTAGTTAATGCTCAATGTTATGAAAATTGGACTGATACGAATGGGATTTTAGCTGTTGACCCTAGGATCGTTAATGATCCCGCCAAAATTGATGTTCTGTCGTATGATGAGTTACAGGAGTTGTCATATTTGGGGGTCAAAGTATTTAACGAGGAAGCTATTCAACCAGTTCGTGTCAAGCACATCCCAATTCGAATTATGAACACCAATCAGCCTAATTTAGGCGGGACGTTCGTAGTTACTGATAAATCAAAGGCTGAAATTGGTTCTGAAATTGCTGGAATCGCTGGTAAAAAAAATCAAGTCATCCTAACGGTCAAAAAATATCAACTTTCAAATAATGTTAATACGATCATTAGTTTAATTAAACTAGTCAGCGCATTCAATTTGAAATCAACTTACTCACTTTCAGGTGATTCAATTAACTTTGTGTTATCAGGACACCTAGATGAACAAAGAATCAATCAACTCATCGATCGAATTAAATTTGATGTAAAACCAGATGATATTCAAGTGAAGACTGGAATGGCAAAGATTGCGGTAGTTTCTGAAGAATTCTATGGTCGACCAAGATTGGTCGGTAAAATGATTGATTTACTGGAGTCGAATGGGGTTCGGGTTCAACAGGTAATTCAAACCAATACTGATATCAAGGTCGTATTCGGGGTTAATAATAATGATTATCAGCGTGCAATCGAATGCTTATATCAACAATTTTTTCGCACCAAAGAAACGAGTTCACGATTAATGATGAATTACTAATTCGAAACATTTAACTTTTAGGGATACCGAATATTATTGTTGACATATTTGAATGTTTAATTTTATAATAGGAATGGATAGTTATCGAACCTAGTAAATGTTTTAAGTTTTATAGAAATTACTAAAATTCCATTCTTCCTAATATTAGACATAGATTATAATGAATATTCCTTTCTTAAAGTTATTGATAACTCTATCCTAAACGGAGCCCAGCGTTCAACCACAGGTTGTTCGTTGGGCTTCTTTTATTTATTGTTGTAAAATATGATTAATAAATTGAATTAAGGATGGTAACAATTATGAGCATCGTTTCCAGATCTAATCTGACGTTGGAAATTCAGGCAAGTCCATCTCCATCGATCAATCAGCGTAATTTAGAATTACTTCGCAGAATCAATCCCGCTGCTGTATTTATTCCATTTAACGCGGGTGGAAATCAGCAATCTGCAAATTGGTTTACGTTTGCTGATCAAATTCAAAATCAACTTAAAATTCCAGTAGTTACGCACATTACTGGTCGTTATCAAACACGGACGACCATTCGATTAATGATTGAAAAGCTGATCAAGATTAACATTAACCGTGCGTTGATTTTACGCGGGGATGACATTGCTAATAAGCAATCACCAAATGTCTTTCCGCATGCTAGTGATCTGATTGCTTTTATCAAGGCAATTCATCCAGAAATGAAGATGTGGGGAGCCTGTTATCCAGAGGGCCACTATGAAGCTTTCGATTTAACTACTGATATTAAAAACCTTAAATTTAAGATCAACGCAGGCTGCATTGAGTTGGTCACACAGATTGGCTTTGATAACCATCGTTTATTTGCCTTTATAAAACAGGCCCGATCAATCGGCATTACGGTACCAATTAGAGTTGGGGTATTGCCAGTTTTGAATCGTGAACAAGTTAGTAAAATGATTTCATTAACACATGTGGCGGTTCCACAAAGCTTGGTCAATATTTTGAAAATTGATGATCAATCAGAATTTGCTCGGGCGGGGCTGAAGTTTACGAATCAGCAGATCTTAGAATTGAAGCAAAATGGGGTTGATAGGATTCATCTGTATTCTTTGAATAATGAAGATTTATTACAAAAAATTATTAACAATCAAATTAGTTAGTGTAAGATATAAAAATGGAATGATTGTTTACAAACTTGTATAATTAGAATATTATAATAAATAAATGAAACTTAAATAATAAAACGATTTAAAGGAGAATCATAATGAGTGAATTTAAAAGACTGTACCCGATTTTACAACCTAAACATTATGATCTATTCATTAATGTAGATCGAGGCAAAAAGTTAATTAGTGGAAAGACAACGATAATTGCTGATGCCAAGCAAAAGGCAGTTGCAGTTCATCAAAAGGATTTGAACGTAGCTACTGTTACTGTTGATGGTAGCGAAATTGATTTTAGCGTTGATAAAGACGCTGAATTAATTAACTTCGAATTACCAAGTACTGGTAATAATAGCATTATGATTGAATATACTGCGCCACTAACTGATACGATGATGGGAATATACCCTTCATATTACGAAGTTGACGGGGTAAAAAAGCAATTAGTCGGCACTCAATTTGAAACTAACTTTGCACGTCAAGCATTCCCATGTGTGGATGAACCAGAGGCTAAAGCGACCTTTAAGATTGCGATTAAGTTTGATGAACAACCAGGTGAAACGGTGATCAGCAACATGCCTGAAGAAAAAGAAGAAGATGGTGTGCATTACTTTAAGGAAACTGTGCGGATGGCTACCTATTTAGTTGCATTCGGCTTCGGGGACTTACAGAGTAAATATGCTGAAACCAAGAGCGGCGTTAAAATTGGGGTGTTTGCTACTAAAGCTCACCAGCCAAAGGAATTGGACTTTGCTGTTGATATTGCAAAACGTTCGATCGAATTTTTTGAAGACTTCTATCAAACCCCATACCCACTTCCTCATTCTTGGCAATTGGCATTACCTGATTTTTCTGCTGGAGCAATGGAAAATTGGGGTTTGGTTACCTATCGAGAAGCTTACTTATTATTGGACCCAGATAATACAGCCCTTTCTACTAAGCAGTTGGTCGCAACCGTGATCGCACATGAGTTAGCTCACCAATGGTTCGGTGACTTAGTAACGATGCAATGGTGGGATGATCTCTGGTTAAACGAAAGCTTTGCGAACATGATGGAATATGTAGCCATTGATGCGATCGAGCCAAAATGGAACATTTGGGAAAGCTTCCAAACTTCTGATGTTCCAGCTGCCTTACAACGGGATGCAACTGATGGTGTTCAATCAGTTCACGTTGAAGTTAGTCATCCAGCTGAAATCGATGCCTTATTTGATCCAGCCATCGTTTATGCCAAGGGAGCTCGGATGTTAGTGATGGCTCGGGCGCTAGTTGGTGATGATGCCTTACGGACCGGTTTAAAGGCTTACTTTGCTGCTCACAAGTACGGAAATGCTAAGGGTGATGACCTTTGGAATGCGCTAGGTAAAGCATCAGGAATCGATCTAGCTAAGATTATGAAGACATGGTTGGAACAACCTGGCTATCCAGTGGTTAACGCATCGGTAGTTAATGGGCAATTGACCTTGACTCAAAAGCAATTTTTCATTGGTGATGGGGTTGATAAAGGAAGATTATGGGAAATTCCATTAAATAGTAACTATGATGTAGCGCCAACTATTTTTGCTGATGAGAAATTAGTCTTAGGTGACTATGCAGAATTACGTGAACAAGCTGGTGAACCATTCCGACTGAACGTTGGCAATAATTCCCACTTTATTGTTAAGTACGACGATGCATTACTAAATGATGTTTTAAGCAGTGCTGATGATCTAGATGATATCGATCAAATGCAAATCCTACAAGATTTACGATTATTATCGGAAGCGAGTCAAGTTAAGTATGCCTCTGTATTTCCGGTACTATCCAAATTTGCCAATACCCAATCTGCAGTCGTTGTTAATGGAATCTATCGCTTAGCAACTAAGTTCAAAGAATTTGTTGTTCCTGATTCTGAATCAGAAAAACACCTGCGGAAATTCTTTAATAAGCTAAGTGGTGATCAAGTAAATCGATTAGGTTGGCTCCCACAAGCAAATGAATCAAACGATGATCAATTGGTCCGCCCGACGGTTTTAAGTGCTTCTCTTTATGGTAAGAATGAAAACTCCATTCAAGCAGCTCATAAAATATTTGTTGAAAATAGCAATGATTTAGGGAGTGTTTCTGCTGATATTCGGGCATTAGTTCTTGCTAATGAAGTAGAAAATTACGAAAGCAAGCAACTATTTGATCAGTTGTTAAATGAGTATCGTAAAACCTCTGATGCTAGTTACAAGAGTGATTTAACCTATGCGATCACGAAGGTCAATAGCGTTGAATTGATCAAGGAACTAGTCGACAAGTTTGAGGATAGTAATACCGTTAAGCCCCAAGATTTAAGAGCTTGGTACTATGGAACGTTAGCTAATAATAAGGGCCAACAGTTTGCATGGGATTGGGTTAGAAATGAATGGCAATGGCTTGAAGATACCGTTGGTGGCGACATGGAATTTACGAGTTTCATCACTGTCACAACGCGGGTTTTCCATACTGCGCAAAGATTAACTGAATTCAAGAACTTCTTTGAACCTAAGGTCAACACTCCTGGGTTAACTCGAGAAATTAAAATGGATATCAAGTCAATCGAAACTAAAGTTGCACTAGTTGAATCTGAAAAGGATTCAATTGCTGAAGCTCTGAAAAAATATTAATTAATGCTAAAAAAGCAGCCTTTTTGAAAAATCAGAAGGGCTGCTTTTTGCGTATTTAATAATTAGAGGGGAGGTATGGTTATAATGAACGAAAAAGTATATATGTTACAATTTGTTTCGGATATCTATGGTCCTAGAGATTTTGTTGCTGTTAATAATATTGATCGGCATTTGATTATTGGCGATGTAGCTAGCACTTGGCAAATACCAGCAATTACATCCAGAGAAGCAGAAATTCACGAACTAATAAAAACGTTAATTGATGGATTGCGAAATGGTTATAAACTAGTGGTTACATCTCACCATACTAATTTTTTAGTTAGCCCATTAGCAGAAATAAAAACAGCCACTAAATTACTGGAAAAACGCTACTATATGAGTAATAGTATCTTGATTAATTAAACTAATCCTGTAAAATATAGCTAATAAATTAAGTAATTGTGGAGGTTCAAATTAAATGAACTTATTAGTAATTCAAGGGAGCCCAGATGCAAAATCACTATCACATGCCAATGCGCTTCAATATTATGAAACTGCTAAGCAACAGGGCATTAAAGTTACCTTAATTGACTTATCAAGTGATCAATTTGATCCAGTATTGCGTTATGGTTATCGCAAACACATGGAAGATGAATCGTATCCGAACAGAATGCAGGAACTGATTAAGCAAGCGGATCACTTAGCGTTTTTCTTTCCAGTTTGGTGGTCCGCTGAGCCATCTGTTCTAAAGGGATGGGTCGATCGTGTATTTACACCTGGATTCGGTTATCGATATGACGACAAGGGCAAAACGGTCAAGCTATTGAGTGATAAAACTGCATCACTCTTCATTACCTCGCATGCGCCCGCTTTCTTTTATGGATTATATGGTGGAGTGATTAGTAGATGGAAGCATTTTATTTTAGGCTTCTGTGGAATTAAGCTAACGCATAAGGCGATTTTAGGAGACTTAGATAAAAAGTCTGATACTCAGCAAAGAAGGACCGCATTTATTAAGAAATGCTCAAGCACGCTTCGAAACGTTTAACAAGCCATTTAAATCCGCATATAATACAGTCATATTTTAATAAATATCCTTAGGAGGACTTTTAATTATGACAAATAAAAAAGTAGCGCTAGTTACAGGTGCTGGACAGGGAATTGGGAAGTCGATTGCTGAAAGATTAAGCAATGATGGCTTTGCTGTTTCACTAGTTGGACGGCACTTGGATAAGGTGCAAGCAGTTGCTGATGAATTAAATCAAGCTGGTGGTGAAGCATTTGCTGTAAAGGCGGACGTTGCTAACCGTGATGAAGTTTTCGACGCTGTTAAACAAACCAAGGAGCATTTTGGTGATTTTAATGTGATTGTTAATAATGCAGGGGTTGCCCCATCAAGTCCAATTGAAGATGTTACTCCTGAAGACCTTGAATTTACATTCAAGATTAATGTTGGTGGTGTAATCTGGGGAACCCAGGCGGCCATTCAAGCATTTAAGGAGCTTGGTCACGGCGGAAAGGTCATTAATGGATCTTCTCAAGCTGGACAAGAGGGGAACCCTAATTTAACTGTATATGGTTCTACTAAGTTTGCAATTCGGGGGATTACCCAAACTGCATCTAAGGAATTAGCAGAACGAGGAATTACGGTAAATGCTTACTGTCCAGGAATTGTGAAAACACCAATGATGGAAGATATTGCTAAGAGTGTTGCTAAGGAAGCTGGGAAGCCAGAATCATGGGGAATGGAGCAATTCGCTAAGAACATTTCAATGAAACGCTTATCAGAACCTAGCGATGTTTCAAACTTAGTTTCATTTTTAGCTAGCGAAGATTCCAACTACATCACTGGCCAATCAATCTTAGTTGATGGTGGAATGGTTTACAGATAAATTTCATTTGAATAATTTTAAATTTAAAGGTTACATAATGACGGATTCTACGTTATTTATGTAACTTTTTATGTTTTATATGGTCCTTTTTTAACTAATGCTAATTTAGTTCAATTGAGCAGTCAATTTTTTATTAAGGTCTTTTCGTGTTGTATACACAATTGTTCATTATGTGATAAAATTAAAAATGTATAAGTGTATTATTTAATAAAAAATGAACGGATAAAAAAAGTTTTATTTTCTTAGATCCAATTTTAAATTGGAGGGTGAACAATTGGTATATAATAAATTTCAGTTTAAAAAAACAAAAGATAAAAAAGTCTTACGGAAGGTTAAAAAGCAATGGGTAGTCGTCTCTATTTCATTGCTATCTACAATTGGTGGAGTCGGTCTGTTTGGGCAGGGCGTTTCAGCTCGTGCTGATGAAAATACATCTAACGTTTCTTCTAAAACGCAGTCTAGTGATAGCGATGATTCGACCACTAGTAGTGGTGATAACTACAGTCATTCTAGTGCGAGTGCTTCTGTGTCATCTAATAGTGTAAGTACTAGTCAATCTAGCTCAACTAGTAGTAATAGCTCGACTTCTGCTTCTTCAAGTAGTACTTCAAATAGTACAAATGCTGGTCAATCTAGCTCAACTAGTAGTGATGGGAGTAGCGACATTGTTAACTATTCAATCGACACTAGTTCAGCTAGTGGAAGCGATTCCAAATCGACAAATAGTTCTTCTGAGGTAACTAGTGGAAGCAGTAGCGCTAGCTCTAATTCCAACACCAGTTCTGAAACCTCAATTTCTAATGGTTCAGTGAGTGCTGCTAGTGACGTTACATCAGAAGTTATTAGTTCAGCTAATAGTGATGTTAATTCTAGTGAGGGAAGCTCAACTGCTTCTTCAGAGGGCGCTAGCTCTGCAACGACTGATAGTAATAGTAGTGATGGATCTTCTGAAGATGATTTAGTTAGCTATAAAGTCGGAACGGACTCCAATGCCGATACTACACTAACTGCTGGTAATTTATCAACGACTACGGCCACTTCCAACTCATCTTCTGATTTTAATAATGGATTTTCTGCGGCCTCATCTGCAGCTTTGGCTGGGACGACAGTTGCAAGTAGCAATAGTAACTTTAATAGTGGGGTGAATGCTTTTGCTTTAGCCAATGCTGGAGCTGTTGCTGCTTGGAACTCAGTTCATCCAGATGAATTAAAGTCTGCTACTACTAGTAATGTTGATGTAAGTAACATTTATTATAAGAACGCTTACAATGGCGTTTTGAATGCTTTTAGTACTTATAGTTCCTTGAACTCTGGAGTTGGAGCCGATCCAAACGTCTATGGTTCTAATACTAATGGAACGACTACTTCTGGCGCTGCTAACCGTTCTAGTAGCGCTAACGTTGTTAATTCACCTAGCGATTCACAACAGGCAATTTCAGGTAATTCCGTTGCTTTAAGCTCCAACGTTGATGTCACGACTTCAGCACGGGCATTGGCTTATAATTATTCACTTGATTACTTTTTGGCTAATCAAGGGATCTATGATGCCGAAACTGGGCGTTGGAACGGGACCGATGCAAATGGTTCTTATAACGTCTTTACTAATAATTCTGCCACCTCTAATAATCCATATACCATTTCATATAACGGGGCGCAAGCAGCCTTAAATAATGCTCAAAGTCATTATAAATACGTTAGTGCATTAAATAACGCTAGTCAGAATAACGTTCTTTATAACATTGGTTATAATGATGTTTACAATAAAGTTAATAATCAAAATATTTACTACATTACAAATATTTCACAGTTTGATGACTACTTTGCAAACGTACCATCTGGAAGCACTAGTGAAATCAGACTCTTAACTGATATTGATGCAGGTTCAAATGCTGGAAACTCTGCGCCTACTGGAAGTACTACCAATATGACTATTAATGGTCAAAATCATATTGCTGATTTATATAATGAACATCAAAATCCGTATAACATTAATTCTTTGGTGGTTAAAAATTTCAAAAAACTATATGGAGTCAATTATTACGGACCAATTAATGAATATGCCTCCACGACAGGGACTTTGACCTTTAAGAACGTTAATTATGAGGGTTCTCAGATGTATAACTCTAATTCTACAGGGTCTTTTAAACTGTACATTGATGGAATCGTTAATACCACTTCTGAAGGTTCTTATACTAGTCCATTTAGAACCATTAGTACGTTTGCTGGGAATCAACAAAATATCCAGACCCAAAGTATGGAGTTATTACCCAATAGTCAATACTATGGAAAAACTCAAATGGGGAATAACATCGAACTTTCCGGGAATTTGACCCTAGATAAGGGCTCTATAATGGTCCTAACTCCAAATGGTGGAAATGGTGAAGATTCCGGTTCATTTGGGACCAACGCAGCTGCTAATAACGGGATCATTTTAACGAACTCACAAAGTAGTTTGACTATTAATGAAGGGGCCAGATTAACTGTAACCCCTAATAATGGAGCGTCAGCGATTTTTACAGCTTCAAAAAGTAATGTTTACGTCAATGGTGGGACCCTTGAAGCGGTATTTAACAATAGTTTAAATGACAATAATCCGGTTAATTTAAATGGGAACGTTGTTGTGCAAAACGGTGGTGCTTTGTCGGTCCACGCTACTAAGAACTTGAATGGTTTCAGCGGGAACCTATTGACTGTTGGTGGGAACTTAAACGTTATGAATTTAAGTAACCTCTACATTTATTCAGATGGTGGGGTCAATAATTTAACCCTTTTAAACAACGTTGGTAACGTTGTTTTGAATAATCCAGGTAGTAAGATTATCTTTAGTAAGAATGGTCTTAATGACGATCAGGGTGTCACTGATGGAACTAGTTATGGGAAGTTCTTTAATAGTCCACCAATTACTGCATATTCAGTGATCGGACAAGTTAATGAAACTCAAGATCCTACTCCCCAATACATGGTTAAAATTGGTCAACAATCCGGTGGTTTTAACCCCATTACTGTTTACACGGTTAATGGTCAGTTACAGACCAATACTGTCTTGAATAATTTTGACAATAGTAAGTCACATTACTTAAGTTTCTTAGCATCGCCAACCGTATATATTAGTGGGCAGCCTAGCTTAATTAAGGATACTAGTGGCCAATCAGCTTCTGGCTACGATATTTCTGCTAAGATTATTATTGCCAACGTTTTGGATACTAGTAAGAATGTTTACGTTCGGGTAAGTACGAACGGAAATACGACTGCTAACGATGAACTACCAATTGGTTCAACTACAATGATCCAAGATCCAGATCAAGTAACTGCTCAAATTAATGATCCTTATTATCGGAATGGATACACCATTTCAATCCCATTTTCTGATTTTACTAAGGATTCTGATGGTAGTTACTCATATAAATACACTCGTCCATTAAATGCTGTGGGTAGTAGTACTATCCAAAGTGTTATTATTGATGCTCAATATGTTGTTACCAACCAAAGTACGACCCTAATTAACAATCCTGATGGCACTAACTCCGTTACTAATACTAGTCATAACCCGATTTTAGGGCCAACGGATAACTCTACTCAAAAGACCTCTGGAACGATCACTGATAACGCTTTGATCGTTAATAATACTGCACAAGATGTTGCAACTGCAAGTAGTGCAAGTAGTGCAGTTTCAAATAGTGATACCCAGATTTCGTCATTAGTCCCTAATTCCTATTACTCAATTGCGTCTTCTGCTAATAGTGTCGTAGGCAGTTATTATTCAAATGTTGCTAGTTATTCTGCTTCGTTGAGTAATTCCGTTTATGCCAATTTACCTGGTTATTCTAGTTCGGTCAGCGTTGTCAGCTCAGCGATGTCTGCAATTAATAGCTATAATAATGATGCTTCATCAAATGCCTCGATCGCTAGTTCCGCTTCTAGTGCTGCGAATACTTTGAGCGATAGCATTGCGAGTTTGGATGTTGCTGTTAGTTCAGCATTAGTTGCCGCTCAAAGCGCTAGTGCTGCATTAAATAGTGCTCGTGGGATGACGATTGCTAGTCAAACTTCGATTTCTAACGTTGCGGTTTCTGCAGCGTCAGTAGCTAATACCATTGTTACTAGTGCTAGTGCTGTAGTAAGTATGGTTAATAGCTATAATAGCATTGCATATAGTGCTGCAATCAACGCTATTAATGATCAGCAAAGTGCTTCTATCGCACAGAGTACGGCTAGCAGTGCATATAGTGCCGCCACTAATTTCTCATCATTCATCAGTGCATTGAGTGGCTATGCTTCAACAGCATATAGTAATATTTCAAATAGCTCTAGTTATGCATCTAGTGCTTATTTAGTGACTTCAAGTAGTTCTGCTAATCTCGATTCTTTCTATAGTTCTGCAGTTATTACTAAGAGTTCTGTTGCTAGTTATACCTCCATTACTAGCTTAGTCAATAGTTTGATCCCTAATAATGACGCTGCGAATGGATTTAATACTCTCGCACAGAGTGCATCCAGTACTTTTAACAGTGGCCTTTTGGTGGTTTCATCACAAAGGGCTAGTTTAAGTAGCGCAAATTCATCGGCTTCAAATGCTTATGCCTTAGCTAGTTCAGCATATTTAGCAGCATCCCAGGATTCCGCTAATATTACTAATATCTTAGCTTCTTTGAACTACAATCAAATTAATAGTAATTCTGTCTCCCAGTTGCTTAGTTTGGCTAGTGATATTGGTAATCAATCACAAGCTGCAATTAATGCAAACGCATCTGCAAACTCAGCAATTGCTAGTGCCAGCTCTGCATATGTAAAGGCGTTTAATCAATCGGTTACCTTTAATGCCCAACAGAGTGTGGCCTCTAACGCTGCTAATTCAGATGTTTCTTATGCAATAAGTTATGCTTCGACATCATTTAGCTCTGCTAACAGTACTGCTAATTCTGAAAGTCAGGCAATTGTTTCGGCTTCTAGCGCAATTATTAATTATTCTAACGCCGGGGCCTCTTTAATAAACTCTAATAACACTGCTCAATTTGGCTATCAATCAATTGCAAGTACTGTAACTTCAACTGCTCAAGCTGCCATTTCACTTGCTAGTTCACGACCAAGTAATTCTGACATTCAGTCTTATGCTTCAGCAGCTTCTACTGCTGCTAGTTTGGCTCAATCGTACTCAAGTGATAACGCACAAAGGATCAGCAATGCTAATAGTTTGGAACAATTACTTAGCAATGCCGCAATTAGCAATCAAAATAACGGATTAATGGCGAGTGCTGTTATTAACTTGATTCAAAAGGACATCAATAATGCTAATTATAACGACTTATCATCACTATTTGGTTCACTAAATGATGTTCAACAATCATTAGCTAGCGTTATTAGTTATGCCAGTCAAGCGAACAGTCTTGAAACAGCAGCTTCGAATAATTATCAATCAATGAGTGCATCATTAGCTAGCATCACTAGTAATTCTGCTAGCTTAAATGTGCAAAGCACCAATGCGTCAACCGCACTTTCCAACATTAACGCAATTATTAGCCAAATTGATAATAATGCTTCTCAAGCAAGTAGTGCCGCGAATGATGCAAGTTCATTCGCAAATAATGCTGGAACTGCAATTAGTCAAGTAAATAGTAATAATAATTACATTGCTGCTAATAGTACTGCCACCAGTAATGCTAATGGTGAATATTCATCAGCTGCAACCGTTTTCTCTAGTGCAGATAGCTTAATGAGTAAAACGGCATCTCTTTATTCGAATCGTTCTGACGTTCAACAAGCTAGTTCAGTGGTAAGTGCCGCTGCAATAATCATGAGTTCAGCAGCTAGTGCTGCTAGTCAACAAATATCGACTGCCAACTCAGTTTCCTCAGTTGCTAGTTCAATTAATGTGATTGCCAGCAGTGCTGCTACAAATGCAAGTAGCGCCAATTCACTTGCATCATCATATGCTGTAATTGCTAGTCAAAATGCAGCGGTCGGTAATTCTTCAGCAACTTCAATTGCTGCATCAAACGCAATTGCTGCCCGTTCTGCTGCTTCATCCTACGCTGCTAACGCGGCTAGTGAAGCGATTATCGCCGCCAGTTTGACAAGTGTAGCATCAGTGAATGCTAGCAGCGCTAATGTTAACGCTAATTCAGCCGTTAGTGCTGCTAACAGTGCTCAATCAGCCGTTGATAAACTCATGGGGGCATTGTTAAACGATATTACAAGTGCGTCTTCAAACGCATCATCTGCCAGTTCTTCTGTTGCTAATATTGCTAGTTCAATTTCTAATCTTTATAGTAATGGGAGTTTAGCTACTAACTCAGTGAACGGTTCATTTGTTGCTGGAAGTAACGTCTATGCTTCAGTAGTTAGTGCTAATAGTGTTGCTAGCTCAGCTCAAGCTAGCGCGAATGTTATTTTTAGTGCGAACTCTAATAATTCACAAGTGAATGCGGCTAATTCTGCAGCTAATTCCGTTGCAACATTAGCCAGCAATGCTTTGGTGGATGCAGGGCAACAAAGTGCTACGTTATCTGCTGCAAGCAGTGCAGCTTCGAGTGCTTTTGTCAACCTTTCTAATGCCAATAGTCTGGCATCCTCATATGCATCTGTGGCATCGTCTGCCAATTCAGTGGCTCAATCGGCCTATAATAATCGATTTAACTCTGATGATAACGGACAAACTTCAATTGTCATCAGTGCGGCAGAAGTGGCAACTTCTGCAATTAATGATGAACGTGGCCAGTTAATTAATGCTAATGCTGCTAATTCAGTGGCTCAATCGGCTAATTCTGTTGCAAGTAATGCATTGGTTGCAATGAATAGTGACTATACCGTTGCTTCTACTAATGCTAGTGCTGCGATCGTTTATGCTGATACCGCATCCAAGGCTGCAGCCACTGCTTCTTATGCCCAAATTACTAATAGTATTTCAACGTTATTAAATTCACAATCAGTCCTTGCTACATCGGTAACTGCGGTTACTAGTAGCCAATACTCGGTAGCAAATGTTAATTCATCTACAGTCTCTTCAGCTGGAACCTCAATTGCTGCATTGGTTAGTGGATATAGTGCAACTTCTTCAGCGATGAATTCGCTAAACGGATTTAATAGTGTTAATTCTGACGCAATTAGTGCTACATCTGTAATTAATTCTGCTTCTGTCCAAATCAGTTCTGCAATGATCAATATTAATAGTGACGTTGCTGCTGGAAATAGCAATACTAGTTCAGTTGCTAGTCTGAATTCATATGCGTTAATGATCGCTGCTTCCATTTCAAGTGCTAATTCAGTGGCTAACTTTGAAACTAGCATTGCTAACAGTGCGGTTACTACTTATGACGTTTCTGGTGCTTCTACTGCCGCATCAACAGCAAGTAGTGCGATGAGCGATGTTTCATCATACTTGAATCAATATAATTCAATCGTCAGTGCTGCTAATTCTTATAAAGCAATTGGAAACAGTGCATTAGCAGGCTTATTTGATGATAATAATTATATTTCAAATGCTTCCATTACGGCCAGTGTTGCTTTTAATCGAGCATCCGTCGCTATTAGTAGTGGAATTCAATCTAACGTAAACCAGGTCAATAGTGTTCAATCTTCGACCGCAAGTGATTATTTATCCTTATATTCTAACTATTCCAGCGTTACTAGCATGACATCCATCAGTTCATTAGCACTTTCTTTTGCCTCTTCAGCTAATTCAGATGCTACTTATGACTATGGTGCATTTAATTCATACTATAGTGCAATCAATTCTATTGCAGCCGCCAATTCAAATAATAGTGCAATTGCTTCAGTTGCATCACAAGCTAGTTCATTAGTCAGTGCTAATGAATCTGCTTATACTGACTTGAAAGCCCAAAATAGTGTGATTGTCACCGCAAGTACAGCAGCTGCTAATGCTAACTCAATAGTTGCTAGTGCTTCAGCAGCTGCTAGTTCATATTCTAATCAAATTATTTCAGCTGAAAGTGCCGTTAGCGCCGCTCAAGTTGCTAATAATAGTGTAGCAGCCAGTTCTGCTGCAAGTGTGGTACTTTCCAATGCGCAGTTAATTGCCAGTGCATCTAATGCGGCAGTCGCAGCTAGTGCAAGTGCCTCGGCAGCAATGGCTTCCTTTACTTCTGCATATAATGCCCTGACGGTTGATCGCATCACAATGTTTAACTTAAAGAACAATCAATCGTCTAATTATATCAATGCATCTGCCTTTTCTGAGACTGCTAGTTTAGCTGTGTTAACGTCAAGTAGTGTTTCAATTGTAAATAATGCTGCTCAAAGCATCAATTCCTACTATGTTCAAACTTCAAATGCGAACAGCAATGTTATCAATAATACGAATGCAGTTGGCTCTGATTCAAGTAGTTTAAACGCTTCGTCTGCTGCTCTTAACTCCGCTATCGGTAGTTTGAATTCAATAGCAAGTAACAATGCTAACAATTCAGACATTTCAAGTGCCAACGTAGTAGTTAATAGCTTTAATGCGATCTTGTCTTCTGCTTCAAATGTTATTAGTAATGAAAATAGCATTGCTAGTCAGATGGCAAATACAGCTAGCTCAGCATTTAGCAATGCAAGTTATGCATCTTCATACGCAAATCAAATCAGCAGTTATGCTGCTAACTTAAATTCAATTGCAATGACAGATGCAAGTGGGGGGCTTCAATATCTATCAGAAGCCTCTAGTGCTCAAATTGCAGCGAGTGAGGCGGCAAGTAGCGCAGCTTCAATTAATTCACTCGCTAGTTCTGAGTATTCCGCTGCTATCTCTGCAGCAACAGCGGCTAGTTCTGCTGCTTTCGTAGCGTCTGGAGCATTAAGTAATGTTAGTTCTGCTGCAATTGTTGCTAATTCTGCGATTAGCACTGCTATTTCTAATGTGCAAAGTTCCGTTAATAGTTCTGTTAGCTTAGCAGCTTTAGCTTCTAGTACAGCTAATGGTAGTTTATCCTCGATCAATTCAATGGTTAGTTTTGCACCTAGCATCGCGACGAATATTCAATCGGCGGTTAGTTTAACGAGCAGTTATGCTGTACAAGTTAGTTCACAAGCATCGATCGCTAGCTCATTTGCAAATAGTGCTAGCGCCATTGTTAGTGCTAATTCTAATAATAGTTATATTTTAAACAATGGTTCATTAGCTTCATCTGCTGCTTCAGCTGCTAACTCGATGTTATCAGATGCTAATTCTCAAAGTGCGAATGCATCCAACGCTATGAATGAATACTCAATGGCTATTTTGAGTGCAAATGCAGCATCACTGGCTGCATCAAATGCAACTACGAGCATAAGCGTTGCCATGGCATCGTTATCATCAGCTCAATCAACAACCAATAGTTACGCCGCAAGTAGTGCAGCTGCTGTTGTTGTGAATGCATCCAATGCTTTAAATAGTGCTATTCAGTCTGCGCAATCTGCTAGCTCAGCTGTAACGGCTGCTTCAATTGAGGCATCCAATGCTGTGCAATCAGCTCAACTTGATTTTACGAATGCTAGTACAGCTGCGCAAAGTGCTAATTCATATTTAAACAACGTAATTAATGGATCGATTGCTGCTTCATATGCTTCTGAAACCAGTTCAGTGGCCAATAACTTTAATAGTTATTACAGTATGGTATCCCACTACCAAGCTTATACCCAAATTGAATCACAGTTCATTAGCTACCAAAACGCTTTAAGTTCTAATAATAGTGTTATCAGTTCTAATAACGCAAGTATTGCTAGTGCACAGTCAGTAGTTGCATCACTAGGGGTAAGTAACGCTTCTGATTCAGCTGTGATTTACGCAAATAGCGTTATTGCATCCGAAGCTGTTATCTACGGATCTGCTAGTAATAATGCTTCAAGTCAAAACAACGATTTCATTGCGATCTCACAAACTGCAACTCAGACTAACTCAGCTAATGTAAGCTATTTACAATCAATTACGGCTAGTAGCAATGCCTTGTCTTCAGCATTAAGTGCGGCTAGTTCTGCTGCGGGTAATGGAGATTACTCAACCGCTTCATCTGTTTATTCATATGTATCAGGAATTGTTCAAATGGCTTCAGAATATCAAGATAGCGCTGCAGTTAATTATTCATCATTAACTAGTGGGTATGCTAAAGCGCTTTCCTTAATCTCAAATGTCGTTTCTGTTTCTTCAGCTGCTAGTACGGCGCTTTCGTTTGCTAGTTCTGCGGCGAGCTATGCTAATAGTGTTGTAACAAGTGAGCTTTTAAGTGCTTCTAGCATGGCAAATGCTGCAGCCCAATCGGCAGCTAATAATAATAAGAACGCTTTAATTAATTCTAATGCGGTTAGTGCAGTTGTCTCTAATGTGGCCAATAGTGGTGCATCTGCACAAATTGATTCTAATGCGATAACTAGCATTAGTTCACAAACTAGTTCTGTTGCGGTGCTTGCAAATTCGATTGCTTCTAATACAAGTGTTAATTCAATGTTAAGCAGTGCAATTGCGGTTGTTAATTCTGCTAATTCTGTTGCTCAATCGGCTAGTTTGGATGCCAACTCACAAGGGAGCAATATTAATAGTGCTAATGTTGTTGCAAATGGTGCTAATGCGATGGCATCTAATTATTCGACTGCCGCTAGTGTGGCTAATTCAATCGCTCAATCTGCATCAGCTGATGCTGTTACTGCGTTTCAAAATAGTAATGTATCAGCAGCTTCAAGCAGTGCTTCTTTAGCCGTGTCTGCAGCTCAAGTTGCTAGCAGCAATTATAGTAATGCACTATTGGCTAGCCAAACGGCATCATCTGCTGCCAATGTAGTTAGTGCTGCATCCATTGCCACTTCAAATGATCGTAAGATCGCAGCAGCAGCACTCAACAGTGCTAATTCAAATCAATCGATTGCTAATACGGTCGCTTCAGCAATTAGCAATGCTAGTTCTGCTTCTTCATTTGCATCCCAAGCTAATCAATCTGATAGCTTAGCTAATCAAATTGTGAGTGCTAATAGTACTGTAATGAACTCATTGAGCCAAACTTCCACTACGATTAGCAGCCAGGCTAGTGCGACTATTAGTAGTAATGGAGTGATTAATTCAGCTTCTGGGGTAATAACTAGTTTAAATCAGTTTAATTCTGCTAATTCAGCTGTTTCAAGTGCTGAAGTTGTTGTTGATTCGGCAATTACAGCAGCTAGCTCTGCTTCTGCTGCAATGAATAGTCAAAGTGCAGCATTAAGTCAGGCAATTGCTGCCGCTCAATCAGCAAGTAGTGTTGTATTCATCGCTTCTACTTCAGCTGCAACAGCTAGTTCAACGGCGCTTAGCGCTGCGGTGGTTGCATCCAATGCTGCGACTAGCGGTGATTCTGCTGCAGCTAGTTCTGCAAATCAAATTGCAAGTAGCGCAGCTAGTGCCGCTGCCCAGGCTTCAAGTGAGGCAGTTATTGAATCGAATGCACTGCAGAGCGCTTTAAGTACGGCTTCTGCAGCTGCTGTTCAGGTATCGATAAACAGTAGTGCTGTTTCACAGGCTGCCATTGATGCATCTAGTGCTGCTAGTCAAGCCGAAAGTATAATTAATAGTGGATTGGCATCTGCAAGCAGTGTCGCAAGTAGCGCTGCTAATAGCGCTTCTAGTGTTAACCAGTCTGCATCATCAAATGCTGTTGGGACAAGTAGCAACGCTTCTTTAGCTACATCGATTAGTAGTTTAGTTAATAGTAATAGTGTTCAAATTAGCCAACAAAACAGTTCCGCTAATTCCATTAATTCTGTAGCTAGCATGGTAGCTAGTCAAAGCAATGATAACGTCTCAGTTAGCATTGCTTATAGTCACGTTAGTTCAGCTGTTTCAATGGCTAATGCTGCGAATGCTAGTGCTAGTTTACAGGCTTCCGTTGCTAGTTCAGCCGCCTCGATTGCTAATTCAGCTAGTGCTGCTGCTGTTGTTAATGCTAGTGTTGCTGCGAATGCATTTTCAAATGCGATTGTAGCCAGTCAAGCGGCTAGTTCCGCATCGGTTGCTGGAAATAGCACGGCAGCTAGTTCCGCAGCTAGTGCTGCTTTATCTTATGCACAAGCAGCTCAAAGTGCTGCTAATGATGCGGAAGCGAATAGTTCTACTGCTCAATCGGCCGTTAGTCAGGCAAGTACTGCTTCAGACATAGCTAGTTTTAACTTTGATACTGCTAGTAATGCAGTAAATATTGCTAAATACTATGCTGATCAAGAATCACAAACAGCATTGGCGTCATCAACTGCAAGTAATGCAGTTTCAGTTGCTAGCATGACTAGTAATTACAATATTGCTGTTAATCAGGCTTCAGTAGCTGTTTCTAGTGCTAATAACAGTGCTAATAGCTACTCAGCTCAAGCAAGTAGCGCTAGTGCGTCTGTTCAAGCTAATAGTACAGCTGTTGATAGCGCAAGCAGTACCATCAATAATTTAATTAATCATAATTCTAATAATTCAGTGGTTTTGAGTGCGAATACAGTAGTTCAATCCGCCCTCAGTGCTGCTGCTAGTGCAGTTCAAAATGCAACGCTACAATCATCGATTGCTAATTCAGCATCAACGGCTGCATCAATAGCCAATTCGAATGCCAGTGCTGATGCTTCTGTGGTTAGTTATCAAAACTCATTAGCTAACAGTAGCGCTAGTCTTGCAGCTAGTATGGCTAATAATAACAGCTTAAATTCAGATTCGATAGCTAACGCCATTAGTGCAGCCAATGTTTACTTGGCATCTGCACAGGTAGCTGCTTCTGATGCAAGTGCTCAAATGACGGCAGCTTCATCTGCCGATGTTGCAGGTTCAATTGCCGCTTCTAATGCTGTCTCTAATAATGCAGCGTTCAGTATCAATGCTTCTACAGCTCAAAGTGCTGCTAATGCTGCATTTGTGGCAATCAGTAGTGGAATTAATAGCTCTACTAGTATTGCTTCTAATGCTAACTCGACTGCCACTTCAGCTGAAAACGGAATCACTAATGTTGAATCATCAGCAAACATTAGCTTAAATGGAACCAGTTCGAGTGCTAGTTCAGTATTTAGTTTAGCGAACGTTATCAATGCTAGTTTTGCTGATACCAAATCTGCACAGTCAGTGGTGGTTTCTGTACAGTCTGCTTATAGTAATAACAGTGTTGCTAGCAGCTTATTAGCTGTAGCTAATGTTAATGCCAGTGCGGTAGCATCCGCTAGTTCAGATGCGGTTGTTCAAAGCCAATTAGCGGTTCAACAAAGTGCACTTGCTTCTGCAGCAAGCGTCAGTTTAGCTAGTGTTGCTGTAATAGCCGCTAGCGCTAGCAATCAGGTTGCTGATCAAATGGCGGCCTTGAGCACTGCTACAAACAATTTAGATAGTGCAGCCGCTAGTTCTGCAGCAAATGCTGCTAGTTCATACGCTGCGATTATTCTGGCTGCTTCTAGTACAGCTACTTCAGCAAGTGCTGCAATCCAGGCCGCTTCGGTTTCCGTTAGTTTGGCTGTTTCGTCAGCTAATGCTGATGCTAATAACGCCAGCCTTGCAAATTCAATCGTTCAATCAGCGGCATCACAGGCCCGAGTGGTTGCTAGTGCTCAATCGATTGCTAATGATGTAAATTCATCCGTTGCTACAGTCAGTTCATTTAATACCGCGACAGCTAGTTCTGCTGCAATTGTTGCTAACAACCAAAGTGCTGTAAGTAGCAATGCAGCGGTTGTATCTGCTGTCAATAACGGCATTAGTAGTGGCGCTGACTCGATTGCTGCTGCTAGTAACGTGATTGCTGGTTTGAATATTAATAATTCAAGTAACGCTACGGTCGCTAGTGCTAATACTGTAATTAATTCCGCTAGTGTAGTTGCTAGTTCTGCTAATTCGGTTGCAATACAACAATCATCAATTGCAATTAGTGCTAGCACGACCGCAATTAGTGCTAATAGTAGTGCTGTAATCGATTCATCAATTGCAGCTTCTGAATATTCGATTGCTTCTTCAGCTGCCTTAGCTGCACAAATTGCAGCTAATAGTGGTGACCTTTCTGCAGTTCAAAGCGCAGCTGCGATTGCTTCTACTGCTAATCAAACGGCATCTAACGCTGCCAACAGCGCCAGCGTTCAAGTTTCAATTGCTGCTGCTCAGTCAACCGCTGCTTTGAATGCAGTCCAATCAATAAACTCTGTTCAAGCATTGGTAAACAGTGCAGCGAATGATGCTAGTAGTGCAGCTTCAGTGGCAACAAGTGTAATTAATAGTGGCTTAGCCAGTGCTAATCACCTTGCTAGTTCTGCTTCTGCAACTGCTACATCTGCAAGTAATACAAATAGTTCGTTAGTAAGCCAGGCGGTCAACAGTTTCATTAACGTAAATTCTAACGTTAGTGCAATTAATACTGATTCATTACAGGCAGCTTCGCTAAATAGTGGAGTTAACGCTGACCAAAGTGCGACAAATAGTATGGCTAGTCAATATTCCAATAACGCTAAATTAAGTAGCGTTAATTCAGATGCTAATTCTGCAGCAACTGTCTTTGAAAAAGCTAATGCCGACATGAAGACGCAATCACAAGCTGCGGCTAGTGCTAGCGCTGCTGCATCGACTGCAAATGTTAAGGCATCAATTGCAACTAGCGTGATTAGTTCAGCATCCAGCGTTGCCAAGGCACAAAGTACACTTGCTCAATCTGCAGGAATAGCGATTAACAGCGCGGCCGCAAGTAATGCAGCATCAATCGCGAGCTCGGCTGCTTCAGTTGCACTTTCCGCGATCATTGATGTACAGTCAGCAAGCAGTGCAATCGATTCTGCAAATACAGCTGTAATAAATGCCAATAGTGCTGCTCAGATAGATTTATCAAATGCTAATTCAGCTTCTGCAACCGTTAGTTCTGCTCAATCAGTTGCCTTACAGATTACAGCGGCAGTCTCCGCTGCAATCGTTACTAATTCTGCGAGTCAAGTTGTTAGCGGAATCAATCAAAACGTTAGTTCAAACGCAGCTTCAATTATCGCGGCTGCTAGTGATAATAACGTTTATTCAAGTGCGGCTAATAGTGCAAGTGCTGCTGGGAGTAGTAATGCTAGTTCAATTGCTGGTCCAGAAAGTTTGATCAATAGTTTGAACGCTAGAAATTCAAGTAATTCAGCGGTTAGTTCTGCTACTGTTGTTGTTAGTTCAGCAAGTTCTGCAATTGTTTCAAGATTAAGCGATCAGAAGAACCAATCATCAATTGTTGCAAGTGCCCAATCTGTCTTAAGCAGTGCAAGTAGTGTTGCAGTATCTGCAGCTAGTGTAGCTACTTTGGCCAATTCAATTGCAGTTGCCGCTAATTCAGTTGCTAGTTCAGCAGCGATTACTGGGGATGCTAGTGCTGCTTCGTCAGCCGCTAGTGTAGCAATTAGTGCAATGAATACTGCTAGTTCAGCCGCTAGTGCGAATAATGCGCAAATTAGCCTTGCTAGTGCTGCTTCATTAGCAGGTAGTAATGCTGCCTCGTCAGTAACTAGTGATAGCATTGCGATTTCGAACGCCGTTAGCGACGCTCAATCTGCTGCAAACATTGCTAATTCCTTAATCAGAAGCGGCATTGATAGCTCAGTGAGCCTGGCAAATTCAGTTAGTGCTAACGCTACCTCTGCGGCAAGTGCTGTTGTAAATAACATTGTCAATGTATCGAATAATTCTGAAATTGCTAGTTCTGCAGCAAGTACAATTACGCCTAATTCCATTGCGATTTCGTCAGTCGCATCCCAAGCTAATCAAGCAAATCAACAGATAACTTCATTAGCTAGTGGGCATTCACTAAACAGCATCGTTAGCAGTGCTGTTAGCATTGCTTCTGAACAGACTGCAATCGTTAATAATGCTAATTCAGATATTGATAACCAATCATCCATTGCAAGTGCTGCTAATTCAGCAGCTGCTAATGCAATTCAAATTGCTAGCAATGCATCTAAGGCCGCACAAAATGCTGTTAGTGATGAAAGTGCTGCAAACCAATTAGTACAGTCAGCTTCTGTTGCAGGCGATAGTGCTGCTGCTAGTTCTGCTGCAATTGTTGCTAGTTCAGCCGCTAGTGTTGCCGTTGTGGCCAGTCAAGATGCATCTACCGCTAGTTTTAACGCCGATAGTGCAGTTAAACGGGCCAGTTCTGCTGCTAGTGAGGTTAATTCAGCACTTAGTGTTGCAAATTCAGCTGCTAGTCAAATTGCAATTGCAAATTCAGTTGTTCAATCAGCAGTAGCAATAGAATCGAAGGCCATTAGTAGTGCAAACGCTGCTAGTTCATTCGCAGATCAAGCTGATCGAACTGCTTCTATTGCTGTTAATAGTGCTGGTAGTTACGTTAGCGATGCAAGTACTTTCACATCGCAGACTGGTGCATCGACCAGTGTTGCTGGTAGTTATGATTCTAATGCGACCGATCAATGGAATTCCGCAATGGCTACTTTGACTTCAAATGAAGCTAATAAGGTCATTCAAACAAACGTTGCATATGCTCAATCAGCCGAAGTGCTTGCTAGTTCGGCTAATTCAGATGCCATAATTGCAAGTAGTCAGGCTAATGATGCTAATAAATCTGCTCAATCTGCTTCTGCTGTTGCAACTTCTCTAAGTGAAGCTGTAAGACAGTCAGTTGCGAGTGCTTCTGCTAGCGCATCATTAGCAAGCAGCTATGCAGTTAATGGTGACTTTAGTAGTGCTTCCAGTGCTAACGTGGTTGCCCAAAGCATTGCTAACGTTGCGAATAGTGTTGCTGATAGCGCAACTTCGGCAGCACAACAGGCCTCATATTTTGCATCAGAGGCTGCGTCCGCTTCTGTAAGGGCATCGATCGCTGCATCCGTTGGTTCAAATGCCGCTTCGCAAGCCTCTTTTTATAATCATGGTGCTCAAATTGCCTCATTTGAAGGTAGTTTAGGATCATATGCTGCATTAACCACTACTAATAGTGCTAATAGTGCGATCTCTAATGCTTCGAATACAGTTGCAAGTGCCAATGCATTTGGTAATAACGCTTCTTCTTATGCTAGCTTAGCTCAGTCGATTGCTGATTCTGCAGCGACTGCTGATCAAAGTGCGACTGATTGGAATACAGCAGCTTCGCAGGCACTTACTCAAAATTCAAGTAATGCAATTATTCAAAAAGCGGTTAGTTCTGCCAGTGTTGCCTTTTCAACCGTTGGGGTAATCAATTCATCTATTTCAGAGGCGAATGCTTCTGCTCAATCTGCTAATAGTTCTGCCATAAGTACTGCCAGTTTCGCAAATTCAGCGAGTTCCGTTGCACAATCTGATGCTGCGATCGCACTTAGCAACGCTACGGTTGCCAGTTCCTATGCTGCTGAGGGGAGTGCTGAAGCTGCACGTTCTGTTAATTCAGTTGCTTCTTCTCAAGCTAGTGCAGCTTCGGTTGCTGCCAGTGAAGTAAATTCTTATAACCTATTGACATCTAGTTATGCAGCAATTGCTTCATCAGCGGCATACGTTGCTAGTCAATACAACAATGCATTGGCGATTGCGACTTCGACCGTTTCCAATGCTAATTCAGTTGCTCAGTCAGCATCTGTTGCAGAAAGCATTGCAATCTCAACTGCTAATGAAATGATGACAAGTGCTAATAATGCCTCAAGTGCCGCTTACAATGCTGTTACTAGTAACAGTGGGAATTTGAATTCAATCATTAGTTCTGCTTCCCAAACAAGTGGTTTTATTAGTAGTGCAAATGATAATGTAAATCAGGCAAGTGCTAATGTTAACTCAGCTAATGCTGTCCTTTCAACGCATTCGAGCAATACAGTAATCCAATCAGCAGTAAGCAATGCTGTGCAGGCACTTAGCGCTGTTCAATCTGATAGTACTGCAATCGCAAAGGCCAATAATCAAGTACAGGTAAATGAACAAAATGCACAGAGTGTTGCTTCATTAGCTGTTATTAATGAAAGCAATGCGAACTCGGCATCAGTGGTTGCTAATAGTTATGCCACTATCGCTAAGTCTTATGCCAGTTTAGGAAGTGAATCAGCAGCAGCGAGTGCGAATGCACAAGCTTCGGTTGCTGCTTCAGTTGCTTATTCATATGCCAAGGTGGCTGAACAAAATTCAGCTTCATTGGTACTGTTTAGTAATATTGCTAATGCAGCATATAATGATGCTTCATCTACGATCGTTCAAGCATCGATAGATGCTAATACAGTTAGCGAGAACAACTCGATTGCTCAACAGGCTGCTAGCGTTCAGGATAAGCAAACTGCTAGTGCTAATCAGATTAGCGGGGATGCGCAATCAGTTGCGGTTTCTGCTAATAATACACAGCAATCTGCTGCAAGTGTTCAAGCTAGCTTGGCTACCGTTGTTTCAAACGCCAGTGTGGCTGTTTCTCAAGTTACACCAATTAATTCATCAATTAACAATGTGGTTGGAAGTATTTCTGATCAGTTGAAAGCACGTCCAATCAACAGCGTTATTCAGTCTGCGCTAGGGACGGCACAATCAGCATCTAATGATGCTAGTTCGGCATTTAGCATTGCTAATAGTGAATATAATTTTGCCCAATCGGCACAAAGTTCGGCATCCATTGCAATGAATGCTGTAATTTCAAATAATTCATCGGCTCAAATTAATGTTGAAAGTGCCACTAGCTTTGCCAAATTAGCTCAATCGGCGGCTGAATTAGGTAGTTCTGCTTCAGCTGAAGATTTTCTTTCGCAAGCTTCTGTAGCTAATTCGAGTGCAATTAGCTATGCAAATGCAGCCAGTTTGGCGGCTTTAGATGTTGATCGTTATAACGCTCAAGTTAGCTCAGCCAATGCTAAAATCACTAGTGCAAATGAAACGATAGTATCGGCTAACGCAGTTACCAACAGTACTGAATCCGTGGCTGCTAGTGCTGCGATTGCGCAAGATAATGAAATTACATCTGCAAATGCAACTAGTAACCAAGCAGCTAACGCTTCTTCAGCTGCTGAAAATAGTTTTAATTCAGCCAATGCTACTAATAATCAGGTTATTTCAAATGCTTCGAGTGCTAGTGACACCATCAGTCAGGGGAATACTGAACAAAGTAATGCTACTAAGGATTCACTGGCAGTTAATTCGGTACTTGCTAGTCGCCAAAGTAATTCAGTTATCCAAGCTGCTCAACAAAGCGCTAGTGCTGCCATTAATTCGCTCAATGCTGCGTTATCTAGTGCAGAAGTTAATAATTCACTCGTCCAATCAGCAAGAATAAGTGCTCAAGTGGCAATGAATCAGGCTAGTTCTGCTAATTCGGTAGCACAAAGTAACGCCCAATTGGCAAGTAGCAATGCAGCTACTGCAATTAGCTTTGCTAAAGTCGGGAGCTCAGCTACTGCAGATAGCCTCAATAGCATTGCAAAGCTACAGGCAGACTCAGCAAGTACAGCGAATGCATTGGTTAGCCAATATAATAATAGTGTTAGCGATTATGCACAACAAGCCATTGCAGCTAGTCAGGCACTAGATAATGATTTAGTCACGATTAATCAAGCAAGCGGTGCTGCATCGATCGCAAACTCAGTTGCACAATCAGCTGCCAGTGCGCAGGATGACGCAATTAGTAGTGCTAACACAACAAGTAGTAATGCTGCTATCTATTCATCCACTGCAGTTGCACAGTCAATTGCTGCAAGTAATGCTAGCCAAGGTGCCAGCTTAAATAGTGGTAGTACTAATTCGTTAGTCTCACAAATTAGTGCTAATCAGTCCCAAGTTAATAGCATGAATTCTAGTATTAAATCAATTTCATCTGACCATTCAGCGAATGCAACTATTCAATCAGCATCAATTGTTGCAGATAGCTATTTGACAAATGCTAATTCAGCATCTGCAGATGCATTGATTGCTCAACAATCAGCTTCAGTTGATCAGTCAAGTGCAAATTCGTTATTTAACGTTGCTAGTGATGAAAATGCGAGTGCTCAGGCCAATGCGTTATCTGCATCGGATAATGCAGCTAAAGCGATTAGTGCTGCCGTAATTGGTAATTCTGCTGCTGCATCCGAATTGAATAGTCAAGCTTCTAACCAAGCTTCCCTAGCTAGTTCATATGCCAGTCAAGCTGGGATCAATACGAAGGCCGTCATGAACCTTAGTTCCGCTGTTCAATTTGCATATAATCGTGCTAGCTCAGATGCCGTTATTGTGAGTCATGCATCGCTAAGTGTTTCTGATCTACTTAGTGCCGCTCAACAGGCTGCTAGTGTTCAAGATATTGCAGTTTCAGTTGCTACTGTTACTAATAGTGGCGCAATCAATACTAGTCAAACCGCTAGTCAAGTTGCTCAATCCATTAGTTCATTGAATGGACAGGTATCCTCTGCAGTTCAATCAACAAATGCATTAAATAATTCGACTAGTGCTATTAATAGTGCCTTAGCCAACGTTGTTAATTCAATTGCTGCAATTCAAGCTAGTGCGCAAAGTAATGCCGTGATTAATAGTGCTTCACAAACTGCTGCCATTTTAACTAGTGTTGCTGATGCAGCATCAGTTAGTGCAGATAGCGCCAATGCTGCTGCTCAATCTGCTAATGGACGGATCAGTAGTGCCGCTTACTTAGCTAGTTCCGCTAATCAAGTTGTTAGCCAACAGGCCAGTTTGGCATCCGTAAATGCATCGAATGCAATTAGCGCCGCTGAGGTAGGGGATGTTAATAGTGCCTCTACATTTAATAGCATAGCTAGTCAAGCTAGTTCTGCTGCAGCATCAGCTGCTAAGGTTGTTACTGATAATTCAGCAGCTGGATTAAGTGATGCAGTGGTACAAAGGACTGCAACTAGTCAGGTGAATAGTTATAATGCCGTTGTCAGCTCTGCATTCAATGCGGGATCATCAGCTAATAATACAGCTCAAGCTGCATTTGTTACCCAAAATAATGAGCTCAAATCAGCAAGTACCATTACACAAAATGCTTCAGCAGCGATTGACTCTGGAAATGTAGCTAGTGGTGCGGTCAATGATGATAATAGTACCGCTACGCATTCTAATCAAAGCGCAGGTCAATGGACCACATTAGCTAGTTTTAACAGGGTCCAAATTAATAGTGATAGCACGTTGGTTAATTCATTAGCTTCTGTTTACCCAAGCAATGATACGATTACTAGTGCTGCTTCTGTGGTAGCCAGTGAGACTACAATTGTTAATTCAGCATTATCAGATGCTATGATTGCGAGTGGACAAGCTCAATCGGCTGCTTCAAATGCTCAAGCAATTGCAGTTAGTGCAACGAGTGCGAATAGCTTGTTACAGTCAAATGCCATTCAGGCTTCAACTACTGCTAGTCAGGCTGTCGTTGCTGCTAAATTGGGGCAAACTACAAGTGCTGATTCATTAAATAGTCAAGCTCAAGCCAGTGCTAGTTTAGCTAGTTCTGCTGCAATTTTAGTAAGCAGTTATGCTGAAAACATTAATAATTATGTAACGATCGCTTCTTCTGCTAATAGTCGTGCCTATAGTGATGCACAAATTGCTGGACAGGCCGCTGCTATTGCCTCAAATGCTGCATCCCAAGCCCAATCAGCTGCTGTTGTTGAAAACAGTTTGAATAATAATTCCAATGCCAATGCATCGATTGCATCTATAGCTGAAAGTACTGCTAGCAAAGCTTATAGTGCTGCAGTTACTAATAGCCAACAAGCAATTAGCGCAACGCAAAGTGTTAATAATGGACTCAATTCTGTAATTTCTGCTCAAAACATTGCTAATAGTGCTGAAAGTGTCGTTTCATCAGTCAATAGCAACGCTAACTATTCAAGTAATCAGGTGGTTAATACCGCTCAATCAGCTGCCATTAGCGCTGCTGATCAGGCTAAGAATGCATTTTTAAGTGCTAGTTCAACTTACTCAACGGCTAGTGCTGCATTTAACAGCGCCCAATCAGCATTTAGTTTGGCTAAATCGGCTAGCATTGCTGCATCAAATAACGCTGATGCTGCAGCATCGAATGCTTCTGAAGCGCTTAGTGCTGCTAAGACTGGCAACGTATCATTGGCACAATTATTAAATGAGAATGCGTTTGATAATGCTGCTAACACTACGTATTACGCTGGCCTCACTAATTCATATTCAACTGATATTGTTATTTATAATGCAATAATTAGTTCTGCTAATTCTCAAATGAACTCAATCGTTGCCAACGCTAATAACGCTAGTTCAAGCGCTTTGAGTGCATCAGCAGCTACTTCACAAGCGGTGAGTGTTCAAGATGGAGAAATTAAATCTGCAAATGATACTTCCAATGCGGCTAGTGGTTATTCAGCGGTTGGTAGTCAAGTGACTGTAAGTGCTAGTTCTGCTAATACTGCAACTTCAAGCACCGCATCTGTAATCAACGGCCAAGTAGTTGATGTTAGTGCCCAGTCATTAACTGTTGTTTCTAATTCTAGTGCAGTTCAATCACTATTTTCGCAAAATAATAGCAATTCAGTAATCTCTGCAGCTAGTGGATCAGCTAGTGCTGCCTTTGATTTGGCATCTTCTGCATGGAGTACTGCTAAGAGCATTCAAGATAGTGTTAACGGAATGGTTAAAAGCGCTAGTGCTGCTAATGTGAGCGTGTTATCAGCTAACTCAGCAACGCAAAGTGCAGCCGCTGCTGCTGCAAGTGTTGCCAATGATGCTACCTCAGCAGCTAAACTAGGGCAAAGTGGGAGTGCTGATACATTAAATAGCCAAGCTCAGAGCCTAGCTAACTTAGCCAGTGGATTTGTAAGCCTAGCTAACTCATATACCGATATAATTAATGGCTTAAATAATAATATTGAGCAAGCAAATTCACAAATTAGCAGTGTAGTTAAATCTGCTAATGTTGCTAGCTCGACTGCATCGGTTGCTTATGTAACCGCTAGTTCAGCATCGTCTGCTGAATCAGAAGCAATTTCAATTGCTAATAATAGTTCAAAAGCGGCTGTTAGCTTTTCTGATTTAGGAACTGAGGTTTCTCAAGGGGCAACTACAATGTCTTCGGTTAGCTCATTAATTGCTAATACCGCTAGTCTTCAATCTAGTCAAGCTAGTTATGATGCTCAACAAGTCTCAAGTTATCAATCTGCAACAGCTTTGATCTTAACTAGTCATTCTGACAATGCAATTGTGGTCAGTGCTAATTCAGATGCAAATGTTGCTCTGTCAAATGCCATTGTTGATTCTCAAGCTGCTTTCAGTGCTAATTCTCTAGCTCAACAAGCACAAAGTAGTCTGCAATCAGTAATTAGTAGTTTAAATGATGCTAATGGAAGTGCTCAATCAGCAGCGAATGCAGCTTCTTTAAATGCTGCATCTGCAATTAGTGCTGCAATTTTAGGAAATTCGGTTGCTGCAAGTCAATATAATGCTGCTGCTAGTGCTGCTGTTAGTGTTGCAAGTGGTTTTATCACGGCTGTTAATTCATATAAGGGTTCAATTGAAACTTTATCGACAACAATTAGCAGTGCTAATCGGGATGTTAATAGTGCCCAGTCTGCTGCAGCTGCTCAAATTATAATTGCTTCTAGTGCTCAATCGACCGCTTCATCTGCTGCTAGTGTGGAAAATTCAATTATTAGTAGTGCAAATTCGTTAAATAGTGCTGCCTCTACTGCTGCTTCGATTGCTGATTTAAATCAACAAAGTGCAACGGCCGCTAGCTCTGATGCAATCGTTAATGCAAGTGATGCTAAGGTTATTAATGATGGTGTTATTCAATCCGCAAATCAAGTTCAAAAAGATGCTAGTGCGGTTGCCTCAATATTAGCTAGCCATACAACTAACGCAACGATTATTAGTGCGAATACAGTAATCAGTATGACTAATAGTGAGACTGCAACAATTTTGAGTTCTGCGAATAGCTACTCTGATCAAATCAAGACGTTACGTAATGATGCAGTTAGTGCTACTAACCTAGAAAGTGTTGCTAACCATAGTGCTCAGCTATATGCTGCTTCTGCTAGTAGCTTTGCCAATAGTGCAATTGCAGCTGCAAAGCTAGGGAATCTATCCGAGGCTGCATCCTTGGCAACTATTGCTGCGACCCAAAGTGATAATACGAATACCTATGCTAGTCTAGTTAGCTTCTATACTAGTAAGGCAGTATCCGATAGCCAATCGATTGTCGCCCTCAGTCAAACGGTTAATAATGAACAGAACAGTTTAGCTACAATCGTATCAAATACGAATTTACAAAGAGATATTGCCAAAGCTGCTGCTGATAGTGAAAATGCTGAAATTAGTTTTGCCAATGTCCAATCAGGAGTGGCGGAAAAAGCAAGCAGTAATGCTCAATTTAGCTATGATTCTGCCGTTACGATTACTAGTAATGCTAATAATAATGCTAGTAACGCTAATTCACTTAATACGCAAGCCAATGCTAACCAAGCTAATGCGAGTGGGGACAATGACGCTATTGATGGGCTTCTTATTAGTCATCCAAATAATAGTTCCGTGTTGGCTGCCTCTTCCGTAGCTAGTCAAGCACGATTGGATGCGAATGCAGCATCTTCTGATGCATCATTTGCAAATTCACAAGCTCAATCGGCAAGCGCCGTGGTTCAATCCAACATCAATTTGAGTTCGGATATGCATTCGACTGCTCAAATAACAGCTCAAAATGCATCAGTTGCTGCTTCAAATGCAGTAAGTGCGGCTAAATTAGGTAATTCTGCCATCGCAGATTCATATAATGCGGTTGCATCATCTAACGCTAGTCTAGCTAGCTTAAATGCTTCAAATGCTAGTTCGTATGCTAAAAATGTAGTAGATGCAGCTAAGTTAGTTTCTTCTGCTAATGATCGAGTCTCACTAGCAAATAGTAAAGCGGCAAGTGCTAGTTCACTTGCGAATAGTGCTTATGCGAATGCTCAATATGCTACTTCGATTCAAGATAGTCAAACGGCATTAGCAAATAGTTTGAATACAGCTGCTAGTCTTGCTGCTAGTACGGCAGACACGGCAAATAGCTCTGCAATTGCCACTAACACTCAGGTGAGCTCCAATGCCAATTCAATTGTTGATCGAACGAACCTTGCAAATAGTTTGAATCAACAAATCACTTCTAATAACAACACTGTCAACTCATTACTAGCAAGTCGGGCAAGTAATAATACTATTATTTCAGCAACCGCAGTGATTGAAAATGCTGCTACCAGTGCTCATTCTGCATTTAATGATGCAACTATTAACAGTGTTCAAATTTATACGCTATCTTCAAATGCAAGTAGAAACACATCGCTAGCAAGCGTTGCAAAATCAGCTGCTCAATCTAATTACACGGTGGCATCAATTGCTGCTTCTAATGCAATTAGTGCTGCTTATCTGGGACAAACCAGTCTTGCTAATTCCTATAATTCAAATGCATCAGTGAGCGTTAGTTTAGCTATTGCTCAAGCCAGTTCAGCTTCTGGATATAGTGCGGCTGTGGCGGACTTGAATGCCTCACTAGCAACGGTTAGTTCTAATATTGATTCAGATTTTGCAATTATTAATGCTGCTAATTCACTAGCTTCTAATGCAACTAATGATGCAGTTATTGCGGCAGGTAAGCAAGATACAGAGGAACAAAGTGCTCAATCAACTACTGCTACTGCTAATAACGCTACTTCAGATGGTTCTGGATTTAGCCAATCAACAATCGCTAACAGCTCAGAATCGAATTCACTTGCTGCTAACAACAATGAATTGAATAATGACGCCAATAGCATGACTAGCGTAATTGCAAGTGACTCTGAAGCAGTGGCTTCACTATCAAATAAACATCAAAGTAACGCAGTGATTAATGGTAATAATAAGGTGACTGAGGATGCATTCTCAATTGCTAGTTCAGCATACCTTGATATTTCAAATGCGAACGCACTCGCACAATCTGCTAATTCAAGCGCGATCGATGCGGCCAATCAGGCTAGCTCAGCTATGATTGTCTTGAATTCAAATGCTAGTTTAGCAGTTGATAATGCATCATTAGCAAGAAGCGCTGCTCAATTGGGCGAATCTTCATTAGCTGATTCATTTAATAGTGTTGCAGCAACGCAGGCACAAGTTGCTAGTTCGTATGCACAGTCATTAAGTAGCTACTCATCAGTTGTTAATTCTTTGAATGGAATCGTGACATCTGCTAATAACAATATTACTAATACCTTGAAGGCGATTGATGAAGCTAGTTATGTATCTTCTAAAGCTGCAGCAGCTGCTAGCCAAGCTGCAACTACTCAAGATAATGAGTTGAATAGTGTTAGTTCAATTAATTCTTCTAATGCAGCTCTCCAAAATTCACTTGCTTCAATCAAATCATCGTTGAATGCGCTTAGTTCACAAACTAATGTCCAATCTATCAATGTAGCATCAAATGCAGCTGCTATTAGTGGAGCTTTACAGTCTGTGACTACATCGGTTAGCATTGCTAATGCAGTTCTTTCATCGTATTCAAATAATGGAATCATCATTAATGCTGATAGCGCCGCTAATGCAGCTCTTTCGACCGTGGGTTCCATTAATTCGGTAGCGGCAAGCGTTGCACAGGATGCACAAACTGCTAGCTCAGCAGCTCAAGTGGCTGCTAGTCAGGCTAGTGCTGCTAATGCAGCTGCTTCTGCTGGTGTTTCCGCTGCTGCTAAGGCTGCATCTAGTGCTGCTAATGCAGCTCAGATCGGGAATAGTAGTGCTGCTGATTCGCTGATTGCCCAAGCCCAAAGTGCTTATGCTCAAGCTAGTGCAAATGTAAGTGCTGCTAGTTCGTATTCAGATATTGTGATGACGATGAATAATAGCATCACAAGCGCTAATAGTCACATTGCTCAGTTCATTGGTTCTGCTAACGATGCAAATGTTTCTGCTTCCGTTGCAGTTTCAAGTGCTCAATCTGCAGCAGTTGTTCAAGACAATGAAATATCATCTGCTAATGCAACTACTAGTGCTGCGCAAAGTGTTGAAACGAACGTAAATAGTAGTGATGCTTTGATTCAATCGGCTAATTCATTAGCTAATTCAGTTGCCAGCGTTAATAATGGCTTGAATGGACAAGCCGAAAGTGTACGGGCTGCAATCGCAACTGCTTCAACGGCCGTTGCATCAATGCTAGCTGGGCATTCCATGAATGCTGTAATTATTGCTAATAACGATACTAATAGTAGTGCCTTCTCATTTGCTAGTTCAGCCTATGTTGATATATCGAATGCTAATTCAATTGCTCAATCTGCAAATTCCAATGCAGTCATTGCTAATAGTCAAGCAACTGCTACTGCTGCAACAGTTAGTTCTAATAATGCTTTAGCATCCCAAAATGCAGCTAGTGCAATTAGTGCTGCCCAATTAGGTCAGGTATCATTAGCTGATTCACTTAATAGTGTTGCTTTAGGACAAGCTAGCTCAGCTAGTTCAGCTGCTCAATTGTTAAGTGAGTATTCAGCAGTTGTAAAATCAATGAACGGCATTATTGACTCTGCTAACAGCAATATTGTTACCACGCTTAATTTAATGAATAAAGCTAGCGATGTTGCTAACAATGCGACCCAATCAGCATCTCAGGCTGCTGATAAACAAGATCTCGAGTTGAGTAGTTTGAATGCAATTCACAGTTCAAATGCCAATACCCAGAGTTCGATTAGTGTAAACCAATCTGCTGTTATTGCATCTGGTTCACAAGCAAGCAGTCAAGCCTCAGTGACTAGCAACTCAGTTAATACTGCTAGTGGTTATTTACAATCTGTAGTTAATGCTGCTAGTTTAACAGGTTCTATTCTTGCCTCATATGCAAGTAACGGAGTCGTTATTAACGCTAATAATTCTGCTGAAGCAGCATTGAGTGCTGCTAGTTCGGTTGTGGCTACAATATCAAGTGCTAATCAACAAGCACAAAGTGATAATTCAATTGCCCAAAGCGTAGCGAATATGGCTCATGCAGCTAATACATCAGCTTCAACGAATGCATTGCTTGTCGATAGTTTAGTTGCACTTGCTGCTAGTTCAGCACAAGTTGGTGCTAGCTCTGCTGCTGATTCATTGATTGATCAAGCTAAGAGTGTAGCTGATCAAGCTAGCAATGAATTAAGTGTCGCTAATTCATATGCAGGAATTATTACTGAAATGAATAACAGTATTAGTGCTGAAAATATTCGAGTTAGTGATGCATTAAAATCTGCAAGTGCTGCTAGTGTAGCTGCTTCCAGTGCACTTTTAGCTGCTCAATCAGCAGCCCATCTTCAAGATACGGAAATTGCTTCTGCTAATTCAGTCACTAGTGCTGCAGAAAGTGGCCAAGCAATTGCTAACGGAGACCAATCAACGCTTAGTTCAACCACTTCTCAAACAAATTCAGTTGCTTTTGTTAATAACCAAATGAGTGATCAAGCAATCAGTATGAATGATTCAATTTTAGCTGCATCAAATACAGTTAATTCATTAATGGCTAATCACGAAAGCAATGCTGTGATCATTACTAATAGCGCAACAATCAGCAGTGCATATTCTGTAGCTAAATCCGCAGCAAATGATATTTCTAATACTAATATGCAAGCTCAATCTGCTAATTCAGTTGCGATCATTAATGCTAGTCAGGCTAGTTCAGCTGCAGTTGCTGTGAGTTCCAATAACTCCTTAGCATCTGAGAATGCTATTAAGGCTGCTAGTGCTGCTAAGTTAGGAAACGCCTCACTAGCAGACTCACTAAATAGTATCGCTGCTAGTCAAGCGAGTGTCGCCAGTTTAGATGCAGTGACATTGAGCTCATATGCAACGATTGCTGATTCAATGAATAACTTGGTCAAGTCTGCTAACGGTCATATTATAGATATCTTGAATGATATCAATAATGTTAGTGCGGATGTTGCTAGTGCTGCTCAATCCGCTAGTCAAGCAGCAACTAAGCAAGATCAAGAATTAGCCAGTGCTAATCAAATCAGCAGTGCTAATTCGGTGGTTCAAAATTCAATCGTTGCTAATCAATCAGGATTAAGTAGCAATAGCTCGCAAGCTAACTCCAATGCAACAGCAGCTGCTTCTAATGCCAGCGTTGTTGATGGTAACCTTAGTTCTGTTGCTGCAGCCAACTCCACTGTTAGTTCAATTCTTTCTAGTTATGAAAGCAATGCTAACGTGATCAGTGCTGCAAGTGCTGCTCAAGATGCCTTTAACAGTGCAAGTGTGGCAAATAGTGTCGCATCGATTACTAACCAAAAGGTGCAATCTGCAAATAGTGTAGCGCAAAGTGTTGCTAATCAAGCTAGCCTAGCTAATGCAGCAGCTTCAGCAAGTGCTTCGTTGGTGGCTCAAAATGTAGCCAGTGCAGCTAGTGCAGCTCAAGTGGGTGACAGTTCAGCTGCTGATTCATTAATTGCCCAAGCACAAAGTAATGCTAGTCAAACTAGTACTGAGCTTAGTGCGGCCAACAGTTATGCTAGTGTAGTTGCAAGTATTTCTGATAGCATTGCATCCGTTAATGCTCAAATCACCACTGCAGTTCAATCTGCAAATGCTGCGAAAGATAGTGCATCAACTGCGTTGATGGTTGCGCAATCTGCAGCTAAGGTTCAAGATGCAGAAACCAATTCTGCTAATGCAACCAATTCATTAGTACAAAAAACTAAGACTAGTGCAGATAGCCTAGAATCACTAGCTAGTTCTAATAATGCACAGGCTAATTCAATTGCAGCCAATAATGCCCAAATGAATTCCCAAGCTATCAGCATGGAGAATGCAATTCAAAATTCATCTGCGGCTGTTGATTCAATATTAGCGAGTCATTCTAGCAATGCGGTCATCATTGGTGACAGTGCTACGAATAGTAGTGCCTTTTCAGTTGCTAGCTCTTTAACTAAAGACATTACAAACACTAATTCAACTGCTCAATCTGCTAATTCAGCTGCCGTTGCTTTTGCTAGCCAGGCAAGTTCCACTGCGGATGCGGTTAGTTACAATAATTCTTTAGCAACTGCCAATGCTGATAAAGCGAATAGTGCTGCCCAATTAGGCCAAGTTTCACTGGCAGACTCTCTGAACAGTGTTGCAGCTAGTCAGGCCAGTCTTGCTAGTTCAAATGCGCAATCGTTAAGTTCATATTTATCTGCTATTTCATCAATGAACGCAATAGTAACTAGTGCTAATGGGCACATTGCTGATAATTTGAAGTTGATCAATAAAGCTAATAATGATGTTGCTAGTGCTGCTCAATCCGCTAGTCAAGCAGCAACTAAGCAAGATCAAGAATTAGCCAGTGCTAATCAAATCAGCAGTGCTAATTCAGTGGTTCAAAATTCAATCGTTGCTAATCAATCAGGATTAAGTATTAGTAGCTCGCAAGCTAACTCCAATGCAATAGCAGCGGCTTCTAATGCCAGCGTTGTTGATGGTAACCTTAGTTCGGTTGCTGCAGCTAACTCCACTGTTAGTTCAATTCTTTCTAGTTATGAAAGCAATGCTAATGTGATCAGTGCTGCAAGTGCTGCTCAAGATGCCTTTAACAGTGCAAGTGTGGCAAATAGTGTCGCATCGATTGCTAATCAAAAGGTGCAATCTGCAAACAGTGTAGCGCAAAGTGTTGCTAATCAAGCTAGCTTAGCTAATGCAGCAGCTTCAGCGAGTGCTTCATTAGTGGCTCAAAATGTAGCCAGTGCAGCTAGTGCAGCCCAAGTGGGTGACAGTTCAGCTGCGGATTCATTAATTGCTCAAGCACAAAGTAATGCTAGTCAAACTAGTACTGAGCTTAGTGCAGCCAGCAGCTACGCTAGTGTAGTTGCAAGTATTTCTGATAGCATTGTATCCGTTAATGCTCAAATTACGACTGCAGTTCAATCTGCAAATGCTGCGAAAGATAGTGCATCAACTGCGTTGATGGTTGCGCAATCTGCAGCTAAGGTCCAAGATGCAGAAACCAATTCTGCTAATGCAACCAATTCATTAGTACAAAGGACCCAAAATAGTGCAGATAGCCTAGAATCACTAACTAGTTCTAATAATGCACAGGCTAATGCAATTGCATCCAATAATGCCCAAATGAATTCCCAAGCTATCAGCATGGAGAACGCAATTCAAAACTCATCTGCGGCTGTTGATTCAATATTAGCGAGTCATTCTAGCAATGCGGTCATCATTGGAGCCAGTGCTACGAATAGTAGTGCCTTTTCAGTTGCTAGCTCTTTAACTAAAGACATTACAAACACTAATTCCACTGCTCAATCCGCTAATTCAACTGCCGTTGCTTTTGCTAGCCAAGCTAGTTCCACTGCGGATGTGGTTAGTTACAATAATTCCTTAGCGTCTGAAAATGCTGATAAAGCAAATAGTGCTGCCCAATTAGGCCAAGTTTCACTAGCAGACTCTCTGAACAGTGTTGCAGCTAGTCAGGCCAGTGTTGCTAGCTCCAATGTTCAATCGTTAAGTTCATATTTATCTGCTATTTCATCAATGAATTCAATAGTAACTAGTGCTAATGGTCACATTGTTGATACTTTGAAGCTGATTACCAAAGCTAATAATGATGCCACTAGTGCTGCTCAATCCGCTAGTCAAGCAGCAACTAAGCAAGATCAAGAATTAGCCAGTGCAAATCAAATCAGCAGTGCTAATTCAGTGGTTCAGAATTCAATCGTTGCTAATCAATCAGGATTAAGTATTAGTAGCTCGCAAGCTAACTCCAATGCAATAGCAGCATCTTCTAATGCTAGCGTTGTTGATGGTAACCTTAGTTCTGTTGCTGCAGCCAACTCCACTGTTAGTTCAATTCTTTCTAGTTATGAAAGCAATGCTAACGTGATCAGTGCTGCAAGTGCTGCTCAAGATGCCTTTAACAGTGCAAGTGTAGCTAACAACGTAGCATCGATTGCTAATCAAAAAGTACAATCTGCAAATAGTGTAGCGCAAAGTGTTGCTAATCAAGCTAGCTTAGCTAATGCAGCAGCTTCAGCGAGTGCTTCGTTGGTGGCTCAAAATGTAGCCAGTGCAGCTAGTGCAGCCCAAGTGGGTGACAGTTCAGCTGCGGATTCATTAATTGCTCAAGCACAAAGTAATGCTAGTCAAACTAGTACTGAGCTTAGTGCAGCCAGCAGCTACGCTAGTGTAGTTGCAAGTATTTCTGATAGCATTGCATCCGTTAATGCCCAAATTACAACTGCAGTTCAATCTGCAAATGCTGCGAAAGATAGTGCATCAACTGCGTTGATGGTTGCGCAATCTGCAGCTAAGGTCCAAGATGCAGAAACCAATTCTGCTAATGCAACCAATTCATTAGTACAAAAAACCCAGACTAGTGCAGATAGCCTAGAATCACTAGCTAGTTCTAATAATGCACAGACTAATTCAGTTGCAGCCAATAATGCCCAAATGAATTCCCAAGCTATCAGCATGGAGAATGCAATTCAAAATTCATCTGCGGCTGTCGATTCAATACTAGCTAGTCATTCTAGCAATGCGGTCATCATTGGAGCCAGTGCTACGAATAGTAGTGCCTTTTCAGTTGCTAAATCATTAACTGAGGACATTGCAAACACTAATTCAACTGCCCAATCTGCTAATTCAGTTGCCGTTGCTTTTGCTAGCCAAGCTAGTTCCACTGCGGATGCGGTTAGTTACAATAATTCTTTAGCAACTACCAATGCTGATAAAGCAAATAGTGCTGCCCAATTAGGCCAAGTTTCACTAGCGGACTCTCTGAACAGCGTTGCAGCTAGTCAGGCCAGTCTTGCTAGTTCAAATGCGCAATCATTAAGTTCATATCTATCTGCTATTTCATCAATGAATTCAATAGTAACTAGTGCTAATGGGCACATTGCTGATAATTTGAAGCTAATTAACAAAGCTAATAATGATGCTACTAGTGCTGCTCAATCCGCTAGTCAAGCTGCAACTAAGCAAGATCAAGAATTGGCCAGTGCTAATCAAATCAGCAGTGCTAATTCGGTGGTTCAAAATTCAATCGTTGCTAATCAATCAGGATTAAGTAGCAATAGCTCGCAAGCTAACTCCAATGCAACAGCAGCTGCTTCTAATGCCAGCGTTGTTGATGGTAACCTTAGTTCTGTTGCTGCAGCCAACTCCAATGTTAGTTCGATCCTTTCTAGTTATGAAAGCAATGCTAACGTGATCAGTGCTGCAAGTGCTGCTCAAGATGCCTTTAACAGTGCAAGTGTGGCAAATAGTGTCGCATCAATTGCTAATCAAAAGGTGCAATCTGCAAACAGTGTAGCGCAAAGTGTTGCTAATCAAGCTAGCTTAGCTAATGCAGCAGCTTCAGCGAGTGCTTCGTTGGTGGCTCAAAATGTAGCCAGTGCAGCTAGTGCAGCCCAAGTGGGTGACAGTTCAGCTGCTGATTCATTAATTGCCCAAGCACAAAGTAATGCTAGTCAAACTAGTACTGAGCTTAGTGAGGCCAACAGTTATGCTAGTGTAGTTGCAAGCATTTCTGATAGTATTGCATCCGTTAATGCCCAAATTACCACTGCAGTTCAATCTGCAAATGCTGCGAAAGATAGTGCATCAACTGCGTTGATGGTGGCGCAGTCTGCAGCTAAGGTCCAAGATGCAGAAACCAATTCTGCTAATGCAACCAATTCATTAGTACAAAAAACTCAGACTAGTGCAGATAGCCTAGAATCACTAACTAGTTCTAATAATGCACAGGCTAATGCAATTGCATCCAATAATGCCCAAATGAATTCCCAAGCTATCAGCATGGAGAACGCAATTCAAAACTCATCTGCGGCTGTTGATTCAATATTAGCGAGTCATTCTAGCAATGCGGTCATCATTGGAGCAAGTTCTACGAATAGTAGTGCCTTTTCAGTTGCTAGCTCTTTAACTAAAGACATTACAAACACTAATTCCACTGCTCAATCTGCTAATTCAGCTGCCGTTGCTTTTGCTATCCAAGCTAGTTCCACTGCGGATGTGGTTAGTTACAATAATTCCTTAGCGTCTGAAAATGCTGATAAAGCAAATAGTGCTGCCCAATTAGGCCAAGTTTCACTAGCAGACTCTCTGAACAGTGTTGCAGCTAGTCAGGCCAGTGTTGCTAGCTCCAATGTTCAATCGTTAAGCTCATATCTATCGGCCATTTCATCAATGAACTCAATATTAACTAGTGCTAATGGGCACATTGCTGATAATTTGAAGCTAATTAACAAAGCTAATAATGATGCTACTAGTGCTGCTCAATCCGCTAGTCAAGCTGCAACTAAGCAAGATCAAGAATTGGCCAGTGCTAATCAAATCAGCAGTGCTAATTCGGTGGTTCAAAATTCAATCGTTGCTAATCAATCAGCTTTGAGTAGTGAAAATGGACAAATAAGCTCAGCGGTTTCTTCACTTAGTTCAAATGCAATCATCATCGATAATGATAGTAATTCAATTGCTTCTGCTAATGGTGCTGTTAATTCATTGCTTTCATCATATGCAAGCAATGCCGCAGTGATTAAGGCTGCTAGTGATGCTCATATGGCGATGAGTACTGCTAATGATGCTAGCTCAGTTGCTTCTGTGATTGCTCAACAAGTTCAATCTGCTAGTGCCACTGCTCAAAGTGCAGCTAGTCAAGCTAGTTTAGCGAATGCAAATGCCCTTGCAAATGCTTCATTAGCAGCCCAAAACGTTGTCAGCGCTGCCAGTGCTGCACAAATAGGGGATAGTTCAGTTGCTGATTCACTAATTTTACAGGCACAGCATGCTTCGCAAATGGCTAGTGATGATTTTAGTGCAGCTAGTTCATATGTCGCTATTGTTGACACTATCAAAGATAGTATTATTTCTGCTAATACCGAACTCAATAGTGTGGCACAATCTGCCAATAATGCTGTTAGCGTTGCGTCGAATGCGGTTAGTTCAGCACGGTCTGCTGCTCAAATACAAGATGCTGAAATTAATGATGCAAATTCAGTAATTGCTTCAGCACAGCAAATGCAAGTGAGTGTTGCGGCTTCAAGCTCAGCTGCAAGTTCGGCTAATGCTAATGGATTAAGCTTAGTTACAAATATTAGCAACATTGCCAGCGTTGCATCGGTTAATAGTAACCATGCGATTGTTAATTCCAGTTCAGTTAATTCGTTGTTAGCTGCTCACACCAGTAATGCGGTGATCATTAATGCAGCTAAAAGCGTTGCTGCTGCAATTAGCACTGCTACTTCTGAAAATAATGTGGTTGTTAGTGCTAATTCGATTGCCCAATCACTAGCTAATAATGCCGCTTCAAGTGTAGTTCAAGTAAGCCAAAATGCTTCCTTGGCTCAATTTAATGCTCAACAGGCAAGTAGTGCTGCTAGTGCTGCAATCGTATCAGCTCAATTGGGTTCTCAATCCACTGCTGACTCATTGAATTCTGAGGCGATTATTAGCAATAGTACTGCTAACTCATATGCTCGCAATGCTAGCTTAGCAGCTAGTGCAGTTGCTAGTTATAATAATTTGATTAGTTCAGCCAATGTTGCTGCTAATAATGCTGCTAATTATGTATCATCTGCTAATTCAGTTACTACTGATCAGTTCACCATTGCCAGTTTAGCTGCAAAGGTTGAAGATGCCGAAATTGCTAGTGCAACAGCAATCGTTCAATCGAATAGCAGCGCAACTGCTCGCGTTAGTTCAGGGCTTGAACAAGCTCAACAAACAAGTAGTCAAGCAGTAATTACGGCTAGCCAAACTAGTGATTCTAATCGTTTAGCAACTTCAAACAGTGGTGCAGCTTCTGCAATGTTAAGCTCTGTTACATCGGTATTATCTACTCATCCAAGTAATGCAATTGTTAAATCTGCATACTCAATTGCTTCATCTGCTGCAACGATAGTTAGTTCTGCTGCTGCGGATGCTGTAATTGCCAACCAACAAGCTCAATCTGCTAGTGTGATTGCGAACCAAAATACCATGATTGCCAGTTCAGCTAATACTGAAGTTCAATCGCTTGGTTTGATTATATCTAGTTATGCGAACTCAGCAAGTCAAAATGCAGCTTTAGGGAACTCAAGTACTGCAGATAGCTTGAACTCAGCAGCTACTTCAATCGCGGATTCAATCAATTCATTGATGGCCATTGCAAGTAGTGCAGTAATGGTAACTTCTAGTGCCAATATTACTGTATCTTCTGCTTCTGCTAGAGCATCAAATGACGTGATTGCCGCTCAAAGTGCAAATGTAGTTCTTTCTAATGCAGAATCTGCTGCATTGTCAGCTAGTGTTGCTCAAGATGGGACCTCTTCTACCGCTAATAAAGATGCAAGTAGTGCTAATAGCATTGCTTTTAGCGCTAACTCAGTTGCTTCAACTGTTAGTTCAACAAACAGTATCACTAGTAAGGTAGCTTCAAGCGTAAGCAATAATAATTCAACAATGTCAAGTGTGGCTAGTCAAGCAAGTACAAACACGAGTGCAGTTAATAGCATCACTAGTTCTAATACTACTAATGCTGTCATTAGTAGTGCTAACTCAGTTGCTAATGCAGCTCAGTCGACGATTAACTCCTTGAGTTCGCAGGCTGATCAGTCAAATTCGACTGCTCAAGCTGCAAAAAGTGTTGCTAGTGATGCTAATACAATTGCAAGTTCAGCCAATAGTATTGTTTCCAGCAATGCCGCACAAGCATCTAGCTACGCTTCAATTGCATCTAGTGCTGCTGCTGCAGGTGATACCAGCGTTGCTAATAGTGCGACTTCGCAGGCAAATAGTGCAACTAGTGCTGCTAATTCAGCAGCTAGTGTTGTTCAATCAGCATCGAGTGTTGCATCTTCAGCAAGTAGTGTCGTGAACTCGGTGGCAAGTGCTATAAATAGTGCCTTATCATCTGCTAACAGTGCTGCTAATGCAATCAGTAGTGCAACTAGTACCGCTAATTCAGCTGCTTCTGTTGCTAGTTCCGCAGTATCACAAGCAAATAGTTACCAAAGTAATGCTAATTCAGCAACCAGTATTGCTAGTGGGGCTAATAGCGGTGCCGTAATTAACAGTAGTGCCACTAGTAGCATTGCGAGTCAAGCACTGCCAATTAGTAATGCGGTTCAGAGTAACGCTACGCAAGCTTCGGCAGTTGCAAGTCAAGCGAGTGTTAATGCATCTAATAACCCACAGAACTCAGTAGCCTCCTCAGCTGCATCGGTTGCTAGTTCGGCTGCATCGACTGCCAGCTCAGCAAGTTCAGTTACTAGCAGTGCTGCTAGTCAAGTCCAAAGTGCGAACGTGATTGCTAGTTCCGCAGAACAAAACGTTTCATCTAATAATGCCGCTGCTTCTGTTGCAGCTTCAATTGCAAGTAGTGCCGCTAGCGCTGCTAAGAGTGCCGCTAGTTTAGGGAATTCTACATCTGCTAGTCAGCTTAATTCCGCTGCTTCATCAGCTGCTATTTTAGCTAGTTCATATGCCAGCAATGCAGTGATTGCGGAATCAACCGTTGCTAGTGCTAATTCAGTAGCTAGTTCTGCATTAGTAATAATGAGTTCTGCATCAACAGTTTTAAGTTCTGCCCTTTCAATTGCAAGTAGTGCTAATGCTGCTGCAAAGGAAAATATAAGTATAAATAATAATGCGGCATCATATGCAATTATTGCTAGCCAGGCTAATCAATCTGCTGCAATGACTAGCCTAGCCATAAGTTCGATTGCAAACATTGCGTCTAGTTATGCTAATAACACTAGCTTGACATCAAGTATCGCTAATTCAACTGCTCAACAAAATGGATTGAATAATAGTAAGGTTGCTAGCATGATTGCTAAGGATCCTGATAATAGTTCGCTAAATAGTTATGCAGATGCCGTTAGTTCAGCAATGATCAGTGGTAATTCTGTATCGCAAGATATTTCAGTTGCCTTTAGTCAAGCTAACTCAGCAGCACAAATTGCAAGTACAGCGGTTCAAACGGTAGCTAATGCCGTTCAAACTGCAAACAGTGCTAATCAAGCCGCTAGCAGCGCCAACGTTGCTGCTTCTGCTGCATTTGCGAGTGGCGATATTACGCAAGGAAGTCAATTCGTTGCGTTAGCAAGTGTGAATGCATCGGTAGCCCAAAGTGCAGCTGGTACCGCTGCCAATGCGAATAGTTTGATTAGCTCGGCAAATTCTACTGCTAGTTCAGCAGCTAGTCGGGCAGCATCTTATTATGAAAACCTTGTGTTAGTATCAAATGCGATCTTATCTAATTTGAATTCAGCTACTAGCGTTTATAACAATGATCTTTATCAAAATGGTGTTTCTGATGCTAAGATTGGCTTTGCTAAAGACCCCGAAATGGTAAATGAGGATGCTTATCAAGCTGGTTATAACGGTTATAAAGATGGAATCGGTGGTAAAAAGGCTAAGCAAGACTTTGCTGGGTTATCGACAATTTATCAGCTTGATTATGCAAAAGCTTATTCATTAGGGCATTCCACTTATCGTTCTGATTATGCTAAGGGTGAAGCTGCCGCTAATCATGATTCACTTGCGGTGGAATCACTTGCTGATAAGTCAGTTGGTTATAAAAATGGTTATATTAAGGCCTTTAATGAGAAACTACGTAAGAAACCAATCTACGTTTATAATCAAAAAACGCTTTATGTATATTCACAACCTACTTTTACCAGGGTAAGTAGAATCAAACGGTTTGCTAAAGCTAAGCGGAATCGGATTCATGAGTTCAAGGTTAAACGCATCTCACTTTCTGAAAATGGGTTAGTTCGTTATTATGTTCAAAATCATTTAACAAATGCGATTTATCATGATAATGGATACATTACTGCAAATCGTGATTTTATTAAAAACGCTTATTATCAAGATCAAGATTATGATCAATCTGATAATAAAACGGTGAAAGTAATTAATCCTAAGGGAGCGCGATTACACCCTGATAAAACATTCAATTTAAAGGGCACTTATTATCGTCCTGGAACTAAAATTCACGTAAGTAAAGTAGTTAAATATAAAGGTTTAACTAGGTTCTATGTTGGTCATGGTAAATATTTGACTAGTAATAAGAAATTTGTTCGTTTTATATAGTTAAAATAAAAATCCCAATTTCTGATTATTATTCAGAAATTGGGATTTTTGATTGGAATTTATAAAATTGTTTTAAGTAAAAATAGATTATGATACAATGTAATTAGTTTATTATTTAACTTTTTTTTAAGTTAAAAATTTAATACTGGAGTTGTTAATTATGAAATTTTCAAAATGGGCAACGGCTTTAGCAGCAGTTGTCTTATTTTCTAGCATTGGTGCTACTTCTGCAAATGCAATGTCTACATATAATCAAAAGCAGACTGCTGTTACTAGTATTCCAAAAGTCAATGTAGTTCAAAATCCTAACATAACAAGAAGCTTACCAAAGTATAGTTATGGTAAAAATCAATTGAATGATCAGGGTAGACTTAACCATATTGCTGTGAATGCTGGTGCTACTGGTGTTAGTTTTACTACCACTGCGTTCTTGATGACTAGTCAAGGTTCCCCACAGAGTGCTGTTTTAGTTGGTAAGTATTTATATGCAATGTACAATCAAAATCGTAGTGAAAGCGATAATGATGCTAATGACTACATTGTTCGTTATGATACTAGCAAGCTAAAAAACAACGTCTTTTCTGCAGATGCGATTAAAGTAGGACCTACCTTTAGGGGTGGTCATGGTCAATCCCTATCATATAACCCAAAGACTAATCAATTATGGTTCCTAAACATTGCTCGTGGTTCTGCTACCAGTGCATCTGCCGAATTAATTAGTAAAAGCTCATTAACACCAACTAATAAGGTTCAATTTAAGTTCTCTACCAATGGTAGTTCCATTGATAACAACTTAACTTTTGATAAGTATGGACGTGCTTATACTTATGTTAAGAGTGGTGGGGGTAGTGTTCCTCAAGGTGCTTACAAGATTTATCGTGGAACGATTTCCACTAAGGGTGTTCACTTCGACTTAATGAAGAGTGCAATCAGACATTCTGCTGGAGCAATTCCACAAGGCTTTGCTTACAACCCAGCTAATGATCGGCTTTACTTTATTTCTGATGGAAGTATCGTTTCAGCCCCCGCTAGCAAGTTAAATAATCTTTCTAAGTCAGATATTAAATATATTCATGCTGCATCAGATCGTGAATTTGAAGGTATGGTCTTTAGTAGTAATGGAACTGGTTATTTAATCGCGCTTCGTCCTGATGAAATCATGGCAATGCATGGTTCATTCTAGTTCAGTTTAATTTAATCATTATAAAAATAGTACTCAAATTTATTTTGGGTGCTATTTTTTGTTGAATAATCTTAAAAAATATTTAATAATCATATATGAATAAAGGGAGTGATAAAAATGCATAAAAAATGGAAATGGATAGGAATTATATTTGCATTCTTTTTGGCAATGGGCTTTATTGGTAATTTATCAAATGGTGATGAAAAAAGTAGCAGTCAACAAAGTAGTCAAGTTGAACATAGTTCATCAAGTAGTAGTGAATCCAATTCAGTCACTAGTCATTCTAATGCTGAAAAGAAAGCCACTGTTCATAAAAAAGCCGTTCACGTTAAAAAGAAGGCTAAGAATAATGATGATAAAGGAATTATTGCTGAACTAGCAGCTAAGAATTATCATAGTGGCGATGCTGCTTACATAAATGTAAATGGAGGGCAAAGTACCCTAAAGGCAAGCGATTGGACCAGTAATCATATCAGTTATGCTAATTTAGATGATTTGAATCGAACCTCTTCGGCTAATACTGCCTATTTGGAAAGTCGCAATGTCGCTAATGATTCATTGAGAACTACACAAACGGTTTATCCTACTGGCTGGCACCAAAAATTTATTAATAACGAGGCAATTATTAATCGTGGTCATATGATTGCATATAGTCTTTCAAAGGGAATATCGATTGATGGTTCCTATAATCCGAATGATCAGTCTGGGGACCAAAATAACCCTAAAAATTTATTTACCCAAACGGCATTTAGTAATCAACGGGTGCAGACTATTTATGAATCACAGGTTCGTTCAGCCCTAAGAGAGGGTCAAAAAGTGGTTTATCAAGTTCAACCAATCTTTCGGGGTTCTGAATTAATGGCTCGTGGGGTGCACCTACAAGCGATTTCGACTGATGGTTCCTTAAACTTTAACGTTTACTTGTTCAACGTTCAACCAGGGGTTTCATTTGATTATGCAACTGGACGTTCCACGATCGATCATTCAATGACAGTCCCAACACCAGCTGGGGCACCGACCTTTCATGACGATAGTGATTATTCATCAAGTGGTAGCTATCATCAATATCGGCGGCACCGTTCTACCTTAGGTTATTTTGCGGGAGCATATGCAGCCCATAAGGTTTATCAACATTACCGTTATCGCCATAGCTACAGTGATCGAACTCACTATTACAGGCCAAGTTACTATTATCGTCATAAGTATTAATACTCATTTTAAATTCTACTAAATTCATTTAGTAGAATTTTTTTAATTATTTTTACATTTTTGTTTGACAAAACAAAATAAAAGGAATATTATAGGTTCAACATAAATTATTAAAAGTTACTGAGAAAAGATGAGTAATTAGTTGTAAGCATCACAGAAAGCCACGTTGTTGAGAAGTGGTATGTAAACGGCTAGTGAAGATGGTCTTGGAGTAACCACATAGTCGGTGAGTTATAGAAAAATAATAAGCCGACTACGATTAACAACCGTTAAAATGTTTGAGTATAGCTATCATTGAGTGTACTTATTGAGGGTTAGTCCGATTTTGACTAACTGAATTAGGGTGGTACCGCGTACATAATAATGCGCCCCTAGACAAGCAGCAGAAAAGCTGTATGTCTAGGGGCGTTTTTTTATGCACATTTTTAATCAATTTATGTAAATACAAATCTAAGGGGTTTTAGAATATGACAAAAACAATTATCGGATTTCCAAGAATTGGGGAACATCGTGAACTAAAGTTTGCTACTGAACATTACTGGAAGCACCAAATTGATCAATCAGAATTATTGGCAAAAGCACATGCAATTAAAGTTGCTCACTGGCAAGCACAAAAAGATGCCGGAATTGATTTAATTCCCGTTGGTGACTTTTCATTTTTTGATAACTTATTGGACACGGCGGTTTCATTGAACATCGTTTCCAAGCGGTACCGTGACTTAGACGTTTCAGAATTAGACGAATATTTTGCTCAAGCGCGTGGTTACCAAGCCGATGGTGAAACCGTTCGTGCATTACCAATGAAGAAGTGGTTTAACACTAACTACCACTACATCGTTCCTGAATTTACTAAGGACACTACCATTAAGTTAATTGGTAATAAATTATTTGATGAAATTAAAGAAGCTAAGGAATTTGGCATCGATCCTAAGGCCGTTATCGTGGGACCTTATACACTCTTGAAATTATCCCGCTTCCTTGACGACACTAAGCCAAGTCAATTCGTTCAACCATTGATCGAAGCCTACCAAGAATTACTTACTAAGCTAAAAGATGAAGACGTTAAGTTCTTACAAATTGATGAACCTGCACTATCATTTGATGTAAATGCAGATGAAAAGGCCATCTTTGATCAACTATACGATGCGATTTTAGCTAACGCTGCTGGGGTCAATGTGATCTTACAAAGCTACTTTGGTGACATTCGTGATGTTTACGAAGACGTAGTTAACAAGCCATTCTATGGAATTGGTTTGGATCTATTAGAGGGTCATCAAAATATCGAATTAATTAAGCAACATGGTTTTCCAGCTGACAAGCACCTCTTCGCAGGGGTTGTGAATGGTAAAAACATCTGGCGAAACGAATATGACCATACTTTAGCGTTACTAGATCAAATCAAAACCGATGCACCAATCGTATTAAGCACTTCATGTTCATTGCTCCACGTTCCATATTCAGCAGCCAATGAAGATAAATTAACTGGCGACGTTAAACAACACTTAGCATTTGCCATTGAAAAGTTGACTGAATTAGTTGACTTAGACCATATCGTTAACAAAGACGCTGAAGGCGCCGACCTATTAGCTAAGAATGAATCATTATTCAAGAATGTTAAGCATCCATTTAATTCAGCAGTTCACGATCGAATCAACGCTTTGAGTGACTCAGATTACACCCGTCTCCCTGAAAGAAGTGAACGTGAAAAAGTTCAAAAAGCTGAATTTAAGTTACCAATTTTACCTACTACGACAATTGGATCTTTCCCACAAACTGCTGACGTTCGTGCCAACCGTCGGAAGTTTAGACACAACGAAATCACTCGTGAACAATACGATCAATTTAACCGTGATAAAATTGCCCGAATTATTAAAATTCAAGAAGATTTAGGCTTAGATGTATTAGTCCATGGTGAATACGAACGAAATGACATGGTTGAATACTTTGGTGAAAAACTAGATGGGTTCGTATTTACCCAAAATGGTTGGGTTCAATCATACGGAACCCGTGGAGTTAAACCACCAATCATCTGGGGAGATATTAGTAGAAACGCCCCTATTACCGTTGCAGATTCAGTTTATGCAAACAAGCTGACTGATAAGTGGGTCAAAGGGATGTTAACTGGTCCTGTAACCATCTTTAATTGGTCATTCCCACGTGAAGACATTGCCAGAAAAGAAACGGTTACCCAAATCTCACTAGCATTAAGAGATGAAGTGCTAGACCTTGAAAAGAACGACATCAAGATCATTCAAATTGATGAACCAGCACTTCGTGAAAACCTACCACTTCGTAAGTCTGACTGGTACAAAGAATACCTTGATTGGGCAGTGCCAGCATTTAGATTGGTCCACAGTGGTGTCCAAGAGAGTACCCAAATTCATACGCATATGTGCTACAGCGAATTTGGTGACATCCTAAGAGCCATCGATAACCTAGATGCCGATGTGATCTCATTCGAAGCCTCCCGTGCTGACTTCACGTTAATCGACGAATTAGTTGATGATAATTTCCAAACTGAAGTGGGACCTGGGGTTTATGATATCCATTCACCACGAATTCCATCCGAAGATGAAATCCAAGATTTAATTCAACAAATTATTAGCAAGTTACCAGTTGATAAGATTTGGATCAACCCAGATTGTGGGTTAAAGACGCGTTCAGAACAAGAATCGTTTGATAGTTTAAAGAACATGGTTGAAGCAACCAAAGTAGTAAGGGGGAGCATTTATGAACATAGCTGATCTTTTTAAACACAAAACTGTGTTTTCACTTGAAGTCTTTCCACCTAAGAAATATTCTTCCGTGGAAACGATATTACCGACCTTGACGGCTTTAAAAGAAGTTAATCCTGATTTTATATCAGTGACTTTAGGAGCAGGTGGTTCTGCCCAAAGCGATGGGACGGTGGCCGTAGTTAATCTAATCCAAAATCATCTCAATATTCCAGCAATGGCGCATGTGCCGGGTTTATATCAAGATCAGACTCAAGTCGATCAGCTAATTCAACGCCTTCATTCAATTAATGTTGATAACATTTTAGCTTTACGTGGTGATGCGATTCCTGGTTTATCACCACGGGGAGTGTTCAAGCACGCCAGTGATTTAATTGCATACGTGCATGAAAAGTATCCGGACATCAATATTGCGAGTGCATGTTATCCAGAGTGCCATCAAGAGGCGACTTCATTTGTTGATGATATCAATCATTTAAAATTAAAGATTGAATCCGGGAGTGATCATCTAATTTCGCAATTATTTTTCGACAATAATCATTTCTATGATTTTCAAGAAAAATTAGCATTAGCTGGAATTAACGTTCCAGTGGAAGCCGGAATTATGCCTTGCACCAGTAAGAAACAGATTGAACGGATTACGCAAATTTCTGGGGTCCCAGTTCCGGAGAAGTTCAAAAAAATGATGAACCGTTACGCTGATAATAAAATTGCGTTACGGGATGCTGGAATTGCCTATGCCATTGATCAAATTGTTGATCTAGTTTCTCAAGGGGTAGATGGAATTCACCTATACACAATGAATAAACCCGAAGTGGCTCAACGGATTTGGGATGCCACTAAGAACATCTTCGGTGCTAGTAAAATTCAAAATGGCGAATTGAAAGTTAAATAGTTTCAGGGGGGGTCAAGCAATCAATTGGTGCTTGGCTTCTTTTTAATCTAAAGCGTAATTTTTAAAATAAATTATTCATAATAAATTATTAATAATTAGGGGCGATAACATGAGCAAGACATGGTTAATTACAGGAACTTCGACAGGGTTTGGTCGTGAGTTGGCTAAACAACTAGCTGAACAGGGCGAAGTGAATATTGTTGCGAGTGCTAGAAAAACGGCTGAGTTGGCATATTTGGATCAATACGACCATGGCCAGATTCTAAAGACGCAACTGGATGTTACTAATCATGATCAAATCAAAGCAACGGTAAAAGCGGCACTTGATCAATTTGGTTCGATCGATGTATTAGTGAACAATGCTGGATTGGGATACTTTGCTACGTTTGAGGAAAGTGATGAAAAACAGACTCGCTATATGTTTGATGTTAACTTCTGGGGCTTAGTGGATATGACAAGGGCGGTATTACCGACAATGCGGAAACAACGCTCTGGAATCATTGTTAACCTATCTTCAATTGCTGGCATTAAGGGGACGACCGCTCTTTCTTTTTACAATGCAACCAAGCATGCGGTGGAAGGCGTTAGCAAGGGCTTACAAGCTGAAGTAGCCCCATTGGGAATTAAATTAATGTTAGTTGAACCAAGTGCTTTTAGGACGGATTGGGCGGGGCGTTCATCCTTAAAGACGGTCAGTCAAATCAAGGATTACCAAGCGCTTTCTGATAATCGAATCGCTGGAAGAAGTGACAATGACCACAATCAGTTAGGGGATCCAAAGATTGCAGCGCAGATCATTATCGACCAAGTGGAAAATAATGCCGCTGATTTACCACTTCACCTTCCATTGGGTCAACAGGCGATTGATTCTGGTTTGAAAGAATTTAAGCGCAATGCAGCTAGCTATGAAAAGTATGCGGACCTTGCTAAATCAGCCGATCGGCCTGATTAATCAAATTTAAATTAAAAAATAATGAAAAAATTGTTGACATTCTCATTTATTTCAAGGTATACTATCACCAATCAATAAATGAACTGATTGATTCGATGGATTCGGATATTAGATTTACTAAGCAAGTGTCGTTTGATGGGAGGACATTAAATTCTAATTTCTTAAAGATCGATTCAAAAACATTGTTTGCTTTTCGAGGCGAACTGGTTATCACCCATTAAAGTGATTAGGATGATTACAATCCGAAAAGAGGAGCCGATATGGCTTGAAGATAGGTGGTACCACGTTTTAAGACGTCCTTCAGAATTTTTCTGAAGGGCGTTTTTTAGTTCATACATACAATAAAGGGGATAGATGATATGAAATATGGATTTATTGGTGCAGGTGCAATGGGTTATCGTTACGGAGTAATGATGCAAGAAAACGCAGGAATTGATGTTGATTTTATCGATACTTGGGAACCAAACGTTACAAAAGTTCGTGAACAAGGTGGCGTAAAGGTTGCCCGTGATCATGAAAATCAACGTATTGTCCCAATTAACATTTATTATCCAGAAGAATACACTGGTCATCCAGACGTTTGGATTATCTTTAAAAAACAAATGCAGCTAGAAGAAGAACTAGAACGTGATAATGCAGCAGGAATTTTTCACCGTGATCAATACGCATTCTCGGCGATGAACGGAATGGGTCATTTTGAAAAAATCGAAAAGTTTTTTGATCGTGATAAAATCATCTGTGGAACTGCAATGATTGCTACTCGAATGGATGCTCCTGCAGATGTTGATTTCATGGGTCCCGTTGACGGAGAAGTCATGCACATGGCACCTTATGACAACGAACCGGCTGATGAAACCACTAAGCAAGTATTTGAAGATTTCAAGGCTGCTAAGTTAGGCCCTGTAATGGCCAAAGAATGGAAAGGGATGTGTATGTCCAAGGTGGTTTATAACGCCGTTGTGAACACCCTTTGTACCATGTTCGAACTTCAAATGGGTCAATTCATTGAGTATCCTAAGGTTCCAGAAATGGCAACGCAATTATTTAATGAATCTTTTGATGCCTGTGAACGAGCTGGGATTCAAATGATTGAAACCCGCCAAGAACAAATTGATTCTGTTACGACCACTAGTCATCAATTCAAATATCATTATCCTTCTATGTATCAAGACTTCTCCAAGGGTCGTCCGACAGAAGTAGATTATATCAATGGTTATATTGCTGAAATTGGACGTGAGAATGACTACGTTTGTCGTACCCATGAATTTATCGTAAATGAAGTCCACATGGTTGAATTAATGCGCAAGTATAAGCACAACAATTAGAATAATAAATATACACAAATCACATAGTAACATGACATAGTAACACCACATATTGCTCGATTTAATTTTAAGTTATCCCATAGTTTTACCCACATAAATAGATATCAAAATTGATATAATTAAGACCTGTAATTTTATTTTCAGGTCTTTTTTTATTGATATATAAATATTTTAAATCGCAATTTTCTTTGATCATATGGATAATAATACAGACTTATGTTGGGGCCTTTCAGGAATGATTATTATTAAAAGGATCTCTTTACTATGCTAAAATCATATTCAAAAGAACACAGTATTAAATTATTAGTTAAAGGCTGCGATGTTTCAGCTAATATGAAGATTCCATTTGAATTTTCTTATTCTTGATACATTAGATCGTTTATATAATACAGAAGATGTATTTCGTTATAAGGTGGAAAAGGTAATTTTTAATTCATACTAATCTAACTTATGGGATTATTTTTACAATTAATTAAACAACTTAGTAATAAGTGATTGTTACATTAACTAACGGAGGAAATCAAAATGAAAAAATTAGGAATTATTGGTGGGATTGGTCCTGAAGCAACCATTCGATATTATAATGATATCATTAAGGGCTACCAGGAAAAGATTGGGAGCACCCAATCGTTACCAGAAATCACAATTGAAAGCATCAATATGTATCATATGTTCAAGTTATTAGATGCCAATCAACTAAATCAAGTTGCAGATTACGTGAGTAGCGCTGCTGATTATTTAAAACAATCGGGAGCCGACTTTGGATTGATGTGCGGCAATACTCCTCACATTGCTTTCAAGCAGATTCAGGCACGAACTAAATTGCCGTTGATAAGCATCGTAGATACTTCTTTAACTCGAGCTAAGCAACTAAATTTACACCGACTATTATTACTGGGAACTAAGTTTACAATGAATAACGATTTTTTTAGCAAGCCGTTCACAGATTCAGGAATTAAAATTTACTTGCCAAGCCATGATGAACAAAATTGGTTACACTTAAAAATTATAAGTGAGTTAGAAAATGGTATTGTTAATCAAGATACCAAAATGCAATTAACTCAAATGATTGATCAGCTAATCATAGACGATGAATTGGATGGGGTGATTCTAGGATGCACCGAGTTACCGCTCATTATTAAACCAACCGATTTACCAGTTGCGACCTTTGATATTGCCAAAATTCAAATTGAAGCCGCTGTTAATACCATTTTAGAAAATAATGTTCTACACTAAAAATAGTTAAATATTGGTATGTGCAGGCGTAACTCAATAAACAGTGCCGTTGAAACGACTGGAATCAATTTTCCATCTTTTCAATGCGCACTTTTTTATTTTAAGGAGGAAATATAATGGCTGAAATTTACTTAATGGTTGCTAGAAACACTGATTTAGATCAAGTTACATCAATTATTGAAGAAGCACGGGAATTGCTAAAAGCAGATGGTAGTGATCAATGGTAAAACGGGTATCCGAATCGTGAAACACTGCTAGAAGATATCGACAGTGAGTCTAGCTATGTTTTAATTGTTGATGGAAACGTTGCTGGAACAGCATATCTGATGACGGTGGACGAACCAATTTATCAAGAAATTGATGGCAGTTGGAGTCGTCCTGCTGAGCAATATACCACTATCCATAGAATTGCAATTGCGAGCCAATACCATGGTATGCATTTGGGCTCGTACTTACTTTCTAATTTAATTACCGTTTCGGTAATGAAGGGGTATCGTAACGTTCGCTTTGATACCAGACCCGTTAATAAACGAATGCAAGAATTGGGAAAGCGGTTTGGCTTTGAATACCGTGGCATTATTTGGGTTGTTTACGATGGAAATCAAAAACAGCTTGCGTTTGAATTGAATCTATAATGATTAGTTTTAACTTATGTGATCCTAACTCCAGATGCTTTAATATATAGCGTTGATAATTATAAAAAGTAAGTGATATTTGAGATTAATATCCCGTTTATTCACATGACAGCATTGACTTTAAAAAGAAACAAGCCATTACCGATCATTTGGTTATACGGTATTAATGTAAAATTAAGCTTAAAAAAATTTATTTTTGTTGTTGACATTCAATATTAAACGGATTATTATATCTTTAACATATTAATTAAAGGTTACTGAGAAAAGATGAGTAAACACTAAGTTGATTTTAACAGAGACCCTTGTTTGATGAGATTAGGGATTTCAATTGGTGTTGAAGATGGTCTTGGAGTAATTTTAAGTGGTGAGTTTGATAATGAGCCATTTACGACTTAACACCCGTTAAAGTGTTGAAGGATAGCTACTACAGTGTCCGGAGATGATTAGTCAATATGACTAGTTAATATAGGGTGGTACCGCGTACTACATAGAGCGCCCCTAGAGTTTGAAATTAATTTTTCGAATTCTAGGGGTGCTTTTTTTATTTGAAAGGGAGGAAATCGCAATGGCAGTTAACGTTAAGAATGAATTTTTAAAAAATGATCATGAATGGAACAATCAAAAATTAGATCAACCATTGAAAGTATTGATTTTAAATTTAATGCCGACCAAAAAAACAACTGAATGGCAATTTTTGAATATCCTGAATTCATTGAAACAAGATATTGAAGTAACTTTCTTGTACCCACGGACCCATCATTTTAAGACGGTTGATCAAGGACAGGTTGCCAAGTGTTATTGTAGTCTGCAGCAGGTTTGTAATAACTACTACGATGGATTGATTGTTACTGGAGCCCCCGTTGAACAGATTAACTTTGAAGATGTTGATTACTGGGAAGAATTTTTAGAAATCAAGCGTTGGGCATCTAAACATGTTCAGCAAACCATTAACGAATGCTGGGCTTGTCAGGCTGCGTTGTACTCCGATTTTGGAATTCCAAAGATTGAACTAAAGCAAAAGTTATTTGGAATCTATCAAGCTAGTAGCATTGATGATAAATGTAGATTGTGTAATAACTTAGTTCGATTCATAAATCCCCAATCAAGACATTCTCAATCAGTGATCGACCGCAATGCACTCCCAGCAGGATTGACCATTGCTGCTGATAATCGCTTCACTGGCCCATTGATTTTGCATTCCGATGAAAAAAGGCAAACGTATTTAAGCGGCCACCCTGAATATAGCTTAGATACCTTGGATGCAGAATACCATCGGGACCTAGCAAAACATTCAGCGATCGATGCACCAGCAAATTATTATGATCGGGTTCACCAGATCAATAACACTTGGCAAAATAGCAGTATCCAACTATATCAAAACTGGATTGATTTAATTGAAAGCGAGGAATTAGAATATGACAGAAAAAAAATTGCACTTTGAAACGCTTCAGGTTCATGCAGGACAAGTGGTAGATCAAGAAACAGGAGCTAGAGCAGTTCCAATTTACCAAACCACTTCATTTGTATTCAAGGATGCCAAACAAGCAGCCGATCGATTTGGCTTGAAAGAACCAGGAAACATTTATACGCGGCTTACCAACCCTACGACCGACGTAGTTGATAAAAGAGTGGCCGCCCTTGAAAATGGAACGTCAGGGGTTACCCTAGCAACTGGTTCCGCAGCCATTACAGCTGCAATTTTAAATATTGCGGGGCAAGGCGATGAAATCGTCTCTGCCAGTACCCTTTATGGTGGCACCTATGATTTATTTGCGGTCACCCTTCCTAAGCTAGGTATTACGACGCACTTTGTAGATCCAGATGATCCAGAAAACTTCGCTAAGGCAATTACCCCTAAAACAAAGGCGGTTTACGTGGAAAGTATTGGTAACCCCAATATTAATTTAGTCGATTTTGAAGCAATTGCCAAAATTGCCCATGATAATAAGATTTTATTCATTGTTGATAATACCTTTGGTACCCCATACTTGGTTCAACCATTAGAACATGGTGCTGACGTGGTCGTACACTCTGCGACTAAATTCATTGGTGGCCATGGAACGACAATGGGTGGAGTTATCGTTGAAAATGGTAAGTTTGATTACAAAGCGAGTGGTAAGTACCCTGGATTCACCGAACCCAATGATCAATATAACGGCTTAGTATTTGCTGATTTAAAGGGTGCGGCATTCACCACCAAGGTGCGCGCAGAAACATTGCGGGACCTCGGGGCAACGATTAGTCCTTTCAACTCTTTCTTGTTATTACAAGGGCTAGAATCATTATCATTGCGGGTCCAAAGACACGTTGAGAACACCGAAAAAGTGGTGGACTTCTTAGCCCATCATCCAAAGGTCGCTTGGATCAAGTATCCAGCCCTAAAGGATAGTAAGTACCACAAGCTTGCTGAAAAGTACTTTCCTAAGGGTGTTGGTTCAATCTTTACGATCGGCTTGACCGGTGGTGAAAAAGCAGGAAAGGAATTAATTAGTCACCTTCAGTTATTCTCCCTATTGGCGAATGTGGCTGATGCAAAGTCATTGATTATTCATCCCGCTTCAACTACGCATGCACAGTTGAATGATGAACAACTCAAAGCAGCTGGGGTGACTCCAGATCTAATTCGGATTTCAATTGGAATTGAAAATGCAGATGATCTAATCGCAGATTTGAAGCAGGCTTTAGATAAGGTTTAATACTAAAACGTTTGAAAGGTAAGTGATTTTATGTGTAGTGATTGTAAATGGCAAAAGAAGATTGATACGATTTTGGCGCAAGCGGGCAACCGCATTGATAACGTGACGGGTTCGATTTCGATGCCCCTTTATTTTTCCACTGCGTATCGGCATGCGGGTTTGGGTAAATCAACTGGATACGATTATTCCAGAATGACCGAACCAACTCGTGACGTATTAGAAAATGTCTTGGCACAGTTAGAAAATGGCTGTAAGGCCTATGCGGTTTCATCAGGAATGGCTGCGATTCAACTAGTTTTTACCCAGTTCAATACTGGCGATCACATCGTCGTTTCAGATGATCTATATGGTGGTTCATTTAGGTTTTTTGATCTATTGACGAAACACTATCATCTTCGCTTTAGTAAGTGGGATGGCCATGACTATCAAGAATTAGACCGCCTATTACAAGATGACGCAAAGGCAGTCTGGATTGAAACGCCTTCCAATCCGACGATGAAGGTCATTAATATTGAAGAGGTTGCCAGTCACGCCCATGAAGTCAATGCCCAATTGATCGTTGATAATACATTCTTTACCCCTTTGATTCAACAACCGTTGAACCTTGGAGCTGACATTGTCGTTCACAGTGCTACTAAATACTTATCTGGACATAATGATTTACTTGCCGGAGTAGTAATTTGTAAGTCAGAAGCAACTGCAGAAGTAATTGGTCAGAATTTAATTACAATTGGATCGAACTTAGCACCATTTGATTCATGGTTACTAATTCGGAGTTTGAAAACGCTTCCTCTGCGGTTACACAAACAAGAGGAAAATGCGCAAGCAATTGTAGCTGATTTGAATAATTCCGATTTAGTAGAATCAGTTCGCTACCCAGGACGTGGTGGAATGGTGAGCGTATATGTTAAACCTGAAGTCGACGTTGATCAATTCTTACAGAATTTGACGGTCATCTCCTTTGCAGAAAGTTTGGGTGGAACTGAAAGTCTTGTAACCGTCCCTGCGATTCAGACCCATGCCAATCTTAGTCCCGAAGTACGTGCAGCAGCTGGCATTACTGATAATCTTTTACGGATTTCATGTGGAATCGAAGCCAGTGAAGATTTGATTCATGACTTGAACCATTCTTTAGCCGTTGCTGCTAAGCAAACGGAGGTGAATCTAGATGGCAAATAAACAGTTTTCTGATTGGACCAAGGTTATTAAAAGCACTACTAAACCAGATCCAGAAACTGGTGCAATTAACCCACCAATTCAATTATCATCCACTTTTGAGCAACGGGATTTCGATCATTTTGGAAAGTGGGACTACTCCAGAAGTGGTAACCCGACCCGCGATGTTTTAGAAGCAAGTATCGCCAGTCTAGAAAACGGCACGCGTGGCTTTGCTTTTGCTACGGGGATGGCGGCCATTTCAACGGCCCTATTGACCTTGAACCAAGGTGATCACATTATCTTAACCAAGAATGTGTACGGGGGGACGTTTCGCCTCGTCACTCAAGTGTTAGTCAAGTATGGAATTGAATACACGTTTGTTGATCTGGGCGATGAAGATGCATTAAAGAATGCTTTTCAGCCCAACACAAAGGTTGTTTACATTGAAACACCATCGAACCCAACGCTGCAGGTAACCAATATTTCAGATGTGGCTAAAATTGCTCATGAACACGACGCACTTGCATTTGTAGACAACACATTCATGACACCGATTTTACAAAAACCACTCGATTTGGGGGCTGACTTAGTATTGCATAGTGGCACTAAGTTCTTAGCGGGGCATAGTGATATCTTAGCCGGTTTGATCGTCACTAAGGACGAACAACTAGGCGCACAAGTTTACTTTTTGCAAAATGCAATGGGTGCCACCCTCGGAATCTCTGATTGTTGGTTATTGCTGCGGGGCATTAAAACCCTTGCCGTAAGAATGGAAAAGGAATCTGCAAATGCACTTGAACTAGCAAAGTGGTTAGAAGAACAGCCACTAGTTACCAAGGTGAATTATCCTGGCCTCCCATCATCACCAGAACACCAAGTTCAACTATCCCAAGCTGTTTCGGGTGGAGCGGTGCTTTCCTTTGATATTGGCAGTGAAGATAATGTCCGAAAGTTAGTTGACCTAATTAAAATTCCAGTCTTCTCAGTTTCATTAGGTGCGGTCGAATCCATCATTTCATACCCACCGAAGATGTCCCATGCCGAAATGAGTCCGGCCGAACGGCATGCGCGGGGCATCACTGATGGTTTGTTACGATACTCAGTTGGTCTTGAATCAGTTGCGGACCTAAAGGCAGACCTGAAGCAAGCTTTTGACCAAATTAAATAGCATCAGAAAATGTTGGATCAATAATGGTCCAACATTTTTTTGTGGTTATTGTTGACAAATGTAAACAACAGCGCTAGGATATAAGCATAGTTAAGTTTACACATGTAAACAAGAGTTGAAAGGAGTGGTTCGCAAAGTGGTTAAATTAATGGTACTAATAATTGGTTTATTATTAATTGGATTCATTTTATGGTGGTACTTTGGCCCCCATGCTCAAGATAGTGAAACTTCAGCAGTGGTTGATAACCATCAAACCGTTGACATTGAAGTGAACGGCGGGTATTCTCCCGAGACGGTCGAGCTTCAAGTTGGAATCCCAGCGACCCTCAATTTTACCCGCAAGGACGCATCGGGATGTTTAGACCACGTTGTTTTCAATGATTTTGGGATTAACCAAGCGTTACCCAAAAATCAGACCGAATCAATTAATATCGACACCAGCAAGCCGGGCACTTATCAGTGGGCCTGTGGGATGGATATGTTTCATGGCAAAGTAGTTGTTAAATAATGGAGGTAAATGATATGAGTGAAAAAGAACAAGTTGTAACAGTTGTTGTTGATGGTGGCTACCAACCAGCCGTTGTAAATTTAAAGCAGGGCGTGCCAGCCAAGCTTAGTTTTGTGCGGAATAGTGATCAGGGCTGTTTAGATACTGTTCAGTCCAGTGATTTAGGATTTAAGTCCGAACTACCATTAAATGAACCACAAACATTCGATGTAAATACTGATCAAACTGGTGAATTTGATTTTAGCTGTGGAATGAACATGGTCCACGGAAAGGTAGTGGTTAAATAATGACTACCATGCAGCGGTTTTACATTTCGTTGCTCTTATCGTTGCCGATGCTAATTCAAATGATCTTGATGCCGCTAGATGGGTGGATGTTACCAGGTGGCGATGTGACTGAATTGCTGTTAACAACGGTGATCATGCTAGTTGCTACTAGACCATTTTTGCAAAGTGCTTTGGCATCGTTCAAAAAACATCACTCTAATATGGATACGCTGGTGGCAATCGGAACCGCGACTGCGTACCTATTTAGTATTTATGCGATGTTAAACCACCAGCCAGTGTTCTTTGAAACGGCCGCATTCGTAACGACCTTTATTTTATTAGGACAGGGATTAGAAACGCGGATGCGCAAGGGCGCTTCAAAGGCGATCGAGCAGTTGCTGAACTTACAGGCAAAGGATGCAATGGTCCTACGAAATGGCCGATTTCAAAAACGCCCCGTTTCAGAGGTCGCGAAGGGTGATATCATCAAGGTCAGACCTGGTGAAAAAATTGCTGTCGATGGGGTTATTTTAAAGGGTGCTTCTTCGATCGATGAATCAATGGTGACTGGTGAAAGCATCCCCGTTGAAAAACACGTTGGCGATCCAGTGATTGGGGCAACGATCAACAATAATGGGACTTTGGAGTTCCGTGCTGAAAAAGTGGGGAGCGAAACGATGTTATCTCAAATCGTGGAACTAGTTAAAAAGGCCCAAAATAGTCATGCACCAATTCAAAATTTGACCGATCGAGTTTCTGACTTTTTTGTTCCAATCGTATTAATCGTTGCAATCATCACGTTTTTAGTATGGTTCGTTTTATTAAACGCTCCAGTTGCTCAGGCCTTGGTCTTTGCTGTCTCAGTCGTAGTGATCGCATGTCCATGTGCACTTGGGTTAGCCACCCCAACCGCATTGATGGTGGGAACTGGTCGTGGTGCTCAAATGGGTATCTTGATTAAAAATGGGGAAGTTTTGGAAGCCGTTGATGGCATCCAAACGGTTGTCTTTGATAAAACCGGTACGATTACCAAGGGGAAACCCCAAGTTGTTGATGTCATTGGTGATCAAGAACGGGTGCTTCAGATCGCTGCTAGTTTAGAGCATGATTCAGAACATCCTCTCGCCAGTGCGGTGGTCAAATACGCTAAGCAATTAAATGTCAATCTTGTTTCAGTAAAAAACTTCACTTCGATTAGCGGTCAAGGTGTTCGTGCCGATCTGAACGGCCAATCATTCACGGTTGGTAAAATTGGTGCTTTATCAATTAGTGACGATTTACAGCAGAGTGCAGATGAACTACAAAAAGCTGCCAAGACCGTTGTATACGTTGGGGATGCACATAAGGTGCTCGGTTTGATTGGTATTCAAGACACCCCAAAGGATGGTGCCAAGCAGGCAATTGCTGCTTTAAAGAAACAGGGGTTGCAAACAGTGATGTTAACTGGAGATAACCAACAAGTGGCTGATGTGATCGGCCAACAAGTCGGAATTGACCGTATCATCGCTAATGTGTTGCCTGATGAAAAGGCAAAGGCTGTTCAAAAGCTTCAACAAGCACGCAAGGTGGCCTTTGTTGGCGATGGCATTAATGATGCACCGGCATTGTCAACTGCTGATGTTGGAATTGCAATGGGGTCTGGAACTGATATTGCAATTGAATCTGGCGGCATCGTATTGATGAAAAATGATTTGCAAGATGTTAGTCGGGCGTTAACGTTAAGTCATAAAACGTTTAATCGGATTAAACTGAACCTCTTTTGGGCCTTTATTTACAATGTATTGGGGATTCCAATTGCAGCCGGGATGTTTTATTTTATCGGCCTAACCCTTAGTCCAGAAATTGCCGGGATGGCAATGGCGCTAAGTTCAATTTCAGTGGTATTTAGTTCGTTACTGTTGAAATGGGAACGAGTGGGTAACGATAAACAATTGAGTCCGAATATGAAATAATAAAAAGGGATTTTGCTGACCGAATGGGTCAGATCAAAATCCCTTTTTGGTTTATTCTTTTTCGGCTTTGTTGATGGCTGCTTCAATATCGTCATTTGAAAAGTCATGAGTCCGATAATCCTCATTATCATTGGGGAGCTCTAAATTTAAATTATTAAATTCCTGGGTGCCAAGAACACCACTAAATCCTTTGAAATTCATCAGATGGCCGCCCAACTTGAAATCATCTGAGATGAAGTGGGCGTGAAAACCAGGCACGACAAGCTTGCTAAATGCATCTGGATAGTAATAAGCAATTAATGTGCCATAGATTGTTTCTGCTTCAAATATCTTTTCACTTTCAGCTGTTTTAACTAACGAAGGGTAAGGCTTCTTTTGTTTGAATACGGAGCGGACTTTAACGTAATCGAAACGACCATGTAATTTGGCAGAAAACATTAAATTTCGATATTGATGGTTACTAAATATGTGATCACCGAGGGCATTATAATTAGAGATTTGAACGTTATTTTCAATTTGGTAATTAGCAAAGTGGGCGTTGGCAAATGGAACGCTAAATTGATCGTTCACAATTTCAACGTTCCCATCGCCATGAATCAGGAATGGTTGACCGTTGTTAATGACTAATTCACCATCTAATCCCGCGCCACTTCCGATTCCTGTATCACCATGCTTTAATAAATCGCCAATCGTTAACGTTCCATCAAATAAGCCTGGGACGATTAATGCCCCAGTCCCGTGTTGGAAAAGGATTTCTTTGTTCATCATCGTAATTCCTCCTTATTATTGATATGATATATATTAATGTAATTTTGATTTGATAAAATGAACAAAATTGGGGAAATGTTCATTTTTATGAAGGAGGGCCGTTTTGATGGGGGAATATAATAAACGGAATCGAACAATTCAAAGCATAGTTGACTGGACAATTACACTTGCAGATGCAAAGGGGTTAGCAAAAATAACGGTTAACGAGATCGTAAATAATGTGGGCATCAAACGGGGCACTTTTTATCGTTATTTTAATGATAAATATGATGTGATCACGCGCGTGGAAGCGCATATTTTAGACCAGGTCGCTCAATGCCAAATGGATATTGTTAATATGGATATTCATTCGATTCGGAAGCGATTGGCAGATGGCTTGTTGCTTGGTCAGATCATTGATATATTCGATCAACACCGCAAAACGATTCATTTTTTATTAAGTGATCATGGTGATATTCATTTTATTAATAAATTGGAACTTTTTTTTAATACCATGAATTATAAAACAATTAGTAAGCTTAATTTTACCCTGAATGAAAAGCAAAAAAAAATTATTGCCGTCTATTTAACGGGGACCCTAGTCAACCTATTAAAATTACACTTAGCTGATTCACGAAACTATTCGCGGAACGATATTTTAAAGGCGAGCTATGATTTAATTCGACTGAATTTACTGAACAAATTGTAGTAAAAAAGCGAGTAGCAGGGAATTAACTTGCTAACTCGCTTTTTACTAACTAATTATTTAACGTATTTAGCCAAAAATTTGCGAATTGTTTCCTCGTATAGTTGTTTATTATGTTGGAAAGACTGCGCATGGGCAGCGCCCTTAACGATTAATAGTTCTTTGGGCCCCTTGGTGGCTCGATAGAGGGGGTAGACCATTTTAGTGGGCACAAAATGATCATTGCTACCATGAATGAATAACATTGGTTTATGGTTTTTAGCAACTTGTTTCAAGGCATTGCCATCCTCATAGAAAAAGCCGTTTTTGACCTTGTTGATCAGACTAACCATCGGTTCGATTGGATAAAATGGAATTAGGGGGAGATGGTATAGTTGTTTGGCTTCATATCTTAATTCATTATGAATGCTATCATATCCACAGTCTTCAATAAATGCTTTGACTTGGTGGGGAACATTCGGTTGGCCACTGGTCATCATAGTCGTTGCTCCACCCATACTGACACCAAACATGATGATTTTAGAACTTTGGCCATTGTACTTAATGACCTTATTGATCCATTTAATGTAATCAAGGCGATCAGGCCATCCATACCCGACATAGTTACCCTGACTATCACCTTGCCCACGGTCATCTGGAATTAAAACGTTATAGCCGAGTTGATGAAAAAGGGCGCCATAAACCCCCATTTCATCCTTATTCCCCATATAACCATGGGCAATTACTGCAGTTTGATTAGTCTTGGTGGCTGCTGGAATGTAGTATGCGTCTAACTTCAGATGCCCGGTGGCTGATTCTTGATACCAACGCTGTTTATGCGCTTTTAAGAACCATTGCTGATTGCTGTACAGTGGGTTTTTGCTGGTGATCTGATTATTAGATAAAAATGATTTATGACTAGGGACCGATACGACGGTGTACAGATAGACACTAGCAGCACATAAAATAATGAATATGATTCCGAGGAGGATACTAATTATAATTGTAATTTTGCGTTTGAGACTCATTAACTAACAGGCTTTCTATAAATTTTATTTTTATTTTAGCATTATAATTAGATCATACACAATTTTAATTAACGGGGTGGATATGGGATATGGAATTAACTGGTCATGAAGACTTACGGATTCAAAGAACGATCAACAGCATTCATGATGCTTTTAAAACATTAATTTGTGAAAAAGATTATGCCAAAATCACCGTCAAGGAACTGGCAGAACGGGCGCAAATTAATAAAAAAACTTTTTATCGTTATTATCCAACTTTAGATGCACTATTGGCTGAAATTCAATCTGAGTATTCAAGAGGCTACTTAGCATTGACCAAAGATTATCAATATCCACTTGATTTAGCGAAAAGTATTCAAACGTTTTTTGAGTATTCAGTCAACCAAGATCAAGCATATGAAAAGATTACAATCAGTACTAACATCCCATACGTCGGGATTCGCCAGGAAATGATTGATGAAGTAATGGGTAAGACTTGGGGGCAGTCACAGCAGTTTCAAAACTTATCCGAATGGCAACAAAAGATGGTCACTTCATTTATTCAACAAACCGGCCTCAATGTTTATCGGGAATGGATCAATAATGGGAAGCAGATATCAATGTCTGATGCTATTGATACTTCGGTGAAGTTGATTGAAGGTGGGATTGCCAATTTTCTATAAAAAAACGCCCCGAGGTGAACTGATTTCATCTAGGGGCGTTTGATTATGATTTAAATGAATTTCTAAATAGATATTTCTTTAATTCATCGGCGGTGGGTTGTTTAGTAGTATCAAAACCATCGAAGGGTCTTAACGCTACTAACGCACTTCTTTGATACTTGATGCCTAGTGAAACAGCATAATCAACTAATGAACCATCCTTCATATGCTCAAGGAGCTGAGCACTTGGTGTTAGCTTTGGATATCTAATCCTGAGTTCCATTTCTTGAATCACTTCTGTATATTCTGGGCCTGCTTGAAGTTGGTCAACGAATAATTTTAAGCGTTCAATAAATGAAATGGCCTGAACTTGATGGGCAAAGTGATTTGGATCTTCGCTTGCGACCTCGTCGTTTAAGTGATTCGCCTTGTCTAAGGCCGAATTCACTGCAGACTGCTTCAAAGGTGGATTCATAATAAAGTAACTAGCCATTAGTCGAATGAAACGAATCGTATTGGTCTTGATTCCAATTGCACTACTAGGGTCTAAGTCGAGCATTCGTAGTTCGAGATACTGAATTCCAGTATTTTTCAAATCATCCAGATCCTTGCCACCTCTAAACCGAATTGGGCCCTGACCTTCTGATGCTCTAATCATTAGCTTATGTTTAACAGCATCATGAATTGATTTAATGTATTTATCAATACTGGTGTAGTCAACCAAAAATTTGGCTCCGTATCCGTAACGGTGACTTTGCCGAAGGCTTCGAATTGGATGGTCTGGCCCCTTATCTTCGTCATAGTAGTTCTTTTCGGCAATTGGACTAGCACCAAATAGGTATGTAATTAGCCATCTATATCTTACAAAACCTTGTCCTAATCGCATGTATAAATAATCCTTTACATCTTGATCAGTTTCAAATGTATCGCTCATTTTAGAACGAATCAATTTAATGACATGGTCGTGAATACTTAAATTAATATGTGCTCCACATGGTAACGCTTGGGCCATCCCGTGATGTAACTTAACCCAGTTAACTAAAAAGTCATGTTTTTCTTGGGTCGAATCTGCTAATAAATCATTACTTTTATTTTTGGGCATGATTGGTGGCATTGATAACGGCCATAAGATTTCACCGGGGGCTAACGCATTCCTTAACGCATTATTGATGCGGTATAAATAGTGCATCGCATCTAACGGACTGTTAGCAGGTGGGGTCACGACTTCGGACATTGCGACGAGAAAGTCTTCAGTGATCCATGGATTACTATGGGCATCACCGATCGTATCTGGATATGGTTCGGAACTTAGGTGGCCGGTTTCATCCGCCCGATCCATTTCAATTTCCAAGCCCATCCTAAAATCAGAGGTTCTTGCAACCGCCTCATTTTCAAAAATAACATTACCAATCTTACTAAACATTGGCATCCCTCCTTGAGATTTTCACTAAATTCATTATTAGAATTCGGTTAGAACATTATAAATCTTTTAGACAAATATGTAAAGGACGATTTAAATATCAAATACTAATATTAAATTTATTAATGGATAAACGACTAATATTATTTAATTGCAAACTAAAAGAGCCATAAATGAATTGGTTTTCATTTATGCCCCTGCTCTTACTAAGATTTAAACGAACTCCGAAATAGGTATTTCTTTAATTCTTCAGCAGTTGGCTGCTTAGTATCATCAAAACCATCAAATGGCCTTAACGCCATTAACGCACTTTTTTGATACTTAATCCCTAGCTCAACTGCATAATCAACTAATGAATTGTTTTTAATGTGTTTAATTAGTTGCGCGCTTGGGGTCAATTCAGGATAGCGAATCCGTAACTCCATTTTTTTAATAACCTCGTTAAATTCAGGTCCAGCTTGAATCTGATCAACGAATAGTTTTAAGCGTTGAATAAATGAAATCGCTTGCTTTTGGTGAGCGAACTGATTGGGATGTTCACTAGCCACTTCGTCATTTAACTGGTTGGATTGTGCGAGGGTTTCATTAACCGCTGATTGCTTTAATGGTGGATTCATTATAAAATAACTTGCCATTATCCGAACGAATCGAATCGTGTCGGTCTGGATACCAATCTCACTGTCAGGATCTAAATCCAACATTCGCAATTCGAGATACTGAATTCCCGTGTTTCTTAAATCCGCAAGGTCTTTGCCACCCCTGAACCGAATGGGTCCTTGGCCTTCTGAATCCCTAATCATGAGTTTATTTTTAACGGCATCTTGAATTGATTGAATGTATTTATCGATGCTGGTGTAATCGACCAAAAATTTAGCTCCATAACCATACCGTTGACTTTGGCGGAGGCTACGGATGGGATGATCTGGTCCCACGTCTTCATCGTAGTAGTTTTGCTCAGCGATGGGACTGGCCCCAAATAAGTATGTAAGTAACCAACGGTATCGAACGAATCCCTGCCCTAATCGCATATATAAGTAATCTTTTACTTCTTGTTTGTTATTGAACTTGTCGCTCATTTGGGCTTGGATTAAATCAATAATATGGTCATTGATACTTAAATTAATGTGAGCACCGCAGGGTAAGAACTTCGCCATTCCATGATGGAGTTTAACCAACTTAATTAAAAATTCGTGTTTTTCTGTAGTGGAATCCGCCAACATATCATTGGTTTTATTTTTAGGCATAATCGGTGGCATTGACAACGGCCAAAGGATTTCACCAGGGGCGAGTGCATTCCGCAATGCATTATTGATCCGATATAGGTAATGCATTGCATCGATGGGGCTATCGGCTGATGGTGTTACCACTTCGGACATGGCAACCAAAAAGTCCTCTGTAATCCAGGGGTTACTATGGGCATCGCCAATCGTATCTGGGTATGGTTCAGAGCTGAGGTGACCATCTTCATCTGCTCGATCCATTTCAATTTCGATCCCCATTCTAAAGTCAGAGATTCTTGCAACAGCTTCATTTTGAAAAATAATATTACCGATTTTACTAAACATTGGGCATTCCTCCTCGATAGTTTGCTCTTGATGTTTGCATAGTCAAGTTAAGAAATTATAAATCTTTTATAACAATATGTAAAGTTCACTCTAATAATTTTCTCATTTAATTTCATTTGATTAAATGGTATGATTAAACTAAAATGGAGTGATTTTAATGCTTAAAGTTGATGGACACACCCACACGGAATTATGTCCGCATGGCAGCGGTGAAGCGACTCGCAAAATGATTGAACGTGCAATTGAACTTGGTTTTAGCGAATATCATATTACTGAGCACGCTCCAATGCCTGAACATTTTGACCGAGTCTATGGAGGATTGCCAGATAATATTGCTACTGAAGGTCTAAATAATGACCAGGTTGATGATTATTTGAAACTAGCGGTGGAGCTGCAAAATGAGTATCAATCTCAAATTAAAATCAGTGTTGGATTTGAAATTGAATATTTAAGTGGCTTTGAAGCTGAAACGAAGCACTTTATTGAACAGTACGAACCAGTGACCCAAAATAATATTTTATCAGTCCACTATTTACAAGCGGATGATGGTCAATACTGGGGCATTGATTATGCTCCTGAAGAATTAATTGATGGCTTTAACGTTGATCTTAAGCACCCCCAAAAGTTATACCAAAGATACTTAAATACGGTCTTAGATAGCGCCAGTGTTAATTGGGAACATCAAAAACCACTTGAATTGGGACACATTAGTTTAATTAAAAAGTATCAAGATTATTTTAATTTACCAGAATTGTTTGATGATGATAATTTAAAAATTGTTGATCAAATCATAGCTCAAATGCAAAAGCATAATTTGAGTTTAGATTATAATTCAGCGGGACTTTATAAAAAATTTTGTAATGATTTTTATCCTGGTGAACAGATTTTAAATCGGGCATTGAATGCTCAATTACCAATTGTCTTTGGCTCTGACGCCCATAGTATCGATGAAGTTGGCCATGGCTGGCACATGATGAATAATTTTTTAAAAAAGCTTGACATCTTAGATTGATTAGAATATTATTAGTTCAACATCATTTGAGTCTAATTTAAATATAATAGTTCTGATTCGGAGAGTAGTAAGTTATGCTTGAACGAGAGAGTCCCGCTGAAGTTGTGAAGGGACCAAGCTGATTTATGAACCACACCGATGAACTGGGTTGCTGAACTTAAAGTAAGCAATTTCGGGACCACTCGTTATCAGGGTTGAAGTTATTCTTCAACTTGAGAGATGCTTTGTGAGAAGCATCTGAACATGAGGTGGAACCACGCGATAGCGTCCTCTTTATCCAGATTGGATAAGGAGGACGCTTTTTTATTAGCTCAAATGATTATTAAAGGAGGTAGTTAACATGAATCGTATTAAGTTGCCAACTGGGCTGCGTGATGAATTTGGTGAGGTTGCTGAAAGAAAAGATATCGTAACAGCTTGGATCTTAAAGCAATTTCGTCAACGCGGTTATACCAGAATCAACACGCCGATAGTTGAAAAACGTGACTTATTTAATGATTTTACAAGTGCTAATCCACCGTATCGGGTCTTTGATCCCGCCGGTGATGACCTGGTTTTAAGACCAGATCTGACCTTGCCGGTGGCACGCTTTTTATCAAATATGAACTTATCGCTCCCACGGAAATTATATTATGTGGGAACTAAGTTTGAAATTTCCCCAGAACTATCTGGTGGACAGAATGAACAAACGCAATTAGGAATTGAATTAATTGGATATCGAACGATTAAGGCCGAAATGGAGGAGGTGATCATAATGCATCAATTGAGTCAACACTTTTTACATCAACATCAATTAACAATTGAATTAGGACATGCTAGATTGGTAGATCAAGTTTTAGATTCACTTCATCTTGATCATCAATTGCATCGTCAATTGGCGCAAGCGCTATATCATAAGAATTTTCCAGCGTATAAAGCATTGCTGGAAAAGGTTGGTGCATGTGATGAACTTCCCTTCCTAAAGAAATGGCCACGATTATTTGGAACGATTGCAGAACTTCAGCAAATGCTGGAAGCAGTCAAGATTCCAAAAGCTGCCAGGCCGCTAGTCGATGAATTAATCACACTTGCTCGATTTGCAAGTAGTTTACCGAACCAAAAGGTAATTATCGACTTAAGCAGCGCGGTTCCGCAAAAATATTATACTGGAATCATTTTTAAGGGATATACAGCCCGTTCAAATACTTATGTTATCAGTGGTGGTCGTTATGATCGACTTCTGGCTAACTTTCAAGCTAAAACTGAACCGGCCGTTGGATTGGGAATTAACATTGATGCATTAGCCAAAATTGCAGATGTAGAATCGCAAATTCAGCGACCGGTTTTTGTATACGCAAAATTAGCAGAAATGAGCCAAGTGGCACCATTGATTGAGGCTAACCCGAACTATTCACTAGCTCCATTCGATAGCCAAGAAGAGGCTCAAGAACAGGCAAAGTTAGCTGGAGTAAAGCTATTGATTTGGAAATCAGGAGAGGGGTTAGTTGAATGTTAAGAATTGCATTAACGAAGGGGCGAGTTGAAGAGAAATTAATTCCGCTACTAGAGAAATGTGGGATTGATTGCGAACCACTAGTTAATAAGAAACGCAAGCTAATCATTAACTTAGCAGATCGTTACCAATTTATTTTGGTTAAGGGTGAGGATGTTTGTACCTACCTGCGAACTGGAACGGTTGATCTAGGAGTGGTTGGTAGTGATATTTTGGCTGAACAGGATGCTTTGAATCAAGTTGATGAGTTATTGGATCTTGGGACGGGACGTTGTCAATTCATCGTTGCTTCTAAGCAAGATTTTAATTGGAACCAATCGAAACGCAAGGTGATTGGAACTAAGTATCCAAGAATCGCCCGCCGCTATTTTAATGAAAAGGGTGAAGATGTTGAAATTATTAAAATTTCAGGATCAGTTGAATTAGCACCATTGACCGGGCTAGCAGATGCGATTGTCGATCTAACGGAAACTGGGACTACGCTGCGGGTTAATCACCTAGTCGTACATGACTGGTTAGATGTAATTACGAGTCGATTGGTGGCCAATCCGGTGGCATTAAAACAAAAACGGACGGAAATCTTTGAATTAGTTGATAAATTAAGTGAAATCGTAGGAGTGAATGAATATGAAAATATATAAAGAATCATTAGCAGAAATGAAAAAAATTGTTGATAACTACACTAGTCAAACGATTGATTTAGAAATTGAAAAAACGGTCAGCGAAATCATCGCCAACGTTGCTCAAAATGGTGATGAAGCGCTTCGCGATTATGAAAGAAAATTCGATAACGTTAACTTAGCTGACTTTTCAATTCCTAAGTTTCAATTAGATCAGGCTCTTGAAAACATTGATGATGATTTAAGAGAAGCGTTAGAGCTTGCCAAGCGCAACATTACTAGTTTTCACAAACAAGAAATTGAAAATAGTTTTGTGGACGTTAGTACCCCTGGGATTATGCGGGGTGAAAAAATTACTCCCATGGCAAGCGTTGGACTATATGTTCCAGGCGGGACAGCCGCTTACCCTTCAACGATTATGATGTGCGGGATTCCAGCCAAATTAGCAGGAGTTAAAAGGGTGGTCATGGTTACACCACCACAACCAAATGGTGTCAATCCAGCCGTCTTAGCAGCAGCAAAATTAGCCGGAGTCGATGAAGTTTACCAAATCGGTGGTGCTCAAGCGATTGCAGCATTAGCGTATGGGACTGATAGTATTCAAGCAGTTGATAAGATTATGGGGCCAGGGAATATTTTCGTAGCGACTGCTAAAAAGCAAGTCTTTGGCAAGGTCGCTATCGATATGGTGGCAGGACCTTCTGAAATTGGGATATTAGCTGATGACAGTGCGATCGCATCAGAAGTGGCAGCTGATTTGTTATCGCAAGCCGAACACGATAAGAGAGCTCGGCCAATGTTGATCACCGATAGCGAAGCATTAGCTACCGCCGTTTCCAAGGAAGTCGATCAACAACTAGTTACGCTGCCTAGAAAAGAAATTGCCGAAGCAGCGGTTTCTGATCGTGGTTTTATCGCCGTGATGGATAATGTGAATGAGATGTTCGAACTAATGAACACAGTCGCTCCAGAACACTTGGAAGTCCAACTAAAGAACCCTACGCAATACCTAGGGTTGATTCAAAATGCTGGGTCAGTCTTTTTGGGTCGATATGCTAGTGAACCGCTTGGTGATTACGTTGCAGGTCCTAATCATGTCTTGCCAACCGGTGGGACTGCACGGTTTGCTTCTCCACTTGGGGTTTATGATTTTGTTAAGCGGACCCAATTTGTACAATTCGATAAACCAAGTTTGCAAGCAGATGTTCCAGCAATCGCTAAGTTAGCAAGAACCGAAGGGCTTGAAGCCCACGCTAGAGCCGTTGAATCACGGTTTAAGAAATAGGGGGAGATTTAGATGCGGAAAGCTGAAATTACTAGAAAAACCAATGAAACTGATATAACAGTGAAACTAAACTTAGATGAACAAAGTGGCATTGAAATTGATACTGGAGTTGGCTTTTTCGATCACATGTTGCAATTATTCGCAAAGCACGGGCGATTCGGATTGGTAGTCAAAGCCCGTGGCGATCTTCAAGTCGATGCTCACCACACGGTAGAAGACGTTGGAATCGCCATTGGAGAATGTTTGACGCAGGCGCTTGGAAATAAGGAACAAATCGAACGCTACGGTGATGCATTCGTTCCAATGGATGAAACACTGGCTCAGGTAGTGATTGATTTGAGTGGCCGTTCATACTTAGTATTTGATGCTGAATTGACTAATCCACGGTTAGGGATCTTTGAAACGGAGGTTACCGAAGACTTTTTCCAAGCCTTAGCATTCAACGGCCAATTTAACTTACACGCTCGGGTGTTGTACGGTCGTAATACCCACCACAAGATCGAAGCATTGTTCAAGGCTACGGGTCGTGCATTAAGAAAGGCTGTTACCATCAATCCAGAAATTAAGGGTGTGAACTCAACCAAGGGGGTCATTTGATGATTGCAATTATCGATTATAACGCTGGAAATGTTTATAACGTTTTAAAGGCCTGTAAAAAACTAGGCATTGAGGCGCAGTTGACTGCAGATCCAGAAACGATTCAAAATGCAGATGCAGTCTTATTCCCAGGCGTTGGTGCATTTAAGGATGCTATGGATACCCTTAATGAACGTGGGTTAGTCGATGTCATTAAGCAAACCGTTGCTAACGGCACCCCATTTTTAGGGATTTGTCTCGGGATGCAATTATTGTTTGATTCATCAACTGAATTTGGCAATACTGCAGGTTTAGGACTGATCACTGGTAAGATTGAAAAAATTCCCAATGATAATGGCAATCGAATCGTTCCACATTCTGGTTGGAACCAAAATCAAGTCAAGCGTGATTCAATTTTTAATGGAGTGCAAGGGCAATATACTTATTTTACTCATTCATATTACGCAGTTTGTGATCCGCAATTTATTATCTCCAGTGTGGACTACGGGGTTGAAATTCCGGCAATTGTCAATCGTGATAATATCTATGGTTTTCAATTTCATCCCGAAAAAAGCGGGCAAGTTGGTTTAACGCTTTTAAAAACATTCTTCGAACAGGCGGTGGTCAAATGATTTATCCAGCAATTGACTTGAGGGCGGGTAGCAGCATTAGACTGTACCAAGGTAACTATCAAAAGCCAACCCTCGTGAACGCAGATCCAATCGACCAAGCAAAATCGATTCGCACCAGTGGAATTCAAAATTTACACTTGGTTGACTTGGATGGGGCAAAGAATGGATTACCGACCAACGTTGAATTAGCAAAGCAAATTGCGGCCATCATTGATGGACAAACTGAAATTGGCGGTGGAATTAGAAATGAAGCCACAATTGAGATGTATTTGGCAAATGGGCTTTCACGGGTAATCTTGGGTTCGGTAGCATTAAAGGATCCAGCATTTACCACTGCCATGATTCAAAAATACGGTAGTGAACACATTACGATTGGTGTTGATGGGGCCAACGGAATGGTTGCTACCGAAGGTTGGGTAGAGCAATCGAACGTTAAAATGGCTACCTTGATCAATAAGATGGCATCCGTTGGGGCGAATCGGTTTATCATTACCGACACCAAAACTGATGGGACGTTAAGTGGCCCCAATCTAGACTTATTAGGAAGTTTAAAACACCAATTTCCAGAATTAACGCTCGTTGCCTCTGGTGGCATTAGAGACCTTTCAGACGTGATTAAACTAAAGTCGATTGGAATTGACGATGTCATTATTGGTCAGGCAATCGCAGATCATAAGGTAACGCTAAAAGAAGTTGCGGAGGCGAATAAATGTTAGCAAAACGAATTATTCCATGTTTGGACATTGCAAATGGACGGGTCAAAAAGGGGGTTAACTTTGTTAACTTAAAAGATGTTGGTGACCCCGTTGCAATTGCAGCAACCTATGAGCAACAGGGAGCTGATGAATTAGTGTTCTTAGACATTACGGCAACTAATGAGAAGCGCAAAACAATGGTCGATGTAGTAGCTGATGTATCTCAACAAGTTTTTATGCCATTGACGGTCGGTGGTGGGATTAGTTCGATTTCAGATATGGAATCGTTATTACACGCCGGAGCTGATAAAATTTCAATTAACTCATCTGCAATTGCCAATCCGAATTTAATAACCGAAGGGGCGAAACGATTTGGTAGTCAAGCAATTGTGGTGGCCATTGACGTGAAATGGGATGCAGCAGCTCAAAAGTATGTTGTTTATACCCATGGTGGGACTAAAAATACTAAAATTTCAGCAACTGAATGGGCGCAATTAGCGGTTGCTAAGGGAGCTGGAGAATTGTTGATCACTAGTATGGATCAAGATGGAACTAAGGACGGATTTGATGAAAAACTATACCAGCAGATTGGTCAATTAGTGGATGTACCGATCATTGCTTCTGGTGGTGCGGGCCGAGGATCTGATTTTGTTGATTTATTTAAGAATACCAAGGTCACAGGCGCGCTAGCCGCATCTGTTTTTCACTATCAAATTCTTTCGATTCCAGAAGTCAAACAACAATTAAAAGATGAGGGGGTCTCCGTTAGAATATGAAACCAGACTTTAGTAAGCTATCTGGACTATTGACCACCGTTGTGATTGATTCGAACACTAAACAAGTATTAATGGTCGCTTGGATGAATCCAGAAAGTTATCAGCGAACGATCGAAAGCGGTGAGACGTGGTTTTGGTCACGTTCGCGAAATGAATTATGGCATAAGGGTGAAACGAGTGGAAATACACAGCGGGTAACTAAAATGGAACTGGATTGCGATGGCGATACCCTATTAGTATCCGTTGTGCCGAATGGGCCAGCTTGTCATACTGGTCATGTAAGTTGTTTTTTTAACCCAGTTGAATTTAAAAAAGGAGTCGATAATAATGGATAAACAAAACTTAGAAGAATTATATGAAATGGTCAAGAAGCGGAAAGCAGAACCAATCGAAGGTTCATATACTGATTATTTATTCACCAAGGGTTTGGACAAGATCCTTAAAAAAGTTGGTGAAGAAACAACGGAAGTCATCGTTGCCGCCAAAAATAAGGATCCTAAGGAATTACAATATGAAACTGCTGATATGCTATACCACTTAATGGTGCTATTGGTAGAATCTGGTGTGTCTTTTGATCAAATTAAGACCGAACTTGGTTCTCGAGTGGGGAAAATGAGTCAATACAAAGATCGGGCCCCAATTAAAAAGTTATAGAATGGAGTGATTTCCAATGAAGAGTGCAGTTAAAGGGCTAGAAAACTACGTCCCCCCAGTTGCGATTGAGCAACTTAAGAAAAAGTACGGATTAAATCGAATTGTCCGTTTATCAGCAAATGAAAATCCGTATGGGACTTCTCCACAGGTTGCTAAGGCAGTCACTTCTGCAGTTCCACAGTCGGAAAACTATTATCCTGATAGTAATTGTACGGAGCTACGCAACTTAATCGCTAACAAGTTAAAGGTTCCTAGCCAAAATATTGTTTTTGGTTGTGGATTGGATGAAATAATCTCAATGGTTTCGCGCATTTTTTTGAATGCTGGCGATGAGGTAATTGTTTCAGAACCCACTTTTTCTGAGTATCAAATCAATGCTGAAATCGAAGGCGCTAAGACGATCAAGGTTGCAGTGAATGCTGATGGTCAAAATGATCTTCCTGCATTTTTGAGCCAAATTAATGCAAATACGAGCTTAGTGTGGCTCTGTAATCCTAATAACCCGACTGGGGGCTATAATTCAGTCGAATCGATCCGCCAGTTTATGTTAAAAGTGCCTAAGGATGTCTTGGTGCTCATTGATGAAGCATACATTGAATACGTAACCAGTGCTAAGGATTCTTCAGCCGTTCCATTATTAAAAGAGTTCGATAATTTAGCGGTGATGCGGACTTTTTCAAAAGCTTATGGTTTAGCTAGCTATCGGGTTGGCTATATCATTATGGACGCTAAACGCGCGGGGTATATGCAAGCGGTCCGCCTACCGTATAACCTCAATACGCTTTCCCAAGTTGCCGCAGTTGCTGCGCTTAGCGATCCTGAATTTGTTCAACGAACGGTAAATAATAATAAGACTGAACGTGATGGATGGGAACAATTTTTAAAGCAAGCTAATTTAAAATACTATCCATCGCAAGCCAATTTTATTTACTTTCAAAGTGCTGATGCCGATAAAGTCGCAAATGAATTACTCCAAAAGGGCTACCAAGTTCGTGTTGGTCAACAACCAAATTGGATCCGAATTACAATTGGGCGACAAGATGATAATAAAGCGATTCAGGACATTATTAAAAGCTCCTTATAATGTTATCAATAATTACATGTATAATAGTCAGCTGATTTTGAATAAATAACCTCTTTGTCACGATAAAAAAGCATAAAAACCAATTTTTTGAAAAAAGCTTTGCTTTTCGAAATAAATATGGTAGAATAAATTAAAATTAAATGAGAAAAAGCTAATTTGGTTTTAATGTTATGTGAATCAACGGGACGTCACGTAACTTTTTATTACATTTATTTTGGGTAAATACAAAATTGGTAAAGGATGTGTTGATCATGGCTAACTCAAACATTAGAGAAAATCCAGATGGAACTTACCGTTCATTGAGTAACCGACATGTGCAAATGATTGCAATTGGTGGCACGATTGGAACTGGGCTATTCTTAGGATCAGGGACGACGATTTCTAAAACGGGACCATCCATTTTGATCGTATACTTAGTCTTAGGATTGTTCTTCTTCTTGATGATGCGTGCAATTGGAGAAATGTTTTATTCAGATCCATCGCACCACACGTTTGTATCATTTATTACTAAGTATTTAGGACCTGCTGCAGGTCGATTCACAGGTTGGACCTACTGGATCGGGTTGGTGTTTGTCTGTATGGCTGAAGTAACTGCGGTGGCCACTTATGTACAATTCTGGTTTCCTAATCTGCCAGCATGGTTGATTGAAGTCGTCTTTTTGGCTGTTCTTTGTGGCTTAAACCTAGTGGCTGCGCGTCTGTTTGGTGAAACCGAATTCTGGTTCGCAATGATCAAAATTATCGCAATCGTTGCTTTGATCGTTACCGGGATTTTTATGATCTTTAGGCACAGCGCAACGCCACTTGGTCATGCATCACTCGCTAACATTACTAATAATTTGACATTATTCCCCCACGGTTCATTTAACTTTATTTCTGCGTTTCCAATGGTATTCTTCGCCTTTCAAGGAATTGAATTCGTAAGTATCACGATTGGTGAAGCAAAGAATCCACGGCACGTGATCAAGAAGGCAGTTAATGAAACCTTACTTCGCATCTTACTATTCTACATTGGTGCATTGGTGGTAATTATGGGAATTATTCCATGGACTTCACTTTCACCAGATAAAAGTCCATTCGTTCAAGTTTTCCAATTGGTTGGAATTCCAGCTGCTGCAGCTGTGATCAACTTTGTGGTTCTAACTTCTGCTGCTTCGGCATTAAATAGCTGTATCTTCTCAGCTGGTCGTCACTTTTACCAACTAGCGACTGAAGCAAAGGAAGGCAGCTTCATGAAGGAAAAGTTTGGTAAAATCTCTAATTCTGGGGTTCCGGCAGCTGCCATTTTACTATCAGCTAGTTTGGCATTGATCACTCCAATTATGAGCCTTAGTGCAGCGACTGGAGCAGTCTTTACAATCGTAACTGGTGCATCTAGTGATATGTATATCTTGGTATACGCATTAACAATGCTTGCACATCGGAAATATCGTCAATCAAGTGATTATATTGAAAATGGGTTTAAAATGCCTTGGTACAATGTTACCAGTCCGCTCACCATCGCTTTCTTTTTGGTAATCTTCGCTAGTTTATTCTTCATTCCCGATGATGTTGTAGGTGCCATTGCTGCAATTGTATGGGCAGTTGGATTTGGTGGATATGTATTGATTAGCCAAAGAAAATCAGAAGCAAGTATAAATGGATAATATTAAAAAATATCTTATTATCGATCGATAATAAGATATTTTTTTGTTGCTAGCTTTTTATCAAATTGTCCTTGGCTTAAAATTTTATTATTGACAAATTTTTCACCTTAATGTTAATATAAGATTGTTCAAAATTAAATATTTATCACATTGTATCTGGGGTGCCAAGCAATTGGCTGAGATTATACCCATTGAACCTGATTTGGTTAATACCAGCGAAGGGAGATGCAGTTCTTTTATCGCTGATTAATTATCGAATAATTAGGACGGTTCTCCTGGGTTTTACTAGGGGAACCGTTTTTTATTTACAATTGTGATGATAATTTAAACACTGGGGTGCCAAGTAATTGGCTGAGATTATACTCATTGAACCTGATGTAGTTGATACTACCGAAGGAAGGGGTTTAATCTTAACTAGTGCGTTAAAAAACCTCCTTTCTTGGGTCTAGAAAGGAGGTTTTTACTTTGGTAACCATTAATGGAAAGCCAGTGGAAGCATTGGCGGGAAAACCGCTATCATTCTTATTGGCTCAATATGCTCAGCATCAAGATAACGTTGTTGTCGAATTAAACGGATCAATCGTCCATCGCAATGAAATCGATGGAATTACTTTAAATCCAAATGATCACGTTGAATTAATTTCTTTCGTAGGAGGTGGTTAGCAATGACGGTTCAAATTGATGGAATCAGTGTTGAAGATTTTTTTATGCAGATGAAGGATCGTAATGTTGATAACTCGTATCAGGCCCTAAAGAATGCACACGTTACGATTGCAGGTTCAGGCGGGTTAGGATCTAACATTGCAATTGCATTGGTGCGTTCTGGTGTAGGCCATTTGACCCTAATCGATTTTGACGATGTGGAATTAAGCAACTTGAACCGCCAACAGTTCAAGTTCAGTCAAATTGGGATGCCAAAGGTCACTGCATTAAAGCAAAATTTATTAGAATTTAATCCCTTTATTAAAGTGGATGCGATTAAAACAAAGGTCAGTGCTGAAAATATTGAGCAACTCTTTGCTGACTGTGACATTATTTGTGAAGCTTTTGATAACCCTGCTGCCAAGGCGATTCTACTCGATGGGGCGACCAGTGCTTTTCCAGATAAACCATTAGTAATGGGCAACGGATTAGCGGGGGTCCATGGTGCAAATCAAATTCAAACCAAACAACAATCCCCAAACGTCTACATTAGTGGTGATGGTCAGACGAGTGGATCAGAGGGATTGATGGCACCACGGGTAATTATTTGTGCCGGTCATCAAGCAAACGCAATTTTAAGATTACTCATGCAACTACCAGTGGTTGAAAATAAGGAGGAAATTTAACATGGCAATTAAAGACGATTTAGTAATTAACGGACACCATTTTACATCACGGTTTATCTTAGGTTCAGGTAAATATTCATACGACCTAATTGATGCTGCAGTTCATAATGCCAAGGCTGAAATTATCACAATGGCATTGCGGAGAACCGAAGCAGCAGCCGAAAATATCTTAAACTTTATTCCAGAAAATGTCACTATCTTACCGAATACATCTGGTTGTAAAAATGCTGAAGAAGCAATTCGGATGGCTCGAATCGCGCGCGAATTAAGCGGCAGTGATTTCATTAAGCTAGAAGTGATTCCAGACAAAAAATACTTAATGCCCGATAATGCAGAGACGATCAAGGCGACTTCCATTTTAGCTGATGAAGGTTTTACCGTAATGCCATACTTCTTACCAGATTTAATCACTGCAAAGCGGTTAGTTGAAGCTGGAGCATCAGCGGTGATGCCATTAGGCGCACCGATTGGGACTAACCGCGGCTTAGCCACTAAGGACCTAATTCAAATTTTGGTCAACGAAATCGAAGTACCAGTGATTGTTGATGCCGGAATTGGACGGCCTAGTCAAGCTGCTGAAGCCATGGAAATGGGAATTGATGCCGTAATGGCGAATACTTCAATGGCAACTGCTGGCGACATCCCATTAATGTCAGAAGCATTTAAGCTAGCGGTTGAAGCTGGGCGCAAAGCATACCTTGCTAAGCCAGGACGGGTAGTTAATAGTGGTGCGGTTGCTTCTTCACCACTTCTTGGGGTTAGTAAGTAGGCACTGTCATGGTGATGAAAGGAACGCTTAATTTAAACGATTGGTTAGACCAATTTACTGTTGATTCCGATGAAGGACAACACCGATTGGTTTATGATGAATACTGGATTGAAAATCAAATTCGGTTGATTCACTTAGGACAGCGACTGGGTTTTAAGGCGACCGTTGACATGGTTGGAAACGTCTTTTTAGACTTCATCGGGCAAACGGATTCGGTGATTGCGGTTGGTTCCCATATGGATACGGTCGATCATGGTGGTAAGTATGATGGACTATATGGCGTTTTGGGTGGATTAAAGGCGATTGTTGATACAGTATCCAAAAATGGCAAGCCGAATAAAACGCTGCGCTTGATCTCATTTAGTGAGGAAGAGGGGAGTCGTTTTCCCGCTACTTTTACGGGTTCGAAATACTATGTCAATAAAACGCTTCCGCCAAAATTAGTCGATGCAAATGGGACTAGCTTTGAAGCTGCTAGAAAAAAGGCCGTTGAGCAATTGACTAGTCAACCACAAGTTACTTTGCGTAATTGTGAGTTACCTGATGCTTTTACGGAATTGCACATTGAACAGGGTCCCCAATTAGAAAGAACGAACGCATCGATTGGGTTAGTAAATTCGATCGTTGGGCAACGGCGCTATACTGTGGATATTAATGGACATGCTAACCATGCTGGAACGACACCGATGCAGGGGCGCTGTGATGCGCTAAGAAAAGGGTGTCATCTAATTGATTCGATTTATCAATTGGGTAATCGTTTTAAACAACCGTTCGTTTTGACGATTGGTAAAGTCATGAACCACCCCAACGTTAGCAACGTTATCAGTGGACAGTTTAGCTTTACGATTGATTGCAGGTCTGATTCTGAGGATCAACTGGATGATTTTGAATCCCGCTTAAATGAATTAGTTAAAAGGCAGCGTGAAATCATCGATCGTTATTTACAGGTTCCTGTTACCCAGTTAAACCGTCAGCTTCTAAATGTTAACCAAGATTTAGCGCGTCAATCTGAAATCACATTTTTAGAAATGGCATCTGGAGCAGGACATGATAGTCAGATAATGAGCAAGGCCGTTGCGACTGCAATGGTATTTGTTCCCAGCAGTAATGGAATTAGCCATCGTCCCGATGAGTTTACAGTCGCTGCTGATCTAAATGCGGGGGTACATTTCTTATCGATGATCTTACAAAAACAAGCCTATTAGGAGACTGAAAATGAAGTTGAAACAGAACTTAACCCTGAAAATTCTTCTGGGAATGTTGATTGGAATCTTAATTGGTGGAATTGGTGGTTCCAAGGTGGCGTGGTTACAAATATTTGGTGAAATTTTTTTACGCCTTCTTCAAATGATAGTAATCCCACTGGTAACTTGTTCGGTAATTTCAGCTGTGGGCCACTTTTCCGTCGGTCAGTTTCGTAAGATTGGAATGCAAATGGTGATGATTTTTCTAGCCACCACGATTGCTGCAGCTGTGGTTGGTTTATTAGTCGGGTTACCAATTAGGTTGAACTTGAACCTAGCAAGTCACGCCAGCGGGTTGGTTCATAAACAGTCGCCTTCGATTTCCGATACGATTCTATCATTTTTTCCGCAGAATATTTTTGAAGCTTTAAGTGCCGGTCAGGTCATTCAAATCACGATTTTTGCAATTATTTGTGGATTTACAATTATGCGAATCAATCGTCGGGGGCAATTCGATTTAGTCTTGGGTGCGATTGATAAGTGTAATCATATTTTGATCGAAATGATGAATACAATCCTAATTGGTGCGCCGCTGGGGATTTGCTCTTTACTAATCGGTAGTATTGCAACCAACGGGATAAAAATTTTATTCCCGCTATTGATGTTTATTATCATCTATGCGGTTGCTGTGATTTTATTTCTGATTGGTTTGATCTGTATTTGTAGTTTTAAAACACAGGTTTCGCCATTGAAAATTCTTTTGAAGTGTTCACGAATCATTCTAATTGCTGCGACTACGGCATCATCAGCCGCAGCATTACCAATGGAAATGCTTGATGCCAATAAACGTCTCGGCATCGGGGAATCCGTTCGCGAATTGGTCCTACCATTAGGAATGACCTTGAATAGTAATGGCTTATCCATGTATCTAGGGTTAGCAAGTGTTACGATGTTGCAATTATTCGGAGTCCCGTTGACGGTGGGCATCGGATTGAAGATTATCATGGTATCGACGCTGGCCTGTCTTGGGACGGTCGTTATCCCAGGTGGTGGATTGGTATCCCTGGCAATCGTTTTACCAACCCTTGGTCTACCAATCAGTGGGGTGGGCATCATTGCTGGAGCCGATTGGTTGATCGGTATCTTCAGGACCATCTTAAATGTGATGGGTGATGTTACAACCTCAATCATGATTGCTAAGGATGATCATTCCATTGACTTAGACCGATTGAAAAATTAGTAAATGCAAATAAAAAAGCTGCGTCGTAGTTGATGTGTGCCCTAAAGTTTGTACATTAATATATTTTTTTCCTAGGCGGAAAGTTCTTGGTATTGAACCAAGGACTTTCCGCCTAGTTTTTGTAATTTAGATTCTTGATGTTAAAAGAAATAATTTCTCCAGTCACTTTCATGATCTTTTAGCACTAATGTTGGCCACACAAAAACACCCCTAAATTTTTTACAAACTTAAGGGTGTAGTGCTTAATATTTAGGATGAAATGAAAAATAAAAACATTCTTATTTTTGTAGGATCCCACAAGCTTCTTTAACAAAGTTTTCTGCTTGTGGTGAATCTGGCAATACAAAAGAAACTCTAGGATGATTCATAAAGTTGGTTAAAAGGTCAAAATGCCATTCATAGTTATCTGTGCTATTTATTTCACTATTAGTATATGCTGTTCCAACAGCATTACCAGTATTTCCATTAGCGTAAGCAACACCAAATGAATTGGATGAACCAGTAGAATGGGAACCGGTATGTACTCTTTCCCGACTTACTTCTTTTATGCAGTCTCTATTATAGACAACTAGTAGTGAATTATCAGCATCGAAATATATAACTATATCTTGATTATAGATAATACATTCTCTTTTAACTCTGAAACTTCTCCATGGTCCTAAGTTAAAATAATTAACTAATGGTTGAATAAAAGTATCTGTGTGCTGGTAACTAACGTTTGTAAAATGATTTTGAGCACGACTGTTCTTATCAAGCGCTGCATTAAAAAATGGTCCACGTCTACTTAAAAGAAAGGAAGCTATAAATAACAGTATTCCCGCAAAAGCAGTAAGTAAACTAGATGAAGCTACTAAAAAAATACCAATGATTGAAAACGCTACAGAAGTCGCATGATAAGAACTGCTTTTACGTTTATATTCCTTATATGCGATCGACCATCTATTGTTAGCCTCTATCCCTGGTTTCCAATGATATATATCTGGTAAACCAGTAAATGAGTACAAGTCCCATTGACCTGGAATATTAACTGATGACATAAGAATACTATCCTTTCCAATATAAACATTTGATATATTATAGTATATCATAATTATATTAAGGAATTAAATTAAAAAAGATTTTGCTACCCCCAACCGTATGTAAACGCTTCATTAAAACAATAAATCTTTAAAGTGATTTTTAAAAACATAATTGAAGTGGTTAATCATGAATTATGGAAAATTATTATCATTAGTCTCAGTAAGTCTTTTATGGCGTAGCGCTTTTAGTCTTTATGCCATTTCATTTGATACCTTACTTCGTTGGTGGCTTCTTCAATGAACTGCCCCTTGATCACGAAATCGTTTTGTTCATAGAACATAATGGCAGTGGGGTTCTTTAGGTACACTGAGGTACTAATCTGGGCAACTTCAGCTTTACATTGATTTAGTAACTGGGTAGCAATGTCTTGTTGGCGAAAATTTTGATCAACGAATGGACCGATCAGCTGGTCATCTAAAATTGCTGCGCCTCCAATGATCTGCTCATCCTTAATAGCAACGTAAACGGTGGCTGCCAAAAGTTGTTTTCTAATCGGACTGTAACGATTCATCCAGTAATCACTGCCGGCAAAGGCGTTTGCTGCCAAGTTACTGGTAAGCCAAATTGACATGATGCGCTTTAGTTGCGCCTTAGTAGTTTGGTTGATTTTAGTGATCATTTTTTAAAGCCCCCAGTTAATATCTTAATTATCATTATATGCTAGACAACTGTTGACTACAATTAAAAGCGGCCCCCTTACTACTTGCTTAAGGGGACCGCTTTTCTGAATGTTATTTCTTTACTTTTTGGCGAATCAAGCCAATTAATGCTGGGATTAATGAAACCACGATGATCCCCAATACGACTGCTGAGAAGTGCTCTTGAATGAACGGGATGTTACCAAAGAAGTAACCAGCCCCACAACACAGCAATACCCATGCGAATCCGGAGGTAACGTTGTAAAAGATGAACTTTTTGTAATTCATCTTCCCGGTGGCCGCAATGAACGGCACCAGCGTCCGTAAGATTGGGATGAAGCGGGCTAAAAAGACCGCCGCTGCACCGTGTTGATCAAAGAATTGGCGCGTACTATCAAGGTGGCTGGGCTTGATGACTTTTTGAACCCACTTGTGGTCCAGTAATTTTAAGCCGACCTTCTCACCGACCCAGAAGTTGATCGAATCACCAACAATGGCGGCGATTAGGAAGATTGCGATAAAAATCCAGATGTTCAACGAATAACTAGCGTTAGCAGATAGCGCGGCAGCTGCGAACAGTAATGAATCCCCTGGCAAAAATGGCATAATTACCGCTCCAGTTTCCAACAGGATCACTATGAATAAAATGAGGTAAGTCCAGTTACCAAACGTGTTAACGATATTGATAATGTGTTGATCAATATTTAAAATAAAATCAATTAAAGCACCCAAATTAATACTCCTTGTATAATTAATAATTATATTCTAACAGAATGATAATCAATAAATTTAGATTGGGAGTTTAATTTATGAAAAAATCAATAAATGCCTTTGATTATTGCTTTTGACCCATGATTGCTACGTAACCGCCACTTCTAAAACCCGCAACGGGTTCTTCAACGAAATCATTAGTGTAGAGTGGATTGGCAAGGAGGGTCTGTTGGGTATTAACGTTTATTAATTGCAACTCGTTTTCAAACAGTGCCTTTTTATCCCGTGCGGTCCATGAATAAAATGAACCAGTCAGTTCAACGGGGTAGGGGTGTGCTGGTGCAATCGCACGCAGGTATTTTGAATCGTAGCTGCCTTCGCTTGACGCGATGTGATAAAGCATTCCGTATGCACTTTCTAACGGGATGTCAAGTGAAATAAAGCGTCCGCCTGGTTTTAAAGCTTTAAGGCAGTGTTGATATGCGAATTTGAGGTCCTTAATATAGCTCGAACTGCCGTTGAAATAGATCACATCATAAGTATCCGCTGGTAGCTCGACGGCTTCGGCAGTACTGATCGTAACGTTTAGTCCCCGTTTTTTTGCGATTGCTGCCATGTCTGTGGATGGTTCAATCCCATCAAAGAGTGGCAACGAGTAGTGGCGATGGAGGGCGTCTTCAAACAACCCGCTCCCACAGCCGATCGAAAGGACGCGTTCGGTGGCCGCCCCTGTTAAGGTAGCCTTCAATAACTTTAATTCACTTAAAAAGACCTGTTGATTGGCCATGAACCATTGATCGTATTCAGTTGCATAGCCGTCAAAAATTGCTTTATGCATTTCATAAAACCTCCAAGAAATTAATACTTGGTGAGTTCAATCGACACTTTGGTTTTCGCTTCCCTACGCGAGCATTGTCTCACAGGTTCGAAGGGTTCCAAAAAAGGTCTCAGTCAAAAAACTCCCCTAGCAACTTTAATTATAGGGGAGTTTTGGCAAAATTGCATATTAAATTGAATTGACGGGGCGATTAATCTGATGATTTTAAAAATGCACAAAGTTGACCAATACAATATAGGTTGCCGTTCCCGCTAAGATTGAAATCATCATGTTCTTCTTCCAAAAGTGCAGCCCCAGCGTGACCGCCCCAGCAATGATGCCAAAGAGCGTTTCTTGGTTAACATTTATAATTTGATCCTTATAACAATAAATCACTAAGATGCCCAAAATGGCTGGAGGCAAATAATCACCCAGGTACTTGACGAACTTAGGGGTCGGTTTATTTTCGGGAAAGACGAAGAACGGCACGAACCGCGTCGCCATTGTGGTGATTGAGGCAATCGCGATTGTTAAAATTTGTTCAGTTAAGCTCATTTTGCCACCTCCCGTTTGTACTTCACCTGTAAGATAGCCACCATTACAATTAAGCTAACCAATAAGAACCATTGGGATCCGAAGATAAATAGTGCCAAAAAGGTGACGACTAGTCCAGTAATGGTACTAAAATGACTCTTTTCGTTCATGAATTGATTAGCAAATAGGACCAAGAATAATGCAGTCATCACAAAGTCTAATCCGGGCAGCTTAATGGTGATCAAGCCACCTAAGACGCCCCCTAAAAAGGCACCAAAGACCCAGTACGCATAGTCTAGGAGGGTGACGTAGAACATAAATTCCTTATGGTCAATATTTTCTGGGACCTTAGTCGCATAGTTGATGGCGAAGGTCTCATCACACATCCCAAAGACCATGAAAATCTGTTTACGACCGGTCCTGCGGTACTTTTGTAACATTGAGATCGCATAGAACAGGTGGCGCGAATTGATGATGAACGTTAAAAAGAACACTAACCAGGGGTTGAATTTGCCCAATAGTAGGTTGGCAATCACAAATTCAACTGAGCCACCGAAAATAGTGGCAGCCATTAACGTTGGGTATAGAAAATTGAAACCGCTTTGGTGCATGTAAATTCCGTATGTAGCACCCAAAAAGATAAATCCCGCCATGATCGGGATCGTTTTTTGAAACGCAAATTGAAATGATTGATTTTTCAAGCTAATCACGTCCTTAATTATGTTTATATCCGATTATAAGAACATAAGTGAGTACAATCAATGCTATAATTGTACTCATTACAATTTTAATCGAAAGAAGCGAACGACATGTCGATCAATATTTTTACTGATTACCCGCTCAGTTGGCGTCCCGACCGTGCGCAATTGAAACGGCCCTACTATCAATCGCTAGTTATCCAGATGCAACAAGCCATTGATAACGAAAACCTACTACCAGATACTAAGCTGCCACCGCAACGTGAATTAGCAGACTTTTTAGACATTGGCTTTGCGACGGTTACCAGGGCCTATAAGTTGAGCCAACAGTTAGGGTTGACTTATGGAATGGTGGGCCGTGGTACCTACGTGGCTAAAAATGTGCACGGTCTGCAGACCATTTCAAGAAACGATGCCCAAAATATTAAGGAATTAGGCTTTAACGCCTCCTTTGAGAACAACAACGGCCTTTTAAAATCAACAATTGAGGAAGTCGCCAATCAGAACAACCTAATTGATTTATTGAACTATGATGAACCATCGGGGATGTTAAAGCATCGGTTGATTGCTAGCCACTATCTGGATCAAGTTGGGATGACGGTCAATAAGCAAAATACGATGGTTATTTCGGGTGGGCAAAACGGCCTAACTGTAATTTTAATGAGCCTCTTTAATAGCGGCGATAAGATTGCGGTGGATCAATTCACCTATGCGAACCTAATTGAGCTTGCTCGGATGCGGGGAATCGAGTTGATCCCAATTAATGGGGATGAAGCGGGGATGTCCGCCCAATCATTAGCCCAACAATGCCGCAATAAAAATATTAGTGGTGTTTATTTAATGCCAGATTATAGCAACCCGACCACGATTACGATTTCTGAACAACGGCGGGCCGAACTGGCGCACGTAATTGCAACGCAAGGACTCATTTTGATTGAAGATGATTACCTAAACTTTTTAAATTTATACCGAACCAAACCGTTGACGAAGCTAAGTAACCTCGTCCCGAACCAAAGTGTTTACATCTGCAGCATGTCCAAATCGCTAGTTTCAGGATTACGGGTCGGCTTTATCCGAATGGCCAATCAATTTAAGCAACCGCTTGAAAATGCGATCTTCAACATCAATGTGAAGACGTCTGCTTTGGATGTTGAAATTGTGACTCGGGCGTTACAAAACGGGGTCGCTGGTAAAATTATGCAACGCAAACTGGATGCGGTTGTGAAAGCCAATACAATTTTTGATGAAGTGTTCGCAATTCCAAAAGTTTCCAATGATTACCGCTTCTTTAGGATCATTAAAGTTGATCGGGCGTTTTCTGGCAAGCAGATGGAAGAGACATTCCTGAAAAGTGGTATTCGACTGTTCCATTCAGATAAATTTCTGGTGGGTTCAGAAGATGAGACTGCCTTTTTGCGGGTCTCGTTAACCTCTTTAGAAAGTGGAGAAGAACTGCACGCCACCTTAGTGAATTTAAAACGAATATTATTGATCAATGGGTTTATTAAATAGTGGATATTGATATTCAAGATAATTTTAGAATTGACATATTAATTTTTTAATGTAATATATAAATTACATAAAGGAATATATATGTTACCTGAATGGAGTAATTGAAATGGATAATAGGGTAAAAATAATGCGAATGACCAGGGGACTCCAGCAAAATGAATTGGCCAAAATGGTGGGGATCTCACGGCAGACGCTGAGTTTGATCGAAAAGGGGCAGTACAACCCGTCCTTGAAGCTATGTATTCACATTGCCAGGGCGTTGCGGACTGATCTGAATAGTTTATTTTGGGAGGAAAATAAGGATGAAGCAAAATAATGAGTCATTATACATGCGATTTTTAAAACAATTTTACGGGATTCAGGGGCCGCTGGATGAGTATCGGGAAAGTGCAATTAATAAAATCGGTAATCGGTCATTTTTGTTTTTATTTAGCTACCTAAGCCTTGAAACATTCATCACTAGTTTATTGATTTTTACGGTTGATGCGAAAGTGCTATTATGGATAATTCTAATTACTAACTTTTTAGTATTCTTGGGAATTTGTATGCATACGGCCCGCCAAGTATCCAAATTAAGGTTAGATCTGGTCGAAGTGGATAGCAACGATGAATATCGGCATTTAATCCAAAAAGCAAAACGTCGGATAATCTGGTCAACGATTTTATTTTTCTTAGTGGGGCGGACGACATTTATTTTAATGGTTATTTTTGATCCATATAACCATCGGTCCATTTTCAGCTTAATTTGGGATCTAAGGAGCAATTTAAGCATGCTAGTTACTTCAATATCTGTCTCTCTTTCCATTTATTGGCTTCAAAAACGAAAAATTGATCGTGATAATCAAGAATAAAATGCTGATGAACAGCCATGCAATGATTCATTGCTTGTCAGAATGTTGCAAACCGATGATCTTGGTTGGTTCAAAAAACTCCGAAGTGGGTTAAAATATAAGTAAACTTGATTGGGGATGTTGTAATCAGCATCCCCACTACATAATTGGAGCTGGTCGAATTGAAGCACATTAAAATCATAACTAGTAGCGCTTTAATCACTTTGGCCGCTGAAGAGTTAATTGCACGGCATCATTCACGGAGCTTTATGGCCCAAGTGGTTCGCCATTTTCTCCCCTTTATTCACGCAGTGCCATCGATTCAAACGGCGGCTGATTATCAACTTGCCCTTCAGAAGAGTAAGCAACCTTATTTGCTACCAACGTTAATTAAAAAGACTTACCATGTTCATAATTATAATGGTGCTAGTGATGTTTTGGTGATCAATCCCAGTCGTCTTAGTAATCCCAACCAAGTCGTTTTTTATTTGCATGGTGGCGGTTATTTTGGGCAACCGTTTCCGCAACACTTTCAATTAGTTAATAGGTTGGCAAACCAACTAGGAAGTCGGGTAATTATGCCCATTTACCCGAAAGCACCTGCTCATGATGCGCTTGATACAGTGGCGATGGTGATGCGAACTTATCAACGGGTTCATAAAAGTGAATCAGCTCGAATCATTTTAGTTGGTGATTCTGCAGGTGGTGGTTTGGTGTTATCATTAATGCAACAACTGCGCGACCAACGCTTGCCACTACCTGAGCGGGCCGTTTTGTTATCGCCCTGGTTGGATGTTTCGAATACGAATCCCAAGATGCTTGCGGTTCAACCCTATGATCCAGTGTTGAACCTAGCGAACTTAACGCGACTCGGTCGTATCTATGCTAAATCGGTTGAGACTACTGACCCATTAGTTAGTCCCATCTATGGAAGCTTAGATGATTTACCGCCCATTTTAACAATCACTGGCACTGCAGATATTTTGGCACCTGATGCTTTGAAATTACAGCACTTAGCTGATATCAATCGTTGGGCGGTCTTTACGAATAGTTATCATGCAATGAATCACGACTTTATCTTATTCCCAATTCCAGAAGCTAAGCGCGCTTTGACAGAGATAACTGATTTTATAAAAGATGGTGAATTAAAATTTTAATGAATGGTGGAATGAATAATGAAGATTAAATATGGGCACCCTTTGCTGAAATTTTTATTTACCTTGTTAGTGGGCCTAACTATCGATAGTGTAAATGGGATCAATGTGAATGCTAGTAACGCTAAACCTATTTATCGAAATGTGAACCCCAATCAAGAACAAACGGTAACAATCGGCTTGAAAAATCACAATAATCAACAACTGGATCGTTTTATTTACCAAACCGTAGATCCCAAGAGTAAAAATTATCGCAAGTATTTAACTCCCCAACAATTTGGTCTTAAGTATGGTTTGTCTGATCGAAAGGTGGCCGTGGTTGAAAAGTTCATGGCTAAGAATCACTTGAAATCAGATACCTATCCAGGGCATTTATTAATGACTGTTACTGGAAAAACGAAGGATCTGGAGCGGACCTTTCACTTTAAGTTAAGACAAACAACGAATCAAAAGCATAATTATCAAATTGATTCTGGCACTGCCAGGGTAAAGCAATCAATTAGTAAATACGTTACGTTCATCGATCAGCTCGGTTTAAGGATCCCCATTACCGATAATAAGACTAATCCTAGTAAGCAAACGCTTAGTACGTTGGATAAAATAAAGGATTCAAACATCAGTGATCGTTCTTATAGGAAATTCGGTCGTGCTTATGATACTGGTTCATTATATGCAAAGGGGAGTTATGGTCAGAAGCAAACGATTGGAATTATTAGTGATAGTAATTTTAAAATGAGTGATGTTTCCGCATACCTCAAAAAACAAAGGGTTGATTCTGACAATGAACGGATCAAAAGAGTCTACGTTAATAAGCAACTGGCCAAAGATAAGGGCGATAGAATGGAAGTAACGATGGACGTTGAGCAAGCTAGTGCCATTGCTCCTAAGGCAAATATCAACGTCTATTTAGGAAACGATAATTACTCAGGATACTTTCTTACTTCGTATGCAACAGCCATTGCTAAGGATAATGTGGACGTGATTTCCAGTAGTTTTGGGCTGTTAGAAAACCAGTTGGCAAATAGTAGTCGGAAAATTAAGGGTGAAACTGACCTATTGGAAATGCTGTTAAAGCAAGCCGCTGCTCAGGGAATTACTGTATTTAACGCAGCGGGTGATAATGGTGCTTATGGATTTGCGATGGGCAGCAAAGAACGGGGCGTTTTTCTTCCTGCTTCTTCACCGTACGTTACTGCAGTTGGTGGGACGACATTACCATTTAAAAATGTTTCATTTTCGGATGCATTCGGTTTTACGCCCACTACAGGGAATCGATCAGTCTCATTAGCTCATGAATCAACTTGGAGCAATACGACTAGTTTGAGTTATTTATTTGGCGGGAAATTTGTTGCTGAACAGCTTCTTCAACATCTATTGTCAGCGGCTAAGACCGATAAAGAAAGACAAGCCGTTGAACAGGTACTCAAGGATGCATCAGATAGTAAAATTGATTCAACCTATCTTGCCAATGTTTTCCTTGGTGGCGGGGGTGGGTTTAGTGCCTACTTTAAGCGACCAGATTATCAAGTTGGCATCAGTGGTGTGGGGACTTATAACGCTAGACAATACGTTGACGTCACCAAGGGGGTATTAAATGCTAACTCGCAGTTAATAACGGGGCATGCAAGTGGCAGAAACGTGCCAGATATATCTGGAAATGCTGATGTTTTAACCGGTTATAATATTTATATTGACGGTAAGTATGATCCATCAGGGGATGGGACGAGCGTTGTGACTCCTCAAATGGCTGCAATGGCAGCGGTGATTAATAGTGCACAAAATAAACGGATGGGTTTTTGGAACCCGCAAATTTATCGGTTTGCTAAGACAGCGACATCACCGTTCACACCGCTGAATAGTACTGATGATAATAATCTTTACTATACTGGGCAACCAGGTAAAATTTACAATCAGGCTAGTGGTCTGGGGACGGTTAATTTTACTAAGTTAAACGCCGCGTTCTCAAAAGCGAAATAAAATCATAACTGAATCTGTCATAATTAATATAAAACGCCCCTTATGACATAACCAGGTTAGTTAATCATTTCGAGCAAGTAGGATACTACCAATAATCATAAATATTAAAGCAAAAATAAAATTGGCAGTAATGTTTTCTTGGAATAATAGAAATGAAATTCCTACTGATATAAATGGAGCAATCGCATAGTATGCACTAGTTTTGGCAGCTCCAATGTATCGTTGGGCCATTATATATAAAACAATACTAATCCCATATGCAATAAAACCAAGGCAAAGGGCGATTAGAATGGTGGTTAGATTAGGGATTTTTTCCTTTAGTACTGGAACAAAGAAGAGACTCCCAATGCCTACCCCCATCCCCTTAGCAACTACGACTTGGAGTGGGTTTCGATCGGATAACACTTTGGTAAAATTATTTTCTAATCCCCAACAGATCGTTGCAATGATTGCTAGAATTGATCCTAACGATATACTAAGGTGTGCCGCATCATTGATACTTAACATGATGCTAGCGATGGTAATAATAAAAATTGCTAGTGCAGTGAGCTTACTAATTTGTTCTTTAAAAAATAGCAATGCAATTATTGCAGTAGCAACAATTTCAAAATTACCAAGCAGTGCGATATTGGAAGAAGAGGTTAATTGCACTCCAATATTCATTAAAATGCTAGCCGCAATATTAAATCCGATTACTGCAATAACACTTGGAATATCAGAAATCATTAATCGAGATCCGAAGTCCATCTTGGTGGGCTTTAAAATTAAAAGTAAAATGAGTGTGCCAATTCCAGTTCCCAAGTATAAAAATGCTGATAAATATGCTGGTGGACAGTTTTTGATTATTAACTTAGCGATTGGCGGGTACAATGCATATAGTGATGCTGAGCCAATTGCATATGTGATTGCTTTAGAGTTTTTAGTATTTTTCATTTGATTTATCCTAACTGTTTAGTAACTTGAGTTTATTTATATCCAATAGTCAATAAATATAACATTTATCGCAAAATATTTATTTAGTTAAAAATGGATACTCAAGGGATTTGAAACGTCCTTGAGCATCCATTTCTTCATTGTTATGCAATTTCTTTAATCTTTAAATGAATGTTAGCTTGACCACCGAAGTGAAATCCATATTGTTGAAAATCTACTAGCATTTCAGGCAATTCCTTTTTAGTATTGAACCACCATTGAAGGCGGTATTGGATTCCTGGATATGTCCATTCATTTTCTTGAAAAGTAACGTGGATAAGGTTTTGATTATTGGTGTGGTACATTACTTGGGATGTTTGATTCTTTAAATTTAATTTTAAGATTAGGAATGGTAAGTCACCGATTGAAAAAGTGAGTTCAACGTTATCAGTCATTTTTAGATTCCCTTCTTTTAAATTATTAGCTGTTAGATATATCTTGATAGAGGGCTTTCAATTGGGGATGTTGAAGCATTTGTTTGAAAGTAATGATCTTCATTTTAGCGAAGTTTTTATATGGGACGTCTTCAGACTGAATTTGATCGTTTAGAGCGGCTAGATCAGCATTGACCGCTGCCATGTTAATTTGAAATGGTTTGAAGTGGTGGGTGGTTAAGAATTCTATTTCAAATCCCAGTACGTCGATCGTTTTAGCTGTTCCACTGAGCATCGATGTTTCCTGTTGGATCATGTCCGATACGTTAGATTTTACTTGCATTTCATGAAACTCTGGATCATCATCAAAACTGTATTTAGCTTCGAAGCCAGGCGTCCAACTGGGTAATCTAGCACAACGACCATAGTCCATGTTCAACGGAATGGTTTGGTTAGTTTTGAAGTTTTGGATAACTGTAAAATTGCCAGGGTTACCAATCCGATCCGAATTGCCAGTTAAAATATCAAATCCAGTCTCTTGAACCAAAAACTGCTTTGCAAGTGGTTCATCCATTCCCATTTTAACGAACTGTTTGGTCAAATTATCCAATCGCGTCTGGGCATCTTGATCATAAATTTCATTCGCAAAATATTTTTGATCAACGAATCCATGTTTTTCATCATTTCGGATTCCCAAGTTCAATTCAAATTCATAATCGTTTTTGAGAAAGTTTTTGGAAAGAGTCCCGTGTTCCACCTGTTTACCGTTAGCAACGGGTTGATACCGATAGTCAACGAACCGTCCGTTATAAGGTTCAGGTTGAATGTGACGTGCCAAGCAGCTAACCATGGCCTCAGCGACGGCGGAATATTTATAGTCATATTGATTTTCCCAACTACCATTTTGGTTCGGAGTCAGTGCGTCTAATTTTAAGAATGGTTCTCGCGTGGGGGCATCTGGAAACTTCAGCGTGCCCTTCTTTTGCATCCCCGAAACGTGTTGTTTACCGAATTGAGTGGGATCATCAATGATCAACAATTGATGGTTATTATCATCATAATGAGTCGTAATTGGCTTTAAGGTCGGATTGCGTTCAACCATGAAAAACATCCCTTCTAATTGATTATTGGTGGCTTAAAAAGTAAGTATAATTATATAATATAATAATTATATGGTTTTAGAAATTATAATACAATTTAAGCAATTCTGATTGACTTTTTTATAATTATATTATAAGTTTAATATGTATTAAAATTAATTTTGGAGTGATATACATATGAAATTTAAAAAGAATTTATCAGTATTGTTGGCTGTGACAGCATTAAGTGGCTTTTCTGCCCAAATGATTAGTTCGTTTAATCCAAATACCGTTCACGCTGCTAGTCAAAGTAGTAAATCCTTAGTTACTAAAGTTTCCTTAAAGTATGATAAGGCAATTCAGCTCAACCTTGCTACTTTTAGTGATGCTTATGATTACACAATTAAAGTTCCTAAAAATAATGATAATTTGTCTAGTTTAAGTCCAAAGTACCCTAATTCCTTTAAGGGCCTTAGTCAGGCTGCTGCTGGATTAGTAAAGAATCTTAATAAAACGATGGATAAATATGTTAAAGGCGACAAAAGTACCAAACCAAAGGAAGATTTTGTTGGCAGAAGTCAGGCGGTAGTTGGCTTGTCAAATGCTGTTGATGGTGCACATAGAGGGGCGTTACCATTAATTAAAAATAAAATTAATCAAAAGGATTATAAAAAGCTTCAATTAATTCATTCAAAAATTATTAAAGATTTTAGTAATAAGAAAATAGAAAAGGAAGTTTATGCTGCTGATAAACCTAGTAAAAAAAGATATGCGATTATTACTCGTGATTGGGAATTATCAAAATCATATCTAACTGAACTTTCAAAAGTGTTTGCGAAGCTAAAATAAAAAAACAGGACCTGGTTTTAGACCACGTCCTGTTTTTTATTTGCATTCAAAAAATAGTTTACAGCTCATTATTAATCATCTGGTTCTTCTAAAATGTATTCATTGGGACCTAACTGCTTAACTTCAATGTTCCAAAGTGGAGTGAAAATGATATCTGAACCACTAAACTCAATGATTAATTGCGGGTCATCATAAGCAGTGATCGTATCATCGGTGGGGATGGTAAGCATAAATAAGAGAGTATTATCCTGCTGATCATAAAAGTAAACCATCGAATCTTGGTAATAAAAAGTTTGATTGTTAATCGTTACATTTTGCATCGCTTTTCTCCATATAACTAATCTAGCATTTCAATTAGATAATGATTTTCAGTTTCTTCAAAAATATTGATGAATTTTTCGGGATGAAAAGTTAATTTGCCATCGATAATATCAATCACTAATTGAGTTTCTGAATTATGAATGAATGCAATTCTTTCATTATTGAAATCTGCAAAACAGGTGGTTTGCTTTTCGTTATATTTAAATAAATAATTGTTAATTTGAGCTATTTTCATTTGTTATCCCTTTTACTTCAAGATGATTTGGTATTGCAAGGTGGCCGTTCTAACTATTTGCACTTCGGCATCAACCGCAGATTCTGTGGGAATCGAAAACGCTAGCTGTTCGTTCACTAATTCAACTTTTAAAATCACATCTGCATAATGATAATCTAAAAAAATAATTTTGCTTAAGTCTTTATTAGTAACAATGTTTGCGCTGCGTGAATCAAATTTAATTTTAAACTTACCAATCGAGACTTCTTGCTCCATTTATTTCTCCTATTGATTTTTAATGATTTTGTACTTTTTGGCTGCTAGTTTTTGGAATGAGACCCCATAACGTGGCCTTAAAATTAATTGATCATCCTTAACACTAATATGAATCATGACCTCGTTTTGAGTTTTGAAAAAAACCAGACTATTTTGGTCGATCATGAATTCTGGGGTCCCTGGTTCAAATTCAAATTGGTAGCCATTAAATAAAATTGGTTGCATGTCTGATACCGATCCTTTAACTTTATTTTGAGCAAAAATTTAATTTAATTATACGGATTTCATTCAAAAATGTCAAAAAATAGTCGTAATGGATGCGATCCAAAATAGGACCGCCAAGCCAAGGAACCAAATGTTATTGTTGCTCTTATCATAAACGAATCTGCCGTAGCAAAATGAACCAGTAAAAAAGAGGGTAAAGAACATAATATTGAACAATGTCGATTGAATTGATAATGAAATGATGGTGAATGGAATGATAATCATCGTTAAACTGATTACCGCAACGCCAAAGGAAAATGAATTTTTTCTACTCATGATAATCACCTCTATTTGAATTACTGATGGTTTGATAATTATCAATATAACTGAGTTGATTTGAATAGTAAATACTACATTAATCTTTCTTTACGAACTAAATACTAAATTAATTTTTATCAATCAAAAAAATAATTTGACCTTTAAAGCCTGCTATATCAACATGTCAATGATTCTTTGCTTGCTATCAATTTGAGTTTTAGTAATAATATCGTTAATAATGAAATGACTTTAGGAGGAATCAGCATGAAATTTGGGGAACGACTGAAAAAGCAACGCATCGCAATGGGCCTGACCCAAGCCGAGGTGGCACAGCGTTTTTCGATTACGCGGCAAACCGTTTCCAGTTGGGAAAATGAAAAGAGCTATCCAGATATTGATAGTTTGGTGAAATTGAGTGATTATTACCACGTTTCGTTGGATACGTTATTAAAAGAAGATACGGGGATGCGTGATTATTTGAAGAAGGCAGACGTCAAAATGGCATTAAAACCGATTTTATGGGTGCTGCTCTTAATTGATTTCTTCTTTACGGCCGTAATGATTTGGAATCAATACTGGCCAATCAACAACGGCCACGTCCTAAGACTCATCATCATCATCATTTCAATGGCGGTCGTATTTGCCCTGGCTAGGCTTCGGAAGTTTTATAATTCACTATCAATTGAATCTAACAGGCCGTTTAGTAAGAAAATGCTAGCGGCAATTGTTATTTTAATGGTGAGCATGGGCATCTTTGGGTTGCTCAATGATGATTACTTTTTGATCGGGATAGCAAGTGGGGGCATTGGAATGGTGATTGCACTCGTTGTTGAATCAAAAAATAATTAACAATGGAAACTGCATCCTAAAAAATGGTTCTTAGCAGCTGGAGGTTGGACTTCGGTTGTTAGGAACCATTTTTTTAATGCATTACTTGACGGTGTTTACCGGAGTGAGCGGTTGTTTGCCATCAAACACGTTTAAAATATTATCCAACGCATGGTTAGCCATCTGTTCCCAGGCTTCCTTGGTGTGGCCAGCACAGTGCGGAGTAATGAAAACATTATCCAATTCACGCAGTGGGCTATCCATCGGTAGTGGTTCTTCATCATAGACATCCAATGCCGCCCCAGCAATTTCATGGTTTTTCAACGCCGCAATTAAGTCATCCTGGTTGACCAGTGGACCACGGCCTAGGTTCAACAAGTATGCGGATGGCTTCATCATTTCAAACTGTGGTTTGGCGACTGTGTTGATGGTCTGCTTGGTGGCGGGCAGGTGCAATGAGATGTAGTCGGCCCGCTTAAAAATCTCATCCATTGAGACCATTTTGCCGTATGGTGATTCACGCGGTGTCCGGTTATAAATCAAGGTATTCATATCGAAGCCCGTTGCCATTTTAGCGACATCTTGACCAATGTGTCCATAACCGATGATGCCTAACGTCTTATGGTTAATTTCGGTCGCCATTTCGCGTTGTCCGTAGCGGTCGTTCCCCTCGCGCATCTCTTTAGAAATATTGTAGGAATCCTTAGACAGAATTAGCATATCGTTGATCACGTTTTCAGCGACCGCCTTGGAATTACCACCTGGTGCGTTGGTTACCCAGATTCCATGGGCAGCAGCAACGTCGATATCAATGTTGTTATATCCGACCCCCTGGCGCGCAATGATTTTTAGGTTCGGCATTTGGTCGAACATGGTGTCTGGAAATGCCCGTGCCATTAAGATGATGGCATCGACATCTTGAGCCTGAGATAAGATATCTGCTGGCTTTTGACTGGCTACCACGACTGGTTCGATTCCGTGGGCCTTGATTCTTTGATCAATGAATTGATCAATGGTAGGGGTTAATAAAATTTTTTTAGCCATGGCGTGATTCCTTCTTTACAATTTTTAAAGTTAATTATAAGTGAGAACTAGATTAAAATACAGTTAATTACCTTTGCTTTTAATTGAATTATCCTTTTAGTGATATTTTGCTATACTAATAATAGTGATAATCAATTGAAAGGATAGTTCAATGTTTAATCAACTACTGGAAAAATTAAATTTAAAGCGCCACGTTAATACTAAATCCGATCAAGTTGCGTTGTTCAGCGTCTTCAACACGATCACAAATGCCTTGATCGCGATTTTTAAAATTGGTCTGAGCATCTTTTATTTATCAACTTGGTTTTTTATCTTCGGCATCTACTACTTCGTTTTATTTGTGACCAGGGTGTATTTTCTGCGTCGTTACACCCAGATTCGGCTCCAAAGAATATCGGGAGTGCAACGAGCGGCCAAGGAAACTTTTTACCTCCGTGAGGGTGGGGTTCTATATAGCTGCTTGGGTCTGATCTTAGCAGCAATCTCTGCTTATATGTATACCCGTGCTAACAATGAGTCGTATAGTGAAATCGTGGTGGAGCTAATTGCGTTAGTTGGCTTTATTAAACTCATTTCATCAGTGATTGGTTGGTTCAAGGCCCGCAAGTTAAATAGTCCGATCATCTTATTCTTAAAGTCGCTCAGCATTGCCGATGGCTTGGTTGCAATCGTGATGACCCAGTATGCAATTCTTTCGTTCAAGCATTCACCCAGTGCGTCTTCTGCAACTGGGTTGTTCGGCATTTGTATTGGAGGATGCCTGTTTCTAATTGGGGTCGTGATTTTAGTGCGGAGTCATTTTTATCGAAAAAATGGATTTTAACATTTCAGCAACATTTGATTAACATTTCATCAATAAGTTCCCGCTAAACTATGGTTTGTAAATTAATAAATTAAGGGAGCGAGTTCGATGGAATTTGTAGTTGGAATAATTGGATTGATTTTAGGAATTGGTGTTGCCTGGCTATTTTTATTAGTCAGTGCACGGAGTAGTTTTATGTTATACCCGATTGCGGGGGTGTTCGGTGGCTTAGGGTCACTTTCTGCCGATCAACTCTTAAGCTACGGACCGACTTTGCTGGGAATCATGATTGTACCAGTCGTGGTGGGAAGCATTGTTTTAGCGTTAGTTGCAATTTGTGGCTTTTACCTTTTTAAAAGAGCCTTTTTGAAATTACGAGATCATGATTAAATAACGATTGGCTCTTCAATCCAATTGGAGAGTCAATTTTTAAATGCAAGGAGAAAAATCAAGATGTTAAAAGTATTAGTGGTTGAAGATGATGAAAACTTCAACCAAATCGTTTGTCAGTATTTACGGGAGAATCAATTTATTGCAGTGGGTTGTTTGAATGCTTTGACTGCCTATGATGCAATGTATGATCAAAATTTTGACTTAATTATTACCGACGTAATGATGCCTGATGTTGACGGGGTTGAATTTGCCCAGACGATTCGTGGAGTCGACGAGCAGATTCCGATTTTATTCGTAACCGCTCGGGATGATTTTAAGACCAAGCAGGATGGCTTTCGAATCGGAATTGATGATTATATGGTCAAACCGATCGATATTGACGAACTGATTTTACGCATTCACGCGATTTTAAGGCGTTCCCACATTGCTCAGAGCCAACAGGTTCAGTTGGGTGGATTTCTAATGGACGCGGATTCGCGTTCGGTGACCTATCAGGGTCAAGAGGTCGCAATGACGGTGCGTGAATTTGACATCCTATATAAGCTACTTTCGTATCCGAACCGTGCATTTTCGCGAGCCCAACTACTAGATGAATTCTGGGATATCGATTCATCCAGTAGTTTAAGGTCGGTCGACGTCTACATTACTAAAATTAGGGACAAGGTCAAGATGGTCGGTGAATTCCATATCAAAACGATTCACGGACTAGGTTATAAAGTGGTGATGAATAATGGGTAAGCATAAAAAATGGACCACGCGGGGCCGATTGAACCACAACCGCTTTTCATGGTGGGAATACCTAATAACTTTAATATTGTTCGCCGTTGTCGGGGGGCTTCCAGGAATCCTGTATACTAAAGACATTGAACAGGTCTTTCATAATCAATACGTGGGGTGGTATCTACTCTATTGGATATTGGTGGCGGCCATTTTTGTTACCTTTATTACCATTCGAAAGTATCTGAAGTACGAAAAACCAGTTAACAAATTAAGCACCGCCGCTAAAAAGGTTGCTGATGGTGATTTTTCGGTCTACTTGGCACCAGTCCACAGACCGAGTCAGTATAATTATATCGACCTACTATTTGAAAACTTTAATCAAATGGTGGCTGAATTGGGTTCGACCGAGACACTGAAGAATGATTTCATCAGCAACGTCTCCCATGAGTTTAAGGCACCACTGGCGGTGATTCAAAGCTATTCCAAGCAGTTGAGCCGCGATGATTTAAGTGCAGCGCAACGGCAGCGAGCGGCCCAAGCAATCGGGCAGGCAACGGACAATCTCTCTTCGCTAGTAACGAACGTGTTGCGTTTGAATAAGCTAGTCAACCAGTCGATTAACCAAAAATGCGCCGAGTTTGATTTGACTCGCCAACTAGTTGATTGTTCATTGGATCTTGAAACCCAGTGGTCAGTCAAAAATATTCAGTTCGAAGTGGATCTTTTGAATGACTACCCAATTCAATCTGATCAAGAGTTGCTGGCAATCGTTTGGAACAACCTCTTAAATAACGCGATTAAGTTCACCCCGCAAAACGGGCGGATCAAGTTGAAACAAACGGTTGATGATAACGGGGTCTTGGTAACGATCAGTGACACTGGAATTGGGATGGATCAAAAAACGGTCAAGCACATTTTTGACCAATTCTACCAGGGGGATGCGTCGCACTCTAAGTTAGGCAACGGGCTCGGCTTGGCAATGGTCAAACAGATCGTGACCATGTTGAACGGGACGGTGTCCGTAAGTAGTAAGGTGGGGAGTGGAAGCATCTTTACGGTCTGGTTACCGCAACGACCAATTAATGAAGGGCCTCAGGAGGGACGATAATGAAATCAAACGAAGACTACGTTAACTATGAATACCACGAAGTAGTGGTTCCCAGGCGGATGCTTGACCGCTACTTAGATGATTACCCGAACTTCGGTTGGGTGATCATTCAACAAACTGCTTACCGGGCTTCGATCGACCGAGTGCTCATTAAGATGAAACGAAACCGCAACATTAACAATAAGGCTGAATTAAGGCGGCTGCAAAGCAAGTTTGAATTCGGCATCGACCAGTTAAAAAAATTGCATGTAAAGCAGGTCCTAACGGCCACGATCATGGCAATGCTGATTGGCGTCCTCGGGACCTGCCTAGTTGGCATCGGTTACCTAGCGTACCAAAATTCTGGGTTAACACTAGCCCTGGTCATTGGCGTTCCTGGAATAGTACTGTGGACGCTACCGCCAATTATTAAGCGGCGGATGGTGGCGAATGCAAAGCGCCGCTTAGAATCACAATTTAATCAGGTGTATGATGTTATCGATGAAACTTGTAAAAAAGCGCACCGTTTAGCGAAAAATTAACGTTATCGACTTAGTCAGTTTTGACTAAGTTTTTTATTTTCAACTAAATGTTAAATTGAACCTCGTTAATGACCTTGAATCAATGGCGCAATTACTTTACTACTGATTTAGGCAAGCATGCTAAGAGTGATTTTATTGTTGAATGGCAGTAAAAAACGTGCAAAGCAACTGAACCTATTAAAAAAAGATTGAACACATGAGCATATTACGTTACTTTTTATCAGAATGAATTATAATGAAGGCATATTAATATTTGAGGAGGAATTGCAATGAGTTTAGAAAATGAAAAAGATAAATTAAAGGGTAAATTTGACGAAGTCAAAGGCAAAGTCAGTGGCGATAAAGTTGACGAAGCCAAGGGGAAAGCAGAAGGTTTCTTAGGCAAAGCTAAGGACTTTGTTGATGGCGAAGTTGATAAAGCCAAGGAAAAATTTGGCTCAAAGGACGATCAATATAGTGACCAAAGCGACAAAAACTAATTTAAATTTAAAAAACTGACTAGCGCAGCAAATGGGTTAGTCAGTTTTTTATTTGGCTTTTTTAAATAATGAGCTCAATTAAATGGTTGATCGTGTTAGCTTCAATTAGGATGAATCCACCGATTCCAATATAGACAACTGCCGTGAAAAGATCGCCATACTTAGCTAGTATTCTTGCCACAACTTTGATTTTGACAAATACTAACCCTAGTAAAAAGAAGATGGTAAGCATGACGAAGAAGGTCATTAGGATTATTATTATTTCACTCCAATGGCTAATTTGAGCAAAAATGGGGACGTAAATACCAATGTTATCAGCTCCACAAGTGGTAATGGTGATGATGATAACACTTAAGATCAAATTATTTTTAGAAAGGCGTTTAGTCACCTGTTCCTGCTCGTTATCACCATCCAGGTGAATTAGAATATAAAGCCCAATTAAAATTGGGATAATTCCTAATAATCCCAGCATCCACTCTTCTGGAAGGAAGCGTGAACTGAGTGAAAAGAGTAAACTGATGCTAATTAAAAAGATGGTCCCGATTAGGTCGCCCAGGTAAACCTTGATTCTTTCTGATGGTTCTGAATAGAACGTGAGGACGGTCATTAAAATTAATAGGTAGTCAACACCAGTGGAAATATAGGCTGTAATTCCAGTAAAAATTGCATTTATCATATTCAAGCTCCTTCATATGTTAATTAATTCATATGTAAAGATTAGCATATGAAACCTAAGTTGTAAATAAATTGTTTTCAATAATTTCTTACATTAACTAAAAAATAAAGATGTTTCTAGTCCTACGGTCGATAAGCTTGGCACTGGGCAAGCGATAAGGACACCCAGGTGATTCTGATCGTCCGTACTGCTGGTTGCATCCGCAGCATCTTGTTGGAAGACCAAATTGAAAGCAATAAAAAACTAGACCAGTTTGGTCTAGTTTTTTATTATTCTAATGGAATTTGAATTTCAAAGACGGTCCCCTTGGGCTGTTGATCACGGACCATGATCTTACCGTGATGTTCACTTACGATCCATTTAGCAATCGCTAGGCCGAGACCATGACCACCTGTTTCTGAATTACGAGACTTATCAGTTCGATAGAAGCGTTCAAAAATCCGCTTTTTATCCTTATCAGGGATCCGTTCACCGGTATTGCTGATTCGAATGGTAAAGTGACGTTCATCGTTTAAAACGGTGATGCCAATGCTATCACCAGGTTTGGTATATTTAGATGCATTATCAAAAATAATCGTTACCAGTTGACGAATTAAATCAGGATCGATTTGGGCTGTCGCGTTGGTTTCAATCCAGGGGGTGAAAGCCTTATTTTGGCTAGTCGCAATTTCTAGATAGGGTGGCAGGATTGATTCAAACCATGGTTTGAGTTCCACTGACTGTTTTTGAATTTGGATAATGTCTGAATCGGAACGAGCGAGTGTTAACAGACGATCGGTTAAAATTTTTAAATGGCGGGTTTCATTTAAAGTGGTCGAGACTGAATCAATCTCACTAAGGATGGTTGCCTTAGGTTTGGTAAGCATTGATTCCATCTGATTTTGAATGATCGTCAATGGGGTGCGTAATTCATGGGCGGCGTTAGAACTAAATTCACGTTGTCGTTGCCATGACTTAATGATTGGTTTCATGCTTGCTTTAGATAGTAGAAACGCAACTGCAATTGCTAATAGCCAAAATAGGATTAATGTCCCGATCAAAGCATTTTTAAAACTATTGATGGCTAGTAAATCACTATCGACGTTTTCTAGAATTAATACGTATTTACCAGCAGTTCTTTCGTCAGGGGCGGTGTTAGGCACCTTGATTAGTAATGAACGAAAATGACTGATAATACCATTATAGGTCAACGTCATATCCTGGATCTTATTTAAAGCAGCGGGGTTTAACTTCGCCTTGCTAAATAATTGGTAGGTTCGGTTACCTAAGGCAGCAGCGTTTTCAATCTCTCCCTTGCTATTAAAGATAATTTCGTTGGTCCGAAAGGGACTGTTCAACGAAGGTGGTTGGGAAAAATTACGGCCGTTTTGGAACTTAGGAGGGGCCATTCGCTTCTTTTGATTTGTGTTTTGGACCATTAGTTGTTGCTTTTGGACCGTTAAACTATGGTCGATATTGCGATAAATAGATTGACTAAAGAAGAGGTAAATAATTAAGCCTAGGCTTAAAAAGAGCAGGGCGAACGCTACTAATTCCTTAACGAATAGGCGCCATTGCTGCTGTTTTTGTGGATTATTGGGCTTCATGATTACCCCTCCGTTTCGAATAGGTATCCGACGCTTCTGATTGTTTTAATTGGTTGGGCCCCTAGGACCGCTTTAATTTTTTTGCGAACATTGCTCATGTAGACTTCAACAACCGTTAAGGTGGTTTCAGAGTCAAATCCCCATAGACGGTCAAAAATTTGATCCTTAGTGATAATAATATTTGGATTTTGAAGGAAGTAGGTGAGGAGATCATATTCCTTACCATTCAATTGCACGGCTTGGTCGTTGATCGTAATTGTGCGATTACCCAAATCGACGTGAAACGGGCCGACTGATAATTGATTGTTATCACCTAGGTGACCAGCTCGTTTTAATAACGCTTTAACCCGTAGTAATAATTCTTCACGATGAAACGGTTTTGTTAGATAATCATCAGCCCCGTTCGAGAATCCTTGCACCTTATCGGCAATCGTATCCTTTGCAGTTAAGATTAAGACGGGAAGGTTGAGATGATCAACGCTGCGCCACTGTTTTAAAATATCATAGCCGCTTTTTTCTGGGAGCATTAAATCTAAAATCGCAATGTCATAGATATTGTCCTCCCCCATCTGTTGGCCAATCAACCCGTCGGTTGCAATGTTGACTTGACCAAGTGGTTCTAAGAAGCCAGCGATACTCTTGGCTAATGCCTCATCATCTTCCACAATTAATATTTGTAAGTTTTGCATCAAAATCACTCCTAATATCAACTATTGTAAACGGAAATGAAATAAATATCATTTTAATTTAGTTTTTTAAGGTTAATTTATGGTTCGGGTTCTAAACTATGGTTATTCAATTCGAAAGGAGCATGATGTGAAATGCCAGATCAATCAAATCAAGTTGAAACAACACGAGCTGAGCATCACGATGCAAAAATACAGCAAAAACGATTTCGGCTGGATTGGTTCTTAGTAGCCACGCTGGTCGTTGCTGCAATACTTTATTCATGGAAAATTTGGGAAGCAGGGAGTGCCAATGATTTCTATACGGCCGCCATTACTAGTATGACCCAGAATTTTAAAAATTTCTGGTATGCTAGTTTTGATCCCGCTGGATATATTACGGTCGATAAGCCACCAGTTGCACTTTGGTTTATGGCGATCAGTGCTAAAATCTTTGGGGTTCATCAATGGAGTGTCGTTTTACCATCAGTCCTCTTTGGACTTGGATCGGTATACCTCATGTACCGCTTGGTAAAACCCAAGTTTGGCCGCGTTGCTGGGAACTTAGCTGCACTTGCAATGACGCTTACGCCAATTGCAGTTGCTGACTCGCGGACGAATAATATGGATGCAACGTTAATTTACTTCCTATTATTCGCAATCTACCTGTTGCAAAAGGCAGTTGATAAGCATAAACTTTGGTATCTAGTAACCAGTTTTGCAGTCATTGGGGTGGCATTCAACGTTAAGATGTTGCAAGCCTTTATGATTTTACCAGGAATGTTATTGTTTTACTGGTTAGCTTCGCATTATAATTGGAAGAAGAAGTTGGCTCACCTTTCATTTGCAACCGTTGCATTAGTTGTCTTTACCTTAATTTGGCCATTGTCAGTCGACATGACGTCTGCAAGCAAGCGACCATACGAAGGTGGTTCTGAACATAACTCCGTGCTAGAATTAGCATTTGGTTACAACGGAACGGAACGACTATTAGGACAAACGACTGGAACTGGTGGTGCGTTCCCAGGAATGGGGAGCACTAGCAAGTCGAAGTCAAATAATGGAATGCAACAAGGTGGACAACCTGGTGGGAATACCACTGGGAAACGGTCTGCTAATGGTCAAGCTGGGGGAACTCCTCCAACTGGGATGACTGGTCGCGGAAACCGTCGTGGTGGAATGAACGGCGGTGGCATGGGAGGTGCCGGTGGCGCATTTAACATCGGAACCGCTGGACCATTAAGATTGTTCCAAGACCAATTAGGACCACAAATTAGTTGGTTATTACCATTCTCGTTAGTTGGGATGATTAGTGCTTTTGTATTCTTCTTAGATCGCAAGCGGAAATGGTATCAATTAACCGCGAACCAAAAGCAAGTCGTGATGTGGGCTGGTTGGCTAGTACCGGTATATGGATTCTTCTCCGTTGCCAGTTTCTTCCATCCATATTACACGATCATGCTTGCCCCACCAATCGCCGCATTCTTTGGAATCGGATTGGTAACGATGTTCAAACAACTCAAAGCAGCGGCTAGTTTTAAAGACTGGAAACGCTACTTGCTACCATTCTCAGTGGTAGCAACCGCATTACTACAAGCATGGTATGTAAGTAGTTACTACGTTTGGGCAACTTGGTTGCTCATCATCGCTGGAATTGGCTTTGGATTGATTCTATTGCTCAAACCAGGTAAGCCTTTGAAGTCGTTTACCATTGGTGGTTTGGTAACCATTATGTTAGCCCCAGCGTTTTGGTCAATGACGCCAGCGATTGCTGGTGAATCAGCTGCCATCCCAACTGCAGGGCCTGATCTACTCAGTAGCAATGGTCAAGGTGGTGCCGGTGGTGGTATCGGAAACGGAAGCGTTAACACTAAGTTGCTCAATTATCTTGAAAAGAATCAAGGCAACGCGAAGTACCTCTTTGCGACTGATGATTCTGGTACCGCTGCGCCATACATTATCAAGACTGGTAAAGCAGTTATGGCAATGGGTGGATTTAATGGGACCGATCCTGCAATTACACTGAGCCAATTTAAGAAGTTGGTTAAGAGTGGCGAATTGAAGTACTACTACTCAGGTGGTAAGTCTGGTTCTGCTAATAGTGCAATTGTCAACTGGATCAAGAAACATGCGAAGAAGGTTAAGGCTAGTGATTACGGTGGCACTACAACTACTACGAATACTAGTTCTAAATTAACTGGAAGTACTAAAACTAAGGGCCAAATGCCAACACAAAGCGGCAAAATGAGTGGTGGCCCTAGTGGAATGAAACCAAGTGGTAAGTTTAATGGCAAGCGGCCATCTATGAAGCCATCCAGCACAAAGGGTAAGAGTAGTAATCAACAAATGCCTACTGGTGGTATGATGGGTGGTAACAGCGGTACGCTTTACGACTTATCAACGATTTACAAATAACAATAGGAGGTTAGGGCATGGCAAGAACTGAAAATCCTTTAATTTCAATTGTCCTGCCGGTGTTCAATGAAGAAGCCGGAATTAAGCATACGATTGAAATTTTAGAAAACTACGTTGCCAGCCAACCTGAAGAATACGAATTAATTTTTGTGGATGATGGTTGCGTGGACCGGAGTGCCACAATTATTCAGGAAGCTGAACAACAATATGACAACATTCGCCTAGTTCAATTTTCACGGAACTTCGGCCACCAATTAGCGATTACCGCAGGAATTCGTTATACATCTGGAGATGCAGTCGTGGTGATGGATGCGGACTTACAAGATCCACCTTCCGTAATTCCTGCAATGATCAATAAGTGGCGGGAAGGCTACGACGTAGTATATGGAAAACGGCTGCAACGTGATGGTGAAAGCTGGTTTAAGAAATTTAGTGCATCCGCTTTTTATCGGATTTTGCATAAACTAGCTGATATCGATATTCCGCTGGATACAGGTGACTTTAGATTAATGGATCGCAAGGTAGTTAAGGTCTTGTCCAAGATGGATGAGCCAGATCCTTTTGTTCGCGGGATGGTCAGTTGGGTTGGTTTTAAACAAACCGCAGTTGAGTACGAACGTGACGAAAGAACGGCGGGAACTACTAAGTATCCGTTATCAAAAATGTTGCACCTTTCAATGAATGGAATCACGTCATTTTCAGATGTACCATTAAAACTAGTGAACGTCGTTGGTGGATTAATGATTGCAATCGGTTTGATTTACGGCTTAGTTTCCCTCTTTACCGGATTTGCAACCTTGCAATTTGCGATCGTATCAATGTTTGAACTATTCGGAATTTCCCTATTAATGTTAGGAATTATGAGTGCATATCTCTACCGAATTTTTGAAACTTCACGTGAACGGCCATTATATGTGGTCGCTAAGACGTCGGGGTTTCAAAAAGAACGCCGCCCAGAGATAAAGCAGATTAATGAACACGTAATGTAATGAAGAAGAGTCTCTCCTTAATCTGGAGGGGCTCTTTTTTATGCTAAAATGAATTTATTAGATTCATAAAAGAAGGGGTGTTTCCAATCGCTGTTTACATGATTTCAGCTATGATTACAGTTTTATTTATTGGATTACTATGTTTAAGTTACCGTAGTAACCCTGTTCGCTTGCTAAATGGTTTTTTAGCCACAATTGCCGCTGGTGGGGTTTTTATTACGCTTTCAATTTTGATCCTTAGTTTTAATAACTCGATTTTGGTGCGTTTGTATGTAATCTTTTTCTTAATCTTAGTGTTGATCGCAGCATTGATTTATTTCTTCCAGGGTTTCTTTTGGCTCTGGAATGCTTGGATCGTCTGGCGACGCGAAAACCACACGTTAGCCAATATGTTAACTCTATTTATTGGTGTCATTACGCTTTTATTTCCAATTGTGAACTTGGTATTTGATAAACATCGAATGGGACCGCTTGGTGTATTCATTAATACGTTCATAATCTTATCCGTCCTATACGTGCTATTCTGTGTGATTTCGTTTATGGCCGCAGCAACGTTGTTTACGTTCAAAAAACTGCGACTAGACAAACAGTTCATTATTGTTTTAGGAGCAGGACTATTGAATGGTGATCAAGTTTCCCCATTACTAGCTTCGCGGATCGATAAGGGCATCCAATTTTATCATCAAGTACTTGCCAAGACTGGCCATGCACCATTATTGATCTGTTCAGGTGGTCAAGGGGGCGATGAAACGGTGCCTGAGGGCCAAGCGATGCGTGATTATGCCATTCAAAAGGGTGTTCCAGCAGCACACGTAATCGCTGAAAAGAAGTCAAAAACGACGCTGCAGAACATGTTGTATTCGAAGAAGATCCTTGAAGCAATGCATATTCCGCTTAACGAGGGGATTTATGTCTCCAACGATTATCATATCTTTAGAGCAGGAATCTATGCGCAACAAGCAGGGTTGAATATTCAAGGCCTTGGTGCCAAAACGAGTCGCTTTTTTGTACCGAACGCAACGATTCGTGAATACATTGCGTTGTTGATGAATCATAAGCGGTTTCATGCGGTGATGTTTGGGATTATATTGGTTGTTTCGGTGTTGGGGATGGTGTTGAGATAGGATAATTAGTACTAATTATCCTTTTTTATTATTTAGAGTAATATTAATTGAAATATAATTTTGAATAAAATATAATGTTTTATAGTGATGTAGGAAAGGAGGTGAATGTATGATAAAACCAAATAATAAAATTTGGGCCAAAAAATCACTATCTATTGATGGACTGCCCAAATGGTTACCATTAAGTCAACATTTGATGGATACTAAATTTGTTATTAATATGCTGTACGATCATTATTTAAGTGAAAACCAAAGGATTTTAATCAGAAACTCAATTTCATCCGATAATGATGATGTTAAGAAGTTAATTAGTTTTATTGCGTTAACTCATGACATCGGTAAAATTACGCCAGCCTTTCAAGCTAAGCCGAGTTATCAAGGATTAAAGGATTTAGATGAAACGATTAATGACCGTTTGATAAAAGCTGGCTTTTTTGATAGCAATAATATTCAAAAGCCTGATTATAATAAGTCACCCCATGCACTAGCGGGAGAATCACTTCTATATCATTACGGTGTAAATGATGAAATTAGGTTCATTATTGGTGGCCATCATGGTAAACCGTCAGATGATTATCGTAGTTCCAAAGATCAAATGAATCTGTTTGAAGAGAATTATTATTTTAATGATTCAGTTAAAGATACGTGGGAATCAACCAGAAATGATTTTTTTGAATGGGCTCTTGATAATAGTGGCTTTTCTAGTGTTGATGAAATTCCGAAGATAACTGGATTGAATTCACAGGTTATTTTAGAAGGGTTATTAGTGATGGCTGACTGGATTTCAAGCAATTCGGAATATTTCCCGTTGTTTAACATTGATCAATTTGAACCAACTGATTCTAAAAGAAATGAGAATGGTTGGTCAAAATGGTTCGAGACCTTTCAATGGACACCTGAGAATTTCAATGATTCTGATGATTACTATCAAGAAAGATTTGGATTCAAACCGAGAGAATTTCAGGATAAATTATTTAAAATTATTGATCATAGTGATGATACTAACATTGTTATCGTTGAAGCTGGAATGGGGCGTGGAAAGACGGAAGCTGCGTTAGCTGCTACCGAGCAGTTAGCATTAAAGGATGATGTAAATGGTCTATTCTGGTGTCTCCCATCTCAGGCCAGCGCGAATGCTATTTTTGGTCGGATCGAACGGTGGTGTAAACAAATTGCAATTGCAGAGGACTCGAATGTAGAAATTCAGTTAGTTCATGGCAAGTCTGCATTGAATGATAATTTTACGAGGTTACCGCACCATATCGATATTGATGAAAATGCTGAAGCAGGCGTTTTAGTAAATGAATGGTTCTCAGGTCCTAAAACCGCAATCTTAGATGATTTTGTTGTTGGGACTATTGATCAGCTCCTTTTGTTAGCCCTTAAGAAAAAGCACCTAGAACTGAGACACTTAGGTTTTAGCAAGAAGGTAGTGGTCATTGATGAAGCCCATAGTTTTGATGCGTACATGCAACAATACCTTTATCGGGCACTTTATTGGCTTGGAAAGTATCGTGTTCCTGTTGTGATATTGTCGGCAACATTGCCTTCCAGTAAAAGAACCAAAATGATTAAGGCTTATCAGGGGAAGGCTAGATGGAAAAACAATAAAAATTCAGATGAAATTGAAAATAATTCTAAGTTTAAATATCCTCTCATAACCTATAATGATGGTAAAGAAATAAAACAATTTTCAGATTTTAGTAATGAAAAATCTAGATTCATTGATGTTATTAAAATTGATGATGATGATTTATCGGCTAATATTCAAACATTACTTTCAGATGGTGGGATTATTGGAATAATTGTAAATACAGTTAAACGAGCTCAAAAGATTGCTAAAAATTTAATGGAAACATTTGGCGAAGAGCAAGTCGAATTAATCCATTCCAGCTTTATTGCAACTGATCGATTAAAGAAAGAATCCGAATTAATTAATATGATTGGTAAGAATGGTAAACGGCCCAAAGCCAAAATTATTATTGGAACTCAGGTTTTAGAGCAAAGTTTAGATATTGATTTTGATGCTTTATTTAGCGATTTAGCTCCAATGGATTTATTAATTCAACGAGTAGGTAGACTGCAAAGACATCGCGCCAATGATTCCAAGCGGCCCATTAATTTAAAGCAGCCAAAGTTATATTTAATGCAAACTAGTACTGAATATGATTTCGAATCTGGAGCTTCCTTTATTTATAGTGACTTTCTGCTACTTCGAACCCAGCACTTTCTGCCATCTCGAATGGAAATTCCTACTGATATTCCTAAGTTAGTTGAATACGTATATAATTTTGACGAAGAAAGCACGTTTGATGATGATGTGGATAGTGATAATTGCACGTCTGATTTTAAAAGCTTTTATGAAAATGCCAAAAAAGATTATCAAAATTTGCAAAATAACAAAGAATATTCAGCAAAGAGTTATATGTTAAACACATATGGCAAAAGAGCCAATTTAATAGGTTGGTTAAATAAAAATAAGTCAATCATTTCTGATGCTGACGGTTTGGCACAAGTCAGAGATGGTGAAGATTCAGTAGAAGTAGTGATGATTTGGCAGAATGGATCTGGATATAAACTATCTAACGGTAAGGAGATTTCATTAGAGGATATTGAAAAACCTTCAGTTGCTAAAGAAATTGCGACTAACACAATTAAGTTACCACTTCCGATTACTCAAAATTATAATATTGATCGAACGATTAGGGAATTGGAAAAGTATAACAATGCGCATTTGAGAAAATGGCAAAACCAATCTTGGCTTAAGGGTCAACTAGGCATTCTATTGGATGATAATAATCAATTTGAATTAAATGATTATAAATTAAAGTACGATCATAAGCTTGGTCTTATGTACGAAAAGGAGTGATGAGATGGGAATGTATAATCTACTTGATGAGAAATGGTTAAAAGTAATAAATGATAAAAATGACTTGGAAAAAGTTTCTTTAACTGAATTTTTTCAAAATGCACATAACTATAAGCGTTTGTCTGGAGAATCTGCTCCGCAGGACTTTGCAATTTTAAGGTTATTATTAGCAATACTGCATACCACTTTTTCGAGATTTGATGTAGATGGAAATCAGATAGATGAAGATGATGAAGTTTATCCAAGTGACATATGGTTAGATATTTGGGAACATGAAAAATTTCCAATGGATGCAATTAGTGAGTATCTAGAATCACAAAGGGATAGGTTTAACTTATACGATGATGAATATCCATTCTATCAGGTTACAAAGGCGAATCTATCAGAGTATGGAATTAAAAAGGTTGGATCTATTAGTGGTAAATTAATCAACCGTTTAATTTCTGAAAGTAATAATAAGGCTGACCTATTCGCACCAACTAATGACGATTTTAAGAATAAGCTTACTGATGATTCATTGGCTAGGTGGTTAATTACATTTCAAGGATATACCGGAACTGGTGATAAGGCTAAGTTCCCGGGAATGAAGGATTCAGCTAGTAAGGGATGGTTACTTGAAATTGGTGGTGTTTATATCCAGTCAACTGATTTATTTCATACATTAATGTTAAATTTAAAGATGGACGATGAAGAATGGATTGAGCAAACGCCAATTTGGGAGTGGTCAACCAAAGATAAGATGAATTCGTTTAAAACTAACCATCCAAGCAACCTTGCAGATCTGTACACCAATTGCTCTAGATTAATTGAAATTGATCCTGATACCGATCTTTCTAAGGAAGATGTTGTCATTAACGCCGTTCAACTTCCCAAGATGGATCCAAGTCAAATAACATTCGAACCGATGACACTATGGCAGATTCCAAAGAGTGGGAATAACAAGGGAAATACAATTCCCAAAGGGCACAATGAAAATCAATCATTTTGGAGATCGTTCGGTGCGCTTGTTGAATCACCAGCTAGGAATTCAGATATCATAAATTGGTTTAATGGACCTACCGTTGCAAAAATAGTGAGTGATGAAAACGTTAGAATTACTGCTGTTGGAATGTCATATAATCGTGATGCTTCTAGTATGCCTAACGATGAAATATATGATGAAATCAACATTCGTGATGAGATTATGCACGCAGTGGGCCCTGAAAAGTGGGTTGGTAAAATTTCTACAGAAGTAGAGAATACCAAAAAGAGTATTTACATTTTGAAAATGTTTGCTAGAGATGTTATGAAAATTAGAAATACTCCTAACTCTGGTTTAGATGATTTAATTGAAGAACAAGCCTATTTTGAGGTTGATAGTCGGTTTAAAGAATGGATAGCCAATATTACTTCAGATACTGAATCCACCGCCTACTCCTATGCTTGGAGAAAAGAATTAGTAGATATTCTTATAGATATATCAAAATCATTGATGCACCCTTTAAATAATCGTGATTTAACTGGGATAGAAAATGAAAAAGATAAATCCATGGAAAACATTGTAACGTTCTACATGATTTTTATCGGAACAATAAAGAAGAGATTGGGGGAAAGTACCAATGAATAAACCGAGTGTTTTTGGTGTAACTAGTTCAATCATAAAAATTTTAGAACATGATTTACAAAGCAGTACTACCAAAGCTGCTTTATCAGCGTTTAGAAATTCAGTCAATGTTGGAATGAAGGATGGGGTTATTTTAAGTTTAATGCTTGAAAAACTGCCTGTAACATTTTTAGGTCGTAATGGGATTATGACTAATCAAGAAAAAGCAATTTTAAATACATTACAGATGTATGCTATTCATCAGCAGGGAAATTCTACAACCGTTAATTCTCAAGAAAATGTTGACGATATTTACTTAAATGTTAGGGTTGCTAAAGATAATTATTTTTTAACTTACTTGGATAATGAAGGTAGTTTGATTAACTTGGAATTTGATGATTCTAAGAATTTAAGCAATAAGTTGGAAAGCATAAAAAAATCATTATTTAAGAGTGATCATTCAAAAGACAAAGATCCTTTTGATAACATTGGAAAATCACTTAAAAATTTACGGCATGTGTACAATGATTCAACTGCTATCGATCGTCGATTCAATGCTATGATTACATCAAGTAATTACGATGAATTATTAAATCATTTAAGAAGTTTAATTAGGATAATGAGATCAAAAACTAATAATGGAGTTAATTACCCACAATTAGCAAAGGATTTAAATCTGTTCTTGGTTAATCCAGAAAATCAAGAAAGAATAAAATTACAATGGGCACAATCATATTATGCAAGATAAGGGAGATATTAAAATGACAAATACTAAATTATACGTAGACATCCATGCAATTGAAACTGTCCCACCTTCAAATTTGAACCGTGATGATACAGGTAGTCCCAAGACTGCTGTCTATGGTGGCGTTACTAGATCAAGAGTTAGTTCACAATCATGGAAAAAGGTAATTAGAGAATATTTTGTTGAAAACTTAGATAAAAATGAATTAGGGGTAAGAACGCTTGAATTACCTGCTTACTTAGCTGGAAAAATTAAGTCAATCAATCCAGAAGTTAGTGATGAGGATGCACAAAAAAAGGCTGATGAACTATTAAAGAATTTAAAAATTAAAACGACTGATTCTAAGGAGAGTGATGGCAAGAAACATAAAGTATTAAAGGCTCTTTTCTTCATGGGGGATGAACAAGCTAATAAATTAGCTCAAGCTGCCCTAGAAGGTAATTATGATAATAAAGAACTTAGAAAAATCATGAAAGACAACCCAGCCGTTGATATTTCATTATTTGGAAGAATGGTTGCCGATGATCCTAACCTAAATACCGATGCATCAGCTCAGGTTAGTCACGCAATTTCAACCCATGCTGTTAACACTGAGTTTGATTTCTTCACAGCGACTGATGATTTTTCAACTGGTGAACATGCTGGAGCGGGGATGCTGGGGACGACTGAATACAATTCATCTACACTATACAGATATGCAAATGTATCAGCTCATGATTTATTAAATCAATTAGGTGATTCTGATAAGACCGCTAAAGCAATTAGATTATTTGTAGAAGGATTTGTTAAATCAATGCCAACTGGTAAAATTAACACCTTCGCAAATGAAACTTTACCACAAGCCTTAATTGTGACCATTAGAAATGATCGCCCAGTTAACTTGGTAACAGGATTTGAAAAACCAGTTTATTCAAATGACGGATTTGTAGAAAAATCAGTTGAAAGAATGGCTAATGAACTTGAAAAGGCTAACAGATGGGTTAATAAGCCTGAACAAGTTTTAACAATCGGTATTGATAAAAATATTGGTGACAATTTCGATAGTTTAGATGAATTATTAGGCCAACTTTCTAAAAATTTAGAATCATTATTATAAAATCAATAGGGGGCGCCTAGTTTGCAAACAATACTATTAAAATTTTCTGGACCACTTCAATCCTGGGGAACCTCGTCTCACTTTGAAAATCGAAGAACTGATCGCTTTCCATCTAGAAGTGCAGTGATTGGAATGATTGCTGCATCACTAGGTTATCGAAGATATGAAGATAAAAAATTACGAAAACTAGATCATTTATCTTTTGCGGTCAGGATTGATCAGCCTGGTGACATTTTACGTGATTATCAGATTGCTACGGTTTATAAGCCAAATGGTGAAAAAAGCAAAAATTATGTAACTAATCGATACTATCTGCAAGACGCTGTCTTTGTTGTAGCAATTGGTAGCGATAATGAGGAACTAATTGAAGAAATATATACTTCACTTAGAAATCCATACTTTCCACTATATCTAGGTCGAAGATCGTTACCGGTTAATTATGACTACATTTTAGAAAGTCCAATTGATAATGATGTTATCAATGCTTTAAAGGATGAAGAATGGCAAGCTTCTGATTGGTATCGTAACAAGCATTCTAATAGAATTTCTATTTGGGCAGATTCTAATCTTTTGAAAAACAATTACCATAGTATGGTTAAAGACTTTCCAGAGTCATTTTCACAAGGAAGGGTTGATTCAGATTTTAATTCTTCTGATCGAAGAGCTTATCGACTAAGACCAGTTAGTCATATTGTATTCGAAGTTAAAAATAATTCTCAAAATGAATAGGAGGGGAAATATGTATCTGTCTAGAATTCAAATTGATGATTCAAATCATCAAAAAATTAAGGATTTAACTAACTTAGAATCATATCACGGCTGGATTGAAAGTAGTTTTCCGATTGAATTTAAAAACAAGATTAGAACACGGAAGCTATGGCGAATTGACACACTATATGGAAAGAAAATGTTACTAATAGTTAGTGAAAGTCAGCCGAATAAAGAGATATTAGAAAGATATGGAGTCGTTGGTTCTTTTAAAACGATTAATTATGATAAATTCTTAAATCAAATATCCAATGGAATGGTTGCCAGATTCAAATTAGTTGCAAATCCAATTTATTCTAAAAGTACTGGTAAGAATTCTGGCAAAAGGGGTCGTAAATCACCTTGTCTAAGCGCTGAGTCACAGTTGAATTATTTAAAGAACAGATCAACAAAAAATGGTTTTGACTTGATTGATTCTGAGTACACAGTTACTAGCGCCACTGATTTAAAAATCAAATGGAATATACGTAAAGCAAATCTCAAAAAAGTTTGTTATGAGGGACGTTTAATAATAAGGGATGTTAACTTATTAAGAAAAGTTTTATGTAATGGACTTGGTAGCGGTAAGGCTTATGGATGTGGCTTAATGACAATTGTTCCAGAGTTGATTTAAAATTGATTTATTTTAAAATTACAAATTTTATTATATAGTTAATATGCTACTTTATCTCTCGCACACGCGAGAGTGATCCTGTTTTATAGTGTTGTAATCTTTATGTTTACATTTATTTCTCGCACACGCGAGAGTTTCTGAAAAAATGAGATTTTTGGGGGTATTTAATTGAGTAGCAAAAACGGTTTATATAAAATTGATATTCAAAATTTACCGCGGGTTGGCGATAGGATCAGTTTTATCTATTTTGAACATGCCAAAATAAATAGGCAAGATGATGCCATAACGTTTACAGACAATAGAGGAGTAATAAAGGTTCCTGCTGCTATGGTTAGCGTTTTAATGCTAGGTCCAGGAACGGATATAACTCACCGTGCAATTGAGTTAATTGGTGATACTGGCACTAGCGTCATCTGGGTTGGTGAACAAGGAGTAAGACATTATGCGCATGGTAGGGCTTTATAACATAGTAGTAGGATGCTTATGAAACAAGCTGCGCTAGTATCGAATACTAGGAAGCGTTTAGATGTTGCAAGGAAAATGTATCAAATGCGATTTTATGGAGAAGATGTATCATCTTTGACCATGCAGCAATTAAGGGGAAGAGAAGGTGCAAGAGTTAGAACCGTTTATCGTAATTTATCAAAAGAATTTAATGTTAAGTGGAGCGGTAGAAGTTATGATTATAAAGACTTTGATAGTGGGAATGACATTAACAAATCGCTTTCTGCTGCTAATACCTCTCTGTATGGATTAGTATATAGCGTGATTGTTGGTTTAGGGATGTCTCCTGGGCTAGGCTTTGTTCATACTGGTCATGATTTATCTTTTGTTTATGATATTGCTGATTTGTATAAGGCAGAACTAACGATTCCAATATCTTTTAAAATCGTTTCAGAATTAAAAGAAGATGATGATATAGGAAAATTAACTAGACAAAAAATTAGAGATTCATTTATCGATGGAAAAATTATTAAACAGATTGTAAAAGATTTGCAATATCTTATTGGTATCAAAGATGATGAGAGTATTGATGCTGAGACTATTCACTTATGGGATGATAAGGATAAGTTAGTGGATCACGGCGTCTCTTATCATGAATATGATTGAGGTGTATAGATGCCAATGACTGTAGTTACACTTTCAAAAGTACCACCTTCTTTGCGAGGAGATTTAACAAAATGGATGCAGGAAATTTCACAGGGTGTGTATGTAGGTAATTTTAATTCTAGAATTCGTGAAAAACTATGGAGTCGGATTATTGAAAATATAGGAAACGGTAATGCGACGATTAGTTATGAATTCAGAAATGAAATTGGATATAATTTTGAAACTTATAATACGACCAGAAAAGCAATTATTCATGATGGAATTCCACTTGTAATGGTTCCTTTATCTCAAGAAGAAATTAGTAGTAAGTTTGGATTCAGCAACGCTTCTAAATTTTTAAAAATAAATCGGATTGCTAAGTCTAAAAATAATCATAAAAATTATAATTATGTGGTAGTTGATATTGAAACAGATGGATTAGATTTCAAAAATAATAATATACTTGAAATCGGCGCGTTGAAAATTTTAAATGGAAAACAAGAATCATTTGATGTTTTAATAAATTCAAATAACTCAGTTCCTAATGAAATTGTTAAATTAACTGGTATTAATGAATCAATTCTTACTAATAATGGATTGCATTTGGAAGATGCCTTAAATAAATTCAAAGACTTTATTGGCGATAATGTTATAGTAGGGTACTCAATAAGTTTTGATTTAAAATTTTTGAATCACGCATTTTCTAAAGTTGGCGATTATAGGATTGAAAATAAGATTATTGATTTATTACAATTAGTTAAAAGAGAAAAGATGTTTCTTAATAGCTATAAGTTAGAGAACGTTTTAAAATCATATGAAATAAATAAAAATGTACCACATAGAGGTGGTGATGATGTAAAATTAATATATGCTTTATCTAATAAAGTAAATGGATTTTACAATAAGTTAAAAAAAGAATCCCATTAAAACAGTATTTTTTAAGTCTTTTACTCGCAAGCGCGAGAGTGATCCTGATATTGGCGATTATGGTAGTGACGGGAATTCACTTTTACTCGCAAGCGCGAGAGTGATCCATAAATTACGGGAAGAATACGAAATGCATTTCGCTTTTACTCGCAAGCGCGAGAGTGATCCTGAAAAGCCAGATTTAGGCTATCCATTTGAAAACTTTTACTCGCAAGCGCGAGAGTGATCCTACATGCATAATTGTAGTCGCTAGATGATTTTGCTTTTACTCGCAAGCGCGAGAGTGATCCTCAACAGGCGATTATAGCAACAGTTCAATCGACCTTTTACTCGCAAGCGCGAGAGTGATCCTGCACAAATCGTGGCACAAGTGGCTGGCTTTAGCTTTTACTCGCAAGCGCGAGAGTGATCCTGTTATGTATACCCCGAAAAATCGGGGCGATGGTCTTTTACTCGCAAGCGCGAGAGTGATCCTGTTTGCGGATCCAGATGACCCAGCAGTAGAAACTTTTACTCGCAAGCGCGAGAGTGATCCTATCCAAACAGTTCAAAATCTTACTAGTGACGGCTTTTACTCGCAAGCGCGAGAGTGATCCTATCCAAACAGTTCAAAATCTTACTAGTGACGGCTTTTACTCGCAAGCGCGAGAGTGATCCTAAGCTAATTGAAGACAAAAAAAGAGAACTATTCTTTTACTCGCAAGCGCGAGAGTGATCCTCCATCCACGTGATAAAATTTATCCTTATTGGTCTTTTACTCGCAAGCGCGAGAGTGATCCTATCGAGATAAATATAGCGTGAATTCGGATTTACTTTTACTCGCAAGCGCGAGAGTGATCCTGAAACTTGAAAAAATTCCCGAATGTTCCACAACTTTTACTCGCAAGCGCGAGAGTGATCCCGAAGCGGTCATTTACGCCACTAAGCGTACTACCTTTTACTCGCAAGCGCGAGAGTGATCCTGGTTACTATCTAATAGTATGCGTTGATATCAACTTTTACTCGCAAGCGCGAGAGTGATCCTAAGGAACATGAGGTCAAAAAACAGTTTGAAGGCTTTTACTCGCAAGCGCGAGAGTGATCCTTTGCTGAAAAGTGAAAGGATGATTATATGGGACTTTTACTCGCAAGCGCGAGAGTGATCCATAGTTATGGAAATCATCAACTCGCCCAAGTGACTTTTACTCGCAAGCGCGAGAGTGATCCTTTTTCGTTACGATCGTCATACTGTTGCATCAACTTTTAATCGCAAGCGCGAGAGTGATCCTGACCACACCAATAACCAGAGACTACCAGAGACCTTTTACTCGCAAGCGCGAGAGTGATCCTCCCGTAAGTCGGAATGCTCCATTCAAATTTATCTTTTACTCGCAAGCGCGAGAGTGATCCTAAAAAAGCCTGCCACCAATTAAGGCAGCAGGCCTTTTACTCGCAAGCGCGAGAGTGATCCTTCGAGCGTTTCATCATCAATCACGGCCTGTCTACTTTTACTCGCAAGCGCGAGAGTGATCCCACTTATGATGATCTGTTCCACTTCAGCAGCTTCTTTTACTCGCAAGCGCGAGAGTGATCCTGATATTGGCGATTATGGTAGTGACGGGAACTCCTTTTACTCGCAAGCGCGAGAGTGATCCTTGCATGACCCCGAAATTTTTACCTTGACTCAACTTTTACTCGCAAGCGCGAGAGTGATCCTGATGATGTATGATAATGCTGATATCTTCTTGGCTTTTACTCGCAAGCGCGAGAGTGATCCCTGCCAAGATCAACGCGTTTGAAACCGATCTACGCTTTTACTCGCAAGCGCGAGAGTGATCCTACTGATAGCAGTAAGACTGATAGCAACAAGATCTTTTACTCGCAAGCGCGAGAGTGATCCCAGCTAACTTATCTTGATTTAGTACCTGTTCAACTTTTACTCGCAAGCGCGAGAGTGATCCTACTATTACAGTTGATACAGTTAATACAGAAAACTTTTACTCGCAAGCGCGAGAGTGATCCTGAAAACTAGCGAAAAAGCATCTACGATCATTTCTTTTACTCGCAAGCGCGAGAGTGATCCTTAACGATGTTTTGGCTAATTTCATCATTCAAACTTTTACTCGCAAGCGCGAGAGTGATCCTAGTCACAAAAAGGGAAGCTAGTTTTAATCACTCTTTTACTCGCAAGCGCGAGAGTGATCCTGATGCTGCAACATCGTCGCTACAACTGTATAACTTTTACTCGCAAGCGCGAGAGTGATCCTAAAAGCACAGTGTTCGACCTCGATGTTCCAGACTTTTACTCGCAAGCGCGAGAGTGATCCCAGCGTTACAGTTCCATTGATCGAGTGGGTTGCCTTTTACTCGCAAGCGCGAGAGTGATCCTTAAAAAGAGTATTGAAGATGATTTTATTGACACTTTTACTCGTAAGCGAGAGAGCGATCCCACTGATTACATGATTACATGATTACATGATTACGTGATTACATGATTACATGAAAGCATTTACTCGCAAGTGCGAGAGTTATCCTTATGGTTTGTTGAATATAGTGGAAATTAAAGCCTCTTACTCACAATCACTAGGGTTAGTAAATAAAAAAGATTACCAAAGTCCTATGGGCTTTTAGTAATCTTTTTTATCTTCTTTTTTGATGATCTGGAAATTTAACGATAGTAACAAGGGTAGTATAATAATCCCTATCATTTCTACGAATGTGTCGAGTTTGAACATGGGTTGAGAATTGATCAGTTGGAAATGATTCTAGGAATTTCGAAATTGCCTCGCTACCAGTAGTGGAAAGCTCTTTAACTATTTTTTGACCGGGGTTCATTTCCTCAGCAATTTGTGGGGCGGAATCAATTTCGGATTTAACCCTTTTATTCGATGATTTAATTATTAATATACAGTAAGCAATGAATAAAATGACTAATCCAATCCCACCGATGATTAAATATGTTGCCATAACCTTAATCCTCCATATATATATTTATTTAATTGTAACATTTTTTATTAAGTTGATTAAATACATTTAATTTTAAATTTTTATTACCAATTAATATCAAAAAATAGGTGGTAAGCCTTAAATTCAACATCTAAAGCTTTCCACCTAGAAAAATAATATATAAAAAATTTTTAATTTAATTATCTATGTAACTTGTAGTAGTAATGCAAGTCGCCACCAACGTATAAATTCCCATGTTTATAGATTAGATTAAAGTTTTTGAATGCACCGTTTGATTGAGTTTGCCATTTATTTTCGTCAACTCTTTTTAAGTTAACGTAAGTGTTATTAACGCGCATATGTTTTTGTTTATCACCGAAAATCGTTACGTCATAATCATTCCCGTGCCAATTACCGTTGATTGATGCAGCCATTGCAGAAATGGGTGCTTGAATTGCAATTGAATTACTTAATACTATTTTAACTAATGAAATATTAGCTTTATTCATGATTTTTAACCTCCAAAAAATTTCAATTTCCATTATATCACAAATAGGGTAGTTAAAATAAATATAATTTATAATATTTATTTTTAAGCATAATATCATTAATTAAATTAAAAATAATTATTAAGAATTATTCAATTTACTATAATTGTTTTTATACTCAATGTATAGTATAATTAATAGTTATTAAAAAGGAATGATGATATTAAATGAAGCAATCACAAATTATAGTTCGAGTTGATGCCGATTTAAAAAATGATGCTGCCAAAATGTTTAATGAAATGGGATTTAATATGAGTACAGCCATCAATATGTTTTTAAAACAATCTTTAAGGGAGCGTTCGTTACCTTTTAAGCCAACCTTAGATGCTGATTCTCAATTTAGCAAAGAAGATCAGAATGAACCCCTGACGCAATATGAGTTTAATTCTATTAAAAGCCTTGATGAGTTGATGAATAAGTTAGCTAATGATGATAAAAAAATTATTTAAATTTTTAGCATTGTTTTATCCTTTTTTAGAGTTTGTACCTAATGTATAATTAAGATGTAAATAACTTTAAGGAGCTACAGATATGAAAAAATTATTTTCAATTGCGGCTGGTTTATTGCTAACGTTTATATTAATTGGTTGTAGCAATTCTAATACAGATAAAAAGGGCAGTAGGGGAGCAAATCCTTCTACAGTTTCTCATAATGCTAGTCTAAATTATCACAATTTTCAGTCCATTAAAGTTGGTAGCTTTGTTGATAACAGTGGTTCAACATCTGCATACGTCAGAAAGTTGCTTGGTAAGCCATCATCAGTTACTACTACCAAGGTTAGTAGTGGGAAAGAAGTAAAAAGTTATCTCTTTAGTAAGTTGAGTAATCAATTTAAGGCAAAAGATGTTACGGTTACGTTTGAAAATGATCGTGTGGTTTCTAAGGGGTTCTCTAATTCTGATATTAATAAATTAAGCGTATTGAACAATAATAAGATCAATTCAATTAAAATCGGCAATAGCTATAATAGTGTAATTGAAAAGTTAGGGCAGCCTTCTGCGGAATCAGAAAGTGCCAGTGGCGGAACATCATTGAAAACCGTTGTCTATCTTACAGGTGAAAATGGTAAATCCATCAGTTTGGTGTTTAGTAATGATAAAGTGACTCAAATTACCAATAGTGAATTAAAGTAAAATAAAAACAGGGCAGTTGCAATTGAATTAGCAGCTGGCCTGTTTTATTAATTGTTTTTAGCTCAATCGATCGAATAAGAAACTTTCCTTACTTAAAATATCGATCGCAGTAATATCAACTAAATTAATGGGTTCATTTTCATCAACATCGTTAAATCCATTTAATTCACTAAATTCAACTTCGTTCAAAGTTATTGAGTCATTTTCAATCGTCATGATACGACCCTGTTGCACATAATCGTGCTCGGTACTATAAACCGAAAGTGTTATTTGATGTTTAAAACAATAATCAATAATTTTAAAAAAATCATCAGTTTTAAATTTTTTAAATTGTTGCTGGAGATTAAACGGATCGTAAAGTTGATTTTCCTTCGTAAAAGCAACGTAACGGTCAAACAGTTTTGAATAGGTAGTTCCAAATGAAATTTTTGAAATATCATCCTTTAAGATGATTGTATATGAATCAAGAAATCCATAGTCATCGATCGTTTGTAAAATTAAGTACATCCCCAAGTCCCTTACGATATAACCAAGCGCAAAGTTTTCATACTTATAATTATCACGTGATTTTGAATAAATTTCTAATGGTTTATCGTTTCCGATATACTTATTGATCTTATGCTTATCCATTGGCAAAATCTCCTGACTCATTCGATTGATATGTATATTATGAATGATTTATGTGCAGTTGTAAAAATATGCGTTCTAAATATTTCAATTTAGCTTGGCAATAAAATAGCTTAAAATCAAAATACCTGACAAACCATTATTCATGATCTGTCAGGCATTATTATTATGGATTTGAATCTTTAATAACGAAATGGTGGAAACACTTCTTTCTTATTTAGAATTTGCGGTAAATCGATTTTCTAAGTGAATGGTAACACCTTCCTGTTCATTAGCTGGGTAAAACGAACTTTGTACTAAGTTGGTGATTACATCTCCCTTGAATAAAATCTGGGGTAAATCGTTCTTCATGATACTGGAATCATCCCCTTTGATTTATTGTCATTATAATATACCTTTTAAATGATAAAGTAAACCCTTTTGAACGATTTTTTCTAATCTTTTTTAATTATTTTTTAATCATCCGTTGATAGGGAAAAGGGCTGGAATCAAAATACCTGATAGACCATTTTAGATGATCTATCAGGCATTATTATTATGAGTTTGAATCTTATTTAGCAAAATGGTGGAAACACTTCTTTCTTATTTAGAATCTGCGGTAAATCGATGTTTTAAGTGAATGGTAGGTACCTCTCTTTCATTAGCTGGGTAACTCACTTATAATCTCATTGGTGGAAACACATCCCTTACAATTTAATCTGAGGTAAAGCCTTCAGTTTGCATTGGAAACATCCCCTTTGCTTTGTTGTTGATAATAATATAACGCAATTAAATTAGAATGTAAAGGGTTTTATCTAATTTATTTATAATTATTTTCAAATTATCGCTTAATCATGATGATGCCTTGATTTAAAGGCCTAATCCATTAAAATCTGATCGATAATTAGCTGAGCGAGGGCGAATTAATTGCGGCACATTGTTATCAATGATAATTTATTATTATATCAATTAAAAAGGATGACAATTATGGATAAAAACGAAGCTTTAATTAACTTAGCCCATCGTAGGTATGCGACTAAAAAGTATGATCCGAACAAACATATTTCCGATAGGGATTGGCATACCATTATGGAGGTCGCTAGATTATCACCTAGTTCAATGGGACTTGAACCTTGGCAATTTTTGTTGATCGAAAATAAAGAATTGAAACAGGCAATGTATAACGATGCCTGGGGGGCGCAAAAGAGCCTTGACGGCGCTGATAAATTTGTTGTAATTTTAGCTCGTAAGGATATGAATATTCATTCCCCTCATATTAAGCATATGAGCGAAGATGTTCAAGGCCACCCGTTTGACATTGATTCACCGTTCTCTAAAAAAATCATTAATTTTCAGGAAAATGATTTTAAGTTAAATACTGAGCGTGAATTATTTGATTGGGCTTCAAAGCAAACCTACATTCCATTGGCGAACATGATGGATGCCGCTGCAGCATTAGACATTGATAGTTGTCCAATCGAGGGCTTTAACCGTGTCAACATTGATCGGATTCTGTCTGATTATGGAGCATTCGATCCTAGAAAGTGGAGCGTTTCTGTAATGGTCAGTTTTGGTTATCGTGACCAAGCGATTACGCCTAAGAAACGCCAACCAATGGAGGCTGTCTACCGAGTTATTAAATAATTAAGATGAAGCACAATTCGTTATTGGATTGTGTTTTTATATTGAGTTGATTAATTCATTTTTATCGCTTAATATATAAGTGGATTCAAATAATATACCGATTAATGGGGTGCTGGAATGGCTGAGATGATACCCATGAACCTGATCTAGGTAATGCTAGCGGAGGGATTATTAAAGGTGTATAAAATCAAGCTATTGCTTCATTCGATTAGTCTTTTAAGGAGATTTTTCAAATGGCAAGAACAGTTTTAATTACAGGAGCAAGTTCAGGATTAGGCGCTGAAACTGCGAAACAATTTGGTGAACGGGGCTTTAACGTCGTGGTAAATTATTACCATCATCAAGACGCTGCTGACCAAGTAGTTGAAGAAATTGGATCAGACCATGCAATTGCGATCAAGGCCGACGTTAGGGACAGAAGTCAAATCGATGAACTAGTTAAGCAGGCAATTGATCATTTTGGAAGCCTAGACGTCGTTGTTAATAATGCTTTAGTCGGGTTTAAATTTGATCCCGTTAAGCAAAAGGCTTTTCAAGATTTATCATGGGATGACTATCAAAAACAAATTGACGGGACCTTGAAGGGTGCTTTTAACGTTACCCAAAGTGCGCTTCCTAATATGATTAAAAATCATTATGGGAAGGTCATTAATATCGGGACGAACCTGTTTCAAAATCCGGTGGTTCCTTACCATGAATACACCACTGCAAAGGCAGCATTGATTGGATTTACTAGAAACTTAGCAGCCGAGCTAGGGAGTGCTGGGATTAGTTTTAATATGGTATCAGGGGGATTACTTAGAACCACTAATGCCAGTGCTGTTACTACTCCCGAGGTGTTTGACTTAATTGCCAATCAAACGCCACTTAAATCAGTAACTACTCCGAAACAGGTTGCTAAGATGGTGGTATTCTTAGGATCAGACGAAAGTGATGGGATTACAGGTCAAAATTACACTGTTGATGGTGGATTAACGATGAACTAAATATCAAATGAAAGGGCAGTAGTAATCACATTCGTGAATGCTACTGCCTTTTTTCATTGATTATTGTTCATTAATGTAATCTAGTATTCTAAACATGACGGCCTTATTTTCAATTGGAACTGGGGTGTTCAATATTTCTTGAGCGCTTTGGCCTAATATCGAGTCCTTAATATATGGAAAATCATTCACTACCATCTCACGAACGTTATTAGCCTTGGGTTCCAAATGAAATTGGAGGCCCGCAATTCGATGGTTCATCACGAACCCTTGGTTCTTTAAGCCAGGGGTGGAAAATAAACGTTCTGCCCCTGCTGGAATTTTGAACATTTCTTCATGCCAGTGAAGGGCAGTGACTTGTTTTGGTAATCCAGAAATGGCATTACTTTCTAGTTTAACAGCTGCCCAACCAACTTCCTTGACTGGCGATTTACCAACTGGGTATCCCATGGCCTTGGTGATTTGTTGCGCGCCATAACAGACCCCAAGCATTGGCGTATTCCGCTTTAAAAGGGTATTGATTAAATCGCGTTCCTGTTGAATCCAGGGAAAGTTATCGTTGGGACTCATCGGTCCTCCTAAAATAACTAACATATTGGTTTCATCTGCAGTAGGTAAGTAGCCAAATTGGTATGGATGATAGGTATAGACTTCATGGTCGTGTGCTTGCGCCCAGTCTAAAATTGAGCCTGGGCCTTCGTTTGGAGTGTGTTGTAAGATATTGATTCTCATATTGGTAACCTCACTTTTCTAATAGGTAGTAATAAATAGATAGGTTGATAATCCGATTGCAAAAATCCCCACGCAAATTTCCATCACTTTAGTAGGGATGAATTTAACAATGATCGGTCCTAAATAGCCGCCGACCACTAGTCCAATCGCTAGTGGAATGATAACGATCCAGTCCACTGGTAAAATCAAAATAAAGATAATGGCGCTGATAATGTTACTAGCTAGTGACAAAACGTTTCTAATCGCATTGTAGACATAATACGGGGCATGAATAATTCTGGACAACACTGCGGTTTCTAAAATTCCTGACCCCGCACCAAAGTAGCCGTTATAAAGACCGATGATGGGGAGAAACAGGTACTGAATGCTTCGTATGAAGCGGTTGTCATGGGGCTGGTCTTTTTTGGGGATCAACATCATGATTCCGGCAAACATAATGATAAACGGGACGATCCGTTTAAATTGAGCATTGCTGCTGTTGATTAGGATGAACGTGCCAATTATGCAACCAAATACTGAAAGTAATGTGATGACCCCAGCTTGTTTACGATAACTTTTGATTTCCTTAGCAGATGATAGGACCGAGGTACAACCACTGAATATAATACTAATGGTGGCCGTTACGTTTGCCATGATGGGAGAAACGCCAATTGACAACAGGATGGGATAGATTGTTAAGACCGCCATCCCGACAATCCCATTTAAAACCCCAGCCGCCAGTCCACCGATAATTAAGAAAATAATTGTTGGGATTGATAACATTTTATTTGCCTACTTCCTGAATTAACTTGATGGCAGCTTCTGCATTTCGATCCATCAATGCATCGAACAACTGATTATGATGCTTAATTTTCCCTTTATAGTGTGGATTCTTAGCAATTGATTGACTTAGATGACTTTTCCATAGTGGCTTTAGTTCCTTGAACCACTTAATTAAATACGCATTTTGTGCCATTTTGACGATTTGTTCATGGAATAGGATATCTTGTTCAAGGTATTCATTGAACTTGCCTTGTGATAATAATTGATTCCTTCTAGTAAGATATGCTTTGAGTGTAATCCATTCTTCAGGGGTAATATCATTATCAACCAATTCAACAATGGCCTCTTTTTCAAGCATTTTCTCAGTTCGCCATAGCAGGGGATTTTGTTCGTCAATCAGCTCCAATTGTTGAACGTATGTTCCTGATCCTTGTTTAATGCTAACCACGCCTGAATGGGCGAGGATTTGCATTGCTTCTCTAATAGTGGAGCGACCGACCGATAGTTCATTCATTAATTCAGCTTCTTTGGGTAACTTATCACCAGTAGTTAAGTGGTGTTCCTTAATATACATAATGATTTTTTGGATCGTTTCCGTGCCAAGACTTATATTTTTAGATTGCATGTTAACTTTCCCTCCTCAAATACATCATATCACTTATATAATACATCAGATGTATTTTATTACAAGGGTGATTATTGTTTTTTGCCATAAAAAAAACGACCTAATAATAAAGATGATTAGGTCGTTTTAATATTTAATGATTAATCTTGATATTTTACATCAATTGTTTTTTGATCCTTAACTTTGTGATCCTTTAAGTATTTAATGCCCTTATTGACGTAGCTGGTATCGCCGACTTTACCAAATCTAACTTTATTGGTCTTAACATTGTAATAAACCTTTGTGATTCCTGAGTTAGGCATTGCTTCATCGGTAATTAATTTCTTATCAGCAGCACTCATATTGTGATCATATTTTGATAAGTATGCAGTAATGATATCTCCGGAACTAACGACAAGGGCGTTTTTCCCCTTTTCCTTAGCAGTCCGTTCAGCTACTTCTTTAATGCCTTTGGCTTCACGTTTAACGATTGTAGTACCACTTTCTGCTCGATCAGCTTTAGGGAGTTTGGTACTATCTTTGTCAATTTCGTACAATGCATCATGCATCTTAACTACAAAATCAGTTCCAAATTTCTTTTGTAGCTCTGCACGACTAGTGGCGTTGTAGTACTTATTTAAAACAGCATCTTCTTGGTCATAATTGTCTAGTTCGTATTCACCGTTACCAGCTTCTCTAAATAGGGGCGTTTCGTTAACGGTAACTTTACCATTACCAGAGTAAACCAACATGTCTTTAACCGTATCTAAGTGTCGAATTAATTTTCCGCACGCTGCATCAGTAAACTTGATCCCGCGTAATCCAGCACCAACTTCTTCAGCCACTTTTGCGCCCTTAGGGGTTAATGGATAATCATCCCAACCCTCTGCAAGCTCCATTACGTTTCCCGTAGTTTCACCATGGCGAGCTAGGTAGATCGTAACTTCATTCTTGTTAGAACTTGCTTTTGCACTAACGTTGAGAGTCGAACTACTTACTGTCAATAACGAAATACCAATTACACTGATGGGAATCAATTTACTAAAATGCTTCAAAATAATCGCCTTTTTTCTATTTAATTTTTTGATGCATCTTTATCATATCTCTGAAATTGTAAAAAAGTTAGCATAAAAATGTAAAAAATAAGTAATTAATGGGGGCTAACATGATAGAGGACTGCGCATAGTCACAAGCAAATATTTACTTTAACCAAAATAAAAAAAGAAAAATTGTTTATAACTAATTTATAACCTATAATTATGAATTAAACATCTTCATAAATAAGGATTTTAAAATATGAACATTAAATGTGTTAAATGTGGGTTTATTAGAGTTGATTCAAAAAATGAATGCCCATATTGCTACAAAATAGATAGTAATAAAAATAAAAAATTTTTTAGCACCTGGGAGGGGATTTATTTAAGGTGTAATTTATGTGACTACATTTATTGCATTGATGATCTTGATTACCCAATATTAAATGCTTGTCCTAGATTCAATTGCGATGCAACGTTAGGTGAAACAACCCCATACGACCATCCAGAATTCAATAAAATTAACTACGCTGACGTTAATTTAGCATCGGCAAAAAAGTTAAAATGCCAAAAATGTGGTTATATTTATAATGATTTGCTTAAAGCGTGTCCTTATTGTGATGCTTCCAATGCTAACGCCACACCAGTTGCTGATGACGAACCAGGTGGGGTGGAGGTGCAATGCTATCGCTGCAAACGTATTTACCAGGACACCCAAATAACCTGTCCCGAGTGTGGTTCGATCGATTATCATCCGACCCATGCTGATGAGCGGAAGGCTTCACCACATTTTGACCAAGCACCAAATGTAAAGTGCTCCCGATGTAATTTTGTGTATCCGAGCACTTTTTCAGCATGTCCGAACTGTCCTGCCAGAGCAATATGGGCATCTGGAACGAATGCACCATGTACGGTTAGTGAACTCGAAAAAACTGTTGATGAAGAACTCCCAGAAGATCAGCCAAGTTATATAGAGAACATTTTCGTTTGGACATTAACGATTATTTTCGGGTTACCAATTATTATTTGGACACTCTTCGTGGTAGCGTTTTTTGGTTTCATTATCTTATTGCTCTTGGTCATGGTATTCAACGTCTAGGTGCGTGGTGCTTGACTTATAGTTAACTCTAGGTGGTTTAATAGTCTTAATCACAGAAGGGGGCAATATTATGACAAAATGGAATGCTTCACAGTTAGAAGCTTTTGCTACTGCAGATGATATGCACATCTCACCATTTTACGACGATGGCAAGACTTACGGGACACCGACGTTCATTTGGTCGGTCGTTGCTGATGGTAACCTTTACGTTCGTGGTTATAACGGTCAACATTCGAGTTGGTACCAATCAGCAATTAAGCAGGGGGCCGGAAAGATCAAATTGGCGGGACAAGAATTTGAAGTAACCTTCAAATCAGCTGCTGGTAATTCACAATTAGATGCAAAGATCAACCAAGCCTATCAGGATAAGTATGGCAGCAGTCCTTACTATCCACCAATGGTTGAGGCAGGCCCTGTTTCTGCAACCGTCGAAATCGATCCTAAGTAGTTGCTTCAATCTAAATAAAATACCCAATGGTTGTTAAAAATTAATAACAATTATTGGGTATTTTTTATTAAATTATTTAGTAGTAACAACTGACTTAATTGTTTTTCTTTCAGCCATTGCTTTATAAGCATCATCAACATCATCAATGTTGTAAGTCGCTGTAAATACTTTTCCAGGATTGATCTGACCATCTAATACTGCTTTTAATAGGATGTTTTTATCATAAGTCGTTACGGATGCAATTCCACCAGCGATGACAACATTATTCCAGAATGCAACTGGGTAGTCAATGTTACCATGGGGAACGCCGACACGACCAACGTGGGCACCAGGACGCGCAACCTTCAAAGCGGTATTAGTCGATAATTCACTTCCGACACATTCGAGTACGGCATCGGCACCAGCGTTGTGGGTAATTTCCATGACTTTTTCGACTGCTTCATCCCCACGTTCTTCAATAATATCGGTCGCCCCAAATTCTTTGGCTAATGCTTGACGATCAGCGTGACGACTCATGGCAACGATCCGCTTAGCACCGAGTAATTGAGCAGCAATGATTCCACAAAGTCCAACTGCGCCGTCCCCAACAACCACAACTGTATCACCATTTTGGACGTTGGCTGTCTTAGCAGCATGAAATCCAGTGGCCATTACATCGGATAGGGCTAAGAATGAATTGAGCATTCCTTGGCTATAATCTTCTGGATTGCCAGGAACCTTCACTAAAGCCCAATTTGCATGTTGGAAGCGCACATATTCTGATTGATACCCGTTACTAAAATTATCAGAATGGCTTTGACAATTCCCATCAAAGCCAGCCCGACAAGCTGCACAATGGCCACACCCATGGGTGAACGGTGCAATCACAAAGTCACCAGGCTTAACCGTGGTGATGGCTTTTCCGACTGATTCAACGATTCCGATTGCTTCATGGCCGTTGTTCAATGAATTAGGTGTTTTCTTATCTAATCCACGGTATGTCCAAAGATCTGATCCGCAAACACAAGCTTGCACAACATGTAAAATAACATCATCGTCTTTTTCAATTTCTGGTTTGGCAACGTCTTTCACTTCGACTTTCCCAGCTTTCACAAAACGTGTTTGTTTCATATTTAAATTCTCCCTTAAAATTAGTTTTTAATCTTTATCACCGTAGTAAAAATCTGCAGTCGCACCACCATCAGCTAGGAAGGTCGCACCAGTGATGAAGGCCCCTCGGTCGCTCATTAATAGCTCAGCAACGTTAGCAATTTCATCAGCCGTACCTGGCCGTCCAGCAGGGGACTTAGCGAACATCTTTTTATAAAAA